>JBMNQH010000002.1:0-210220 GCA_050944035.1 Oscillospiraceae bacterium | reverse complement strand
ACACGTATCCCGTAACCATGCTATATGCGCCGGATGGCCGAACCCACGTGGTACCGAAGGAAGAGGTAGCGGAGTGGGAAGCAGTCGGCTGGTACACGTATCCCGTAACCATGCTATATGCGCCGGATGGCCGAACCCGCGTGGTGCCGAAGGAAGAGGTAGCGGAGTGGCGCGCAGTTGGCTGGTACACCGAATTTGAGTACAATACGCTGAAAAAATCTGCCTCCTATGTCAGCAACGGCAACTACGAGAGTGCAATCCAATGTCTGGAACAGGGGATTGCCAATACCAACGATGCCAAGACAAAGGCAGTCTTTCAAAATGAGATGCGCTATGTTGCAAACAAATGGCAAAGCAAAATCAATGGTCCGTTGGCGGTTGCATCCTACAGCATCAATACCAGTGGGAGTGCACCGAGAGTGACCATGTACTTCCGTAATGTCGGAACCAAAACCATCACATCCTTCCGTGTACGATTCTATTGCTATGATGTCAATGGAAAGCCCACAGTGGATACCAGTGGCCTAAACAACAGCTTTACCGGAAAGATGAGCAACGTTTCGATCAAAACTCTGGATGATGCTGGATATTACTGGATGCTGAATGAAAACAAAAAGACAACGTCAATCCAGAAAATCAGCGTCATTTCTGTTACATTCAGCGATGGGACAACCTGGTCCGCTTCCTGATGGAATGAACAAACAACGTTGAAAAAAGCCCGTGTGGACAACTGGTTGTTCACACGGGCTTTTGCTGTGATTTATGAAAAAATACCCGCGTTTCAAATTCTCAAAAGGATAGCTTTGGTATCTTCATCCATTTTGTTTCCGGGGTAAGCGTGATATAATAAAAGGAGTCTGCAAATTTGTTGTTTGCATGGAGTGGGCTCTGTGGGAATGACTGTTTTTCTTAGAATTTCGCAAGACGGGAAACGAGGTTGACTGGATGATTACGGGCATTGATTTTCAAATACTCGACTTTTTACAACAACATTGCCGAACCCAGGGATTGGACAAGATTTTTTCTACGATCACCCATCTCGGTGATGCAGGCATAATCTGGATTCTCCTGGCGGCAGCTCTGTTGTTGATTCCAAAAACTAGGCGTTGTGGTATTGTAGTTTCTATTGCGCTGATTCTGGATTTGATTCTCTGCAATGGGATTTTAAAAAACCTGGTGGCAAGAATCAGACCCTTTGATGTCAATACTGCGGTAGAGCTGCTGATTCAAAAACCATCGGATTACTCATTTCCATCCGGCCACACCGCGGCGTCCTTTGCCGCGGTCACAGCGCTGTACTGTACGCACAGCCGATTGCGATATCCCGCCTTTTGCGTGGCCCTCCTGATCGCATTTTCCCGTATGTATTTGTATGTGCATTACCCGTCTGATATTTTGGGCGGAGTTTTGCTCGGCGTGATCTGTGGTTGTGCGGCGGCCCAGATCTTCCGTGTCCGGCTGCGGCGCTGGAATCAGAAACGGCAGCCGGATATATGTCCCTCAAGTTGTACAGGTTCCTGCCAGTCCTGTCCCGGTAATAAACAATAATATTTTGGAAAGGAAATTTTATGGCATCTCTTAGCGAAAACAAAATGGGCGTGATGCCCGTGAACAAACTTCTCCTGAACATGTCTGTTCCCATTATTATCTCGATGCTGGTGCAGGCATTGTACAACATTGTTGACAGTATCTTCGTCTCTCATTACAGTCTACAGGCACTCTCTGCCGTTTCTCTGGCATTCCCAGTCCAGAACCTGATGATTTCCATTGCGGTCGGCACGGGCGTTGGTATCAACTCCCTGCTCTCCAAAAGCCTTGGTGAGAGAAAATTTGATCAGGCCAACAAGGCGGCGGTCAACGGCATTTTCCTGGCGCTGCTCAGTTTTCTGGTCTTTTTTGTTCTGGGTTTGACCTGTACGCGACTGTACTTTTCCAAACAGACGGATGACCTTGAGATTATTGAGTACGGCGTACAATATTTGAGCATTTGTACGGTTGCTTCCTTTGGAATATTCGGCCAGATTACATTTGAACGCCTCTTGCAGGCAACGGGAAGAACGTTTCTGACGATGATTACGCAGGGCATTGGTGCCATTATCAACATCATCCTCGACCCGATTCTGATTTCCGGTATCAACGGGCATCTTCGGTTCGGGGTCGCCGGCGCTGCCATCGCGACGGTAATCGGTCAGATTGTGGCGATGATGATCGCCTGTGTGTTTAACTTTAAAAAGAACAAAGAAATTACCATACGGTTTCGGGGATTCCGCCCCTGTAAGCAAACCATTGCCCGTATCTATGCGGTGGGTCTGCCCTCCATTATCATGACTTCCATTACGTCGGTTCTGACGTTTGCATTGAATCGAATCCTGATTGGGATGACGATGGTAGCGGTCAATGTTCTGGGCATCTATTTCAAGTTGCAGAGCTTTGTCTGCATGCCGATCTTTGGTTTGAACAACGGGATGGTTCCAATTATTGCCTACAACTATGGAGCGAGACAGCCGAACCGTTTGATAAAAACCGTAAAATTGAGCGCAATCTATGCGACGGGATATATGCTGCTGGGACTGCTCGTATTCCAGGTTTTCCCTGATAAACTGCTGAGTCTGTTCAATGCCGATCAGGATTTGTACGCCGTCGGTGTCATTGCGCTTCGGCTTATCAGTATCAGCTTTTTGTTCGCCGGATTCAACATTGTAAGCTGTTCGGTTTTTCAGGCGCTGGGACATGGCCTGGCCAGCTTAATTGTTTCCATGATTCGTCAGCTTGTTGTACTGTTGCCTGTGGCCTATCTCCTATCACTTTCCGGCAATGTGGATCATGTCTGGTTGGCGTTCCCGTTTGCTGAAATTTTTGCTGTGGCCATCTGTGTATTCTTTATGTTCCGCATGTTCCGGACAGTTATCAAACCGCTGTACACTTCTGAAGCGGCGGAAAAGCAACCGAAAGTTGTCAATGAGACGGTATAACTTCTCCATAAGAAAGAGCGAAAAAACAGGGCGTCGGAACAAAACCCGACGCCCTGTTTTGTATTATATTATATGGGGTTATCACAGCAAAATGATCCCGTTTTCTTTACACGTTTGGATCATATCTTCCGGCCAGATGGAAACCTGTACTTCGCCGATGTGCGCCTTTTCCAGTATCAGCATACAGATGCGGGACTGTCCAATGCCGCCGCCGATCGTAAGCGGCAACGTCTCTTCCAAAACACCCTTGTGATAAGGGAATGCCATCCGCTCTTCCGCATCGCAGAGAACAAGCTGACGCTTCAGGGCGTCTCTGTCGACGCGAATACCCATGGAGGAGACCTCGAAGGCATGTTGCAGAGTGTCATTCCAGATCAGAATATCGCCGTTCAGCGTCCAATCGTCATAGTCCGGTGCTCTGCCATCGTGCTTCTCGCCGCTTTTCAGAACATCGCCAATCTGCATCAGAAATACGGTTTTGTGTTCTTTGACGATACGGTCTTCCCGTTCTTTGGAAGAGAGAGTTGGATAGAGATCCTCCAGTTCCTGTGTGGTAATGAAGAAAACTTCTTCGGAAATGGAGACCGTCAGTTGCGGGAAAATCGCATTCAGCGTAGCTTTGGTTGCCGCCAGAACTTTGACGATCTGTTTTACGATGTCTTTCAGGAATTCCAGGTTGCGGTCTGTGGGTGTGATCACACGTTCCCAATCCCATTGATCGACGAAGATAGAGTGCAGATTGTCCACACTGTCATCCCGCCGGATGGCGTTCATATCGGTATAAATACCTTCGCCGGGCTGATAGTTGTATCTCGCAAGTGCAGTTCGCTTCCATTTTGCAAGGGACTGTACCACCTGCGCGGTACCCTCGATTTCCATCATACTGAACTCAACCTTACGCTCTACACCGTTGAGGTCGTCGTTGATTCCGCTTTCCTTGGTGACGATAATAGGTGCGGTAACACGGTCCAGATTCAGAGCCTTGGAGAGCCCGTTCTGGAAGGTGTCTTTGACGATTTTGATGGCACGCTGTGTTTCACGCAGCGCCAGTTTTGGAGTATAACCCTCCGGGAGTTGTAATTGTTTCATACAGTCCATTCTCCTTAACGAATGTTGCCGACCGTACGGGGGAAGAGAATCACATCACGGATGTTGCTCATGCCGGTGACGTACATGATGATGCGTTCAAAGCCGAGACCAAAGCCACTGTGCGGGACAGAGCCGAACTTGCGGAGGTCGAGATAATCGTGGTATTCGTCGAGATTCATGCCGCGTTCGGTCATGAGCTGTACCAGCTTCTCATAATCGGCTTCCCGTTCGCTGCAGCCGATGATCTCCCCGACACCCGGCACCAGAAGGTCTGTGGCGGCAACAGTCTTACCATCCGGGTTCTGCTTCATATAGAAGGCCTTGATGTCTTTGGGATAGTTGGTGAGAAATACGGGCTTTTTGTAAATTTCTTCGGTAATATAGCGTTCATGCTCGGTTTGCAGGTCGCAGCCCCAGGAAACGGGGTATTCGAACTGCTTTCCGGAGGCCAGTAGCTGGTCAATTGCAGTGCTGTAGTCCACGATCGCGAAATCATTGCTGACCACGCTGTTCAGCTTCTCAAGCAGACCCTTTTCAAAGCGCTGTTCAAAGAAGGCCAGTTCTTCGGGACATTTTTCCATGACGTCACGGATGATATACTTAATCATTTCTTCTGCAATCTTGATGATGTCGGGCAGTTCTGCAAACGCAACTTCCGGTTCCACATGCCAGAATTCTGCAACGTGACGCGGAGTGTTGCTGTTCTCTGCACGGAAACTGGGACCAAAGGTATAAATCTTGCCCAGTGCCATGGCCGCCATTTCACCCTCCAGCTGACCGGAGACGCTCAGACCGGCGCGTTTGCCGAAAAAGTCGTTGGCATAGTACTCTTCAGCACTTTCAAACTTGTCGGAGTAACCAATGGTAGTGACCTGAAAAACTTCACCTGCCCCCTCGCAGTCGCTGGCAGTCAGCAGCGGTGTGTTGACATAGATATAATTGCGCTCCTGGAAATAGCGGTGGATAGCGCTTGCCATAACTGAACGAACGCGAAAGACTGCATTAAAGGTGTTGGTCCTGACACGCAGATGCGGTGTTTCGCGCAGTGTTTCCAATTTCTGATACTTCTTTTGCAGCGGATAATCTGCGGAACAGTCGCCAAGCACGGTGATTTCAGTGGCGTTAATTTCCACACCGGTCTGCTTCATGTTTGGAACAACGATACCCTTGACGCAAAGAGAAGCGCCCAGATGCTTGGCGGATTCGGGATAAGTCATGGAAGCTTTGTTAACAACGATCTGCAAATGCTGCAGAGATGTGCCATCGTTCAATTCCATAAAGGCCATGTTTTTGGAATCGCGGGAAGTTCTGACCCAGCCACAGACGGTTACTTCCTGGTTCAGATAGGATTCCTGTGTCAGGACATTCTTAATATCAATATGCTGCATACGGAAAATACTCCTTCAAAGTAAAAATTCGGCAAAGCAAAAGAAAAAGCACAGTCAGCTTCGCCTATACATGCAATAGGACGAGCAACTGTGCACCCGCGGTACCACCTATTTTATCGGAAGATCCGATCTCTCATGATTTCACATGAAAATCACTCTGACTGACGTACAGAAAACGGCGCACCTACTGACGAGATTTCGCGTTCAGATTGCAGCTCCGAAGTGTTCTTCACATGACCTCTGTCACACGGTTTCCACTGCCCCGCGCTCACTGCGGATGATTTGCCATGCTACTTTTCTTCCTCATTGCTTTTGATATCAAGTTATTCTCTAATGCTACTCAACTTTTTCTGATTTGTCAATAGCTTCAAAAAATTTTTATCCTGCAAAAGAGGAACCCGGACAGGCAGTTGTCTGTCCGGGCTCTGAAAAGAGGTTTTGGTGGAAACGCATCTGGAGGTTAGAGAAATAACCAAAGGAGGGAGAGAATCAATCAAGTTGTTTAAGCGTGAGACATCAATGGCAGGAATGCGTTCCGCAGCCATGGGAACCACAGGCATGGTCGCCTTCATGATGATGGTTGCAGGCAACGTCGGGATTGTATGAGAGTGTACGATCCAGAAAACTTTGTACAGCGGTATCAGCACTGCCGGAAACGCCGCCATACAACTGAATGCCGACTTCAGCCAGGGCATTTTTTGCGCCTGCACCAATACCACCACAGATTAGGGTGTCAATGCCAAGCTCCTGCAAAAATCCGGCCAGCGCGCCATGGCCGCTGCCAAGGGTGGGAACCACTTCAGAGGAGAGGATGGTGTTATCTTCCACCACATAAACTTTAAATTGTTCGGTATGGCCGAAATGCTGATAAATATTACCGTTTTCATAGGGAACTGCGAGTTTCATAAGATACCATCCTTTTCATAGGAAATTCAGACGCAATAGTTATTAACATATGCTGATAATTATTATATCCAATTTTGCAGAGATGTCAAGAGGGCAATGAAATTTCTTTAAAAAATGTATACGATATTTTGACATTCACCGGGGCACGTGATATCCTGAATACAATAAAAAGAAGCGGAAAACATTTCCGTTACAGCCGCTTAAAATGTTGACAGCAGTGATATAATCATTATCGTTAGGAGATGGATTACAATGACAAAAATTGATATTTTTTCTGGTTTTCTCGGAGCAGGTAAGACAACCCTGATCAAAAAGTTGATTGCGGAAGCCTACACCGGTGAGAAGCTGGTTCTGATTGAAAATGAATTCGGCGAAATTGGTGTAGACGGCGGTTTCCTGCAGGATGCCGGTCTTGAAATTACCGAGATGAACTCTGGCTGTATCTGCTGCAGTCTCGTTGGCGATTTCAGCGCAGCGTTGAAGAAGGTGCTGGATGAGTTCCATCCGGATCGTATTCTGATTGAGCCATCTGGTGTGGGCAAACTGTCTGATGTCATCCGGGCAGTGCAGGATGTGGATTCCGATGAAATCCAGCTGAATGCGTTCACAACGGTAGCAGATGCTACAAAATGCAAGATGTATATGAAGAACTTCGGCGAGTTCTTCAATAACCAGATTGAACATGCAAGCTGCATCATTTTGAGTAGAACGGACAATATCTCGGAAAAGAAATTGGACGAGTGTATCAATTTGATTCTGGATCATAATCAGGATGCCGCGGTCATCACGACACCTTGGGATCAGTTGGGTGGTAAGATGATTCTGGAAACCATGGAACGGAAGAATACTTTGGAACTGGAACTTCAGCGTCTGGCAGAAGAAGCAGAGCATGACCATGAGCATCATCACGACCACGACCACGGTCATGAGCATCACCACGACCATGACCACGGTCATGAGCATCATCACGACCACGACCACGGTCATGAGCATCATCACGACCACGACCATGATCATGGCCATGACCATGACGGAGCATGCTCCTGTGGCTGCCACGATCATGACCATGATCACCATCACCACCATGCGGATGAGGTGTTTACCAGTTGGGGCGTGGAAACTGCACATAAATATACCAGAGAAGAGATTGAAGAAATTCTGGATGCGTTGGATGAGAGCAAGTATGGTATGGTTCTGCGTTCCAAGGGTATTCTTGCTGGAAAAGATGGTAAGTGGATCCACTTTGATTATGTTCCCGGGGAAAGCCATGTCCGCTGCGGCAGTGCTGCTGTGACTGGGCGCCTCTGCGTGATCGGTTCCAAGCTTGATGAGCATGCCCTGGCACATCTCTTCCATGTGGAACATTAAGACGAAAAAGAGGAGATTCTAATGAAAGAAACCCCTGTCTATCTGTTTACCGGTTTTCTGGAGTCCGGAAAAACCCGATTTATCCAGGAGACGCTGGAGGATCCGAGATTTTCCTTTGAAGAGCCAACGCTACTGCTGATCTGCGAAGAGGGTGTGGAGGAGTATGAACCCGACAAATTTGTGGACGCTACTGTCTTTCTCCGTGTTATTGAGGATGAAGAGGATCTGACGCCGGAGAATCTGACTGCCTATCAGAATGACTGCAATGCCGGTCGCGTTGTTGTGGAATACAACGGTATGTGGATGCTGGATAATTTTTATCAGGCAATGCCGGAAGGCTGGCAGGTTTATCAGGAATTCATGTTTGCAGACGCCACCACATTTCTGAATTATAATACCAATATGCGTGGTCTGGTGGTAGACAAGCTGAAAAGCTGTGAATTTCTTGCCTTCAACCGCTATGCGCCCACAATGGACAAGCTGGAGCTGCATAAAATTGTCCGCGCAGTCAGCCGTCGGACAGAGATTGTCTATGAAGATGCCACTGGTGAAGTGGAATACGATAACATCGAGGATCCATTGCCTTTTGACATCAATGCGCCCGTTATCGAAGTTGCAAATGAAAACTATGCGATCTGGTACCGCGATCTCTCCGAGGAGTTGGAGAAGTATGACAAAAAGACGGTACAATTTATCGCGAAGGCAAAGGTGCGCCCAGACCAGCTGCCGAAAGGTTGCTTTATTGTGGGGCGCCCGGTCATGAACTGCTGTGCCGACGATATTATTTTTGCCGGGTTGATCTGTAACTGGAAGCAGGTACAGAATGTCAAAGACAACAGTTGGGTCAAAGTGACGGCAAAAGTTGCCAACAAGTACCATGCCGCTTATGGAGAAAAGGGGCCTGTTCTGACGGCCACAGCCGTGGAGCCGACCGAAGGGCCGGAAGATGAGGTTGCAACTTTTTACTGAGTCTGATTCTGTACAAAAACCGTATTCGACCTGTGCCGGTACGGTTTTTGTACTTCGTGCTATTATGAAACGGGAGCGATCAAAAAAAGTGACATGAATTTCTAGTAACTGCAAATACTATTCACAGAGAAGGAAGTTATGTGCATATTTTGTACATATTTTGTACATGATTATAACAGCCGGATCGGCGAAATAAGGAGGACATTTGACATGAAGAAATGGGGTACAATACTCGTATGTTTTTGTCTGGTTGCACTGCTTGCTGCGTGTGGATCGAAGGTTTCCAAAGAGGAGGCTTATAACATTGCACTGAAAGACGCAGGGGTATCGGCCGACGATGTAACACTGACGAAAGAGACCAAAGATGAAGGAGAATTCGGCTTCGAGTTTCACACCGATACGCAATCATTTCGGTACGAAGTTGATGAAGATGGCACCATCGAAAAGAGTTCCGTGACCCAGTATCAGGCGCCGGATACAAAGCAAAACGGCACAACCGACGACGATACGACCTCGGGTACGACTACTGGAGGAGCGGATGCACCGACGGCGCAAACCACCACGCCATTGACGCAGGAACAGGCATTGGAACAGGCATATACGCACTTTCAGGTATCCAAGGATGATGTGACCAATCTGCAGGTCAAAAAAGAGCAGGAAGATGGACAGGAAGTCTATGACATTGAATTTGATGTCGGAACAAAGGAATACAGCTGCGATATCAGTGTACAGACCGGAGAAGTACTCGCTCATGATGTGGATGAGCACTGATTGACAGAGCTTTTTTATCTGAATAACAAAGAACAAAAACCGTATCGGATTATAATGGATACGGTTTTTGTTTTCATTCTGCGGATACCGGATTGTTTTGGAAGGGGTTGAGAAAAATGAAGAAACTGTTAGTTGTGGAAGATGACTGGGAATTGAATCAAGGCCTTTGCTATGTTCTGGAAAAGGAAGGATATACGACAATTGCCGCGCATTCGTTGCAGGAGGCGAGGGATGGTTATCTGACACAGGGTGCCGATCTGATATTGTTGGATATAAATTTGCCGGATGGAGATGGATTTTCTTTTTGTAAATGGATCAGAATGAGACAAAAGATCCCCGTGTTGTTTTTGACTGCCAGAGATCTGGAAGAAGATGTTTTAGCAGGATATGAATGTGGTGCCGAGGATTATATTACTAAACCGTTTTCGATGAAAATTCTGTTAAAGAAACTCGATGTGATCCTGAAACGAACGGCAGAGCAAAGGCCGCAGTTTGACGACGGATTTCTGTGCATTGATTTTGACCGGGCAAACGTGACGGTCAACGGAATGGACTGTACTGTGACACCGACAGAGTTCCGCTTGCTTCGTGAATTTGTAGAACACAGTGGACAGCTTTTAACCTACACCGTATTGCTGGAGAGACTGTGGGACAGCGCAGGCCAGTTTGTGGACAAGCATGCGCTGGCAGTCAATGTGAACCGGCTTCGGAAAAAAATCGAAGATGCACAGCACCGGTATATTTCCAATGTGTATGGGATGGGATATCAATGGCTGGGTTAAGCATAATAACGGCCTGCGCAATTCTGCTGTCTGTTGGGATGGCCTGGAGAATATGGCGGCTACAACAGAATGTCGGAACATTCGCAGACAGGTTGGAGCAATATCTAGATGACATGATTGATGGAAAAGAACCAGATCATTGTAATATGGACCGTGACACCCTGTGGTGTAGAGTCCAGGAAAAACTTCAGCGCGTGAATCAGATCTGGCGCCGTAAGGAGACGGAAAATTTTGAGGAAAAGCAACGGATCAAAGAACTCATATCCGATATTTCTCATCAGACCCGAACACCAATTGCAAATATAAAACTGTATCTCGAAATTTTACAGGGAGAACCAATGTCTGAAAAGGGACATGCGTTTCTGCAAAAAGTAGAGAGCCAAACCGGAAAACTGGATTTTCTGCTCCAGAGCATGGTCAAAATGTCCCGATTGGAAACCGGTGTTATCCAAATTGAAAGCCGAAAGGAAAATCTGGTTGCGACATTACGTCACGCAATGGCTACAATTGTTCCGAAGGCGGAACGGAAACAGATCCAGTTGTTTATGAAATGTCCGGATGAGATATTGATACGGCACGATCAAAAATGGACTGAGGAAGCGATTTTTAATATTCTTGACAATGCGGTAAAATATACAGATGTAGGAGGTAGCATCCGGATTGCCGTGTCAATTCAGGAAATTTTCATTCAGATCAGTGTGCGCGACTCTGGAAAAGGAATTGCACCGGAACGGCAGGCGGAAATTTTTACCCGATTTTACCGGGAGCCGGAGGTGCACGATCAGGAAGGGATCGGAGTTGGCCTGTATCTGGCGAGAAAAATCATAGAGCTGCAAAAGGGATACATAGAGGTACGGTCGGAAGTGAACAGCGGTGCGGAATTTCGGATTTGTCTGCCGCGGGGATAGTATCCAAAACAATCACACTTTTGTGATTGTTTTGGATTGTGAACAGTTTGTGATTGTTCTGCGGTATGCTTGCCTTATCAAACAAAGGAGGTGTCCGAAGTGGATGCGTATATTGTGATGACACAGGCATTAAAGAAATATTACAAGCTGGGGGAAAATACGGTAAAAGCGCTGGACGGTGTCGATTTTTCCGTGAGAGAACGAGAATTTGTTGCCATCATCGGAAAATCCGGCAGCGGAAAAAGCACCCTGCTCCACATGATTGGCGGGTTGGATGTGCCAACCAGCGGTACGGTCTGTGTGTCCGGAAGGAATCTGGCAGAACTGGATAAGGAACAGCTCGCAATATTCCGTCGGAGAGAAGTGGGTTTTGTGTTTCAGAATTATAATCTGGTGCCGGATCTGAATGTTTATGAGAACATCACGCTGCCCATTGAATTGGACGGTAAACGGGTTAATCGGGAATTTGTAGAAGAAATTCTTGCGTTGCTGAAGTTACAAGAGAAACGTGAAGCACTGCCCAATACCCTGTCCGGTGGCCAGCAGCAGCGTGTAGCCATTGCGAGAGCCATTGCTTCCAAACCAGCGATCATACTGGCCGATGAACCGACGGGGAATCTGGATACGGCAACCAGTCACGACGTTATTGGCTTACTCAAGGTAGCGGCGGAAGCATTTTCCCAAACGATCATTCTGATTACCCATGATAATGACATTGCACAGCTTGCAGATCGCATCGTTCACATTGAGGATGGCAGAATTGTAGAAAGTGGTGGCATCAATGTTAAAGAATAACAACGGTGCCATTCTCACAAAAATGGCAAAGCGATCCCTGTACAGCAACAGACGCAGAAGCTTGATCCTGTTTGTCGCGGTGGTTTTGTCGGCCTTTATGATTTTCAGTGTATTCACGGTAGGCATGACCTATTTTAAAATGCAGCGGATCCAGAACATCCGGTTGAATGGTGCGGAATTTGATGCCATTCTGTATGGTTTGACCGAAGAACAACGGGAATTGTGCGAAAATAACCCGGATATCACAGCCATGGGAATCTGTGCTTGGACAGGATATGCAATTGCGACGGAAGCAGATGATACGTTGAATATTGGGTTTCTCTGGGCGGACGATACATACTGGAACCAGATGATGGCGCCTGCAAGAGAATGGGTAAAAGGTGAATATCCGCAGGCGGCCAACGATGTGATGGTAACAGAGGCGGCACTGGAAAACTGTGGTCTGGAAGGACTGGGATTGGGCGATACCTTTACGATGACCTATGGCGATCAATTCGGAGAATATACAAAGGAGTTTCATATCTCCGGAATCTGGAGTGGTTATGGAGCACAGAAGGTCTTTTATATGTCGAAAGCGTTTTATGATCAGTCTGGACAAGACCTCAACAGTGTAAATTCCGGACGATTTTATTTTGATTTTCAACAAAAACTGATGTCGCAAAGCGAGCAGGATGCGTTGATAGAAAGTATGAATCTGGAAAAGACACAGCGCATGTTTTTTACAGTTGATTTTGCGTACTCCGTTCAGATTGTGATCGGCGTGCTGGGACTGGCGCTGGTCACATGTCTGTGTGCTTATCTTTTGATTTATAACATTCTGTATCTCTCGGTTTCGGGCAATGTCCGCTATTATGGACTTCTTCAAACAGTAGGAATGACGGGGAAACAAATCCACCGCCTGGTTCAAAAACAGATGGTGTTGATTGGGTCGGCTGGGATTGCCGGCGGGATTCTTCTGGGGAGCGGCGTTTCGTTTCTCCTGATTCCAACCGTAATAAAATCTCTTGGAATCCACACGAAAGAAGTTGGTGCCATCCAGATTTCTTTCCATCCGCTCGTTTTTGTTTTGGCAGTTTTAATGACAGGATTGGCGGTTTGGGCAGGCAGTCGAAAACCAGCGAAAATGGCAGTTTCCATATCGCCGGTGGAGGCGTTGGGTCATCGGGGTATGTCAGGGAAACACAATACCAGCCAGGTGGGAAAAGGAACCATTGCATGGAGATTGGCGAAAAAGCAGCTCACAAAAGATAAGAAAAAGTCTGGATTGGTGATTTTGTCTCTGGCAACAAGTCTTTCTGTATTTTTGTGTCTGATTACACTGATTGAAAGTCAGGGTGCAAGAACCATTGTGTCCAACTATATGGATATGGATCTGACGATCCAAAACGATACGATGAAAAAGGAAGATCATACGCAATGGGAACAGCTCATAGATGAAAATTTTCTGACAGAAATGCGGGAAAAAGAAGGTGTTGCAGAAGTGTATCCAATGTGGTGCGGGGAAATCACCGTCCCATGGGAACCAGAGTTTTCGGACATATGGATGAGAGAATTCTATGAGACGTGGATGACAATACCCTATGAGGAAAACCTGGAGGAATATCAGGAACACCCGGAGAACTTCGGTTCCATGCTTATCGGAATTAATGAGATGGAATTCGATTATCTAAACAGCACATTGGAAACTCCAATTGACAAGGGAGCGTTCTTGGATGGAGAAAGCTGTATTCTCTATCGGAATAATTTGGCATTTCAGATCAGCGACTTTGCAGGGAAGCACGTTACCTGTGCAGAGTATGCTGATGCAGCAAATACCCGAACTTTTGAAATTGCCGGTTTGACGGATGAAAGCTATTACGTCGGCGCATTGCTCGGATATCCACCGACAATTATTGTCAGCGACCATGTTTTGCAAGAATTTGTTTCAGAGCCGTTTGTGTATAAAGCAGGGATTCGCTATCAGGAGGAATATAATGAAGCGATAGAAGCACGACTACTGTCTCAAATACAGGAAAGTCCACGTGCTAGAGATTTTTCCTACGATTCCAAGATCGAGGAGATGAAATCGGTAGAGAAAGCACAGGGAAACATGCTGGAAGTCGGCATTGGAATTGTTCTGATTCTTGCGCTGATCGGCCTTCTCAATTATGTCAATACAGTGACCGGAAATATCCAAAGCCGGCAAACGGAATTGTCAATTCTGGAAAGTGTGGGTATGACGGAAAAACAAACCTGCCGTATGTTGATTCAGGAGGGCCTTCTGTACGCAACTGGTTCTCTGATTCTAACTGCGACGATTGGGACGGGAGTCACCTATTATCTGTACCAGTCTATGAACTACAGGAATATCCCGTTTGCCGTCCCACTGTTACCCGTTGTGGTTGCAGTACTGTTAATTTTACTGGTGTGTACGGCAATTCCGCTGGTTGTCTATCGTTATCTGGTACGGAGTGGAACAATCGTAGAACGTATTCGGAGGTTTGAATAACAAAGGAAATTGATTTTGTCTCACATCAATGATATCATGAGGAAAAATCACGGAACCGATAGAAACGAGATGCGCTTGTCCGATCCATCCGCGGTTCTGTCAAAACCAGGAGTTGTCAACCATGAAAAAGATTATTACAATCCTGCTCTGTACCCTGTTTCTACTCTCCTGTCTCGGCTGTTCGGTGAACGGGTTACGGGTGAAGCAGCTCAACGAAAAGATGCGGACAGAGACGATGCAGTCAGACGATCCATGCCAAAAGATTGTCATCGAAGGTCTGTTCTTTACCAGCGGGAAACCCTGTACGGTTACAGTAGAAAACGGACCATCTGTGTCGGTAGAGGCAGATCTCCCGACTGCATTGTATGACGACTATGGGTTCACGATGGCACTTCAGAATGGCATCTTGACGCTTTCTGCGGAGCGCCAGTATCGATTTCGTCTGAAAGAGGCGGCAAGCATCCATATCACAGCGCCGCTGGATGCACTGGAGGTTGCCGGTGGGCTGGATCTTTCCGTCGATGCCACAGGGGTGGAGAATTTCCACCTGTTGCTGGAAGGTGCCGGCGATGTCTCCATTGAAAATCTGGATACCGACATGGCAGAGGTTGCGATTGCCGGGGCTGGCGATGTGACGCTGACCGGAAAAACTGCCGCATTTTCCTGCGGCATTACTGGCGCCGGAGACATCAACGCGGAACATCTGCTTTCCTCCACCGCGGATCTCTCCATCACCGGTGCCGGCGATATCACACTTGCCGTGCAAGACGCATTGCGGGTAAAAATCAGTGGTGCTGGAAGTGTGTCCTATTATGGGAGTCCGGAAATACAAAAATCCGTGGCCGGCGCCGGAGATGTCGCACAGAAATCTGCACAAATCCCCAGTAGATAACATAACAGCATGTTTTTGGGGGACAGAGATAAAATGAGAAAAATCATATCGGTATTCCTCTGCATTTTGCTTTGGTTATCTTGCGTCGGCTGTACACCCTGGAATTGGATAGGAACGCAGGACAATGAAGAACTACGCATGGAAATACAAGAAGATGAAACACTACGGACAGAGACGATGCAATGGGAAGAGCCCTGTCGGAAGATTGTGATCAAAGGTTTGTCCTTCTATGACAGTGCGCTTTGTGATATCACGATCGAAAACGGATCTTCTATTTCCGTTGAGACCACGTTACCGGAAGCGTTATATGAGGAGTATGGTTTTACCGTTTCTCTACGGGATGGAATCCTCTTGTTGACCACAGCGGAAGAACGGGAATTTTCATCAGAAGTGTTTACAAAAATCCGTATCACAGCACCATTTGACACATTAGAGGTTGAGGGAGAATTTGTTGTGTCGGTAGATGCCGCAGGGATGGAGAATTTCCATTTGTTATCGCAGGAATATGCAGTGGTAGCAGTGCAAAACCTGAATACGCAGATGACGGAAGTTGCCGCATCTGGAGGCAGTGAGATCTATTTATCCGGCAAAACGGCGATGTTTTCCGGGAGGTCAAAAGAAATGAGTGAGATTTATGCAAGGAACCTCATCTCTTCTGAGGCAGATTTGGATGTTTCCGGTATGGGGGAAATCACGCTTTCAGTAGAGGATCTGTTACAGGTCGATATCAGCGGTTTCAGCGATGTATTCTATTACGGCAACCCGAGTGTACGGGAAGCTACCAGTGGACTGGGAACGGTAACGCAGAAAGCTGTATGGACTCCTACGGCGTAACCGGTTATAAGCATGAAATGCCAACATCGTCTTGCATTTTTTCCAACCGGTGTTATACTGTATTCAAAATTCAAAGAAGAGGTGAAACCATGGTAAACTTCGCTTGCTAACAAACTTCATCGGCAAAGGATCGGGACCGGTCTATATGTTTGGCAAGGAAGGAATGATATGGACACGTCTCTTTTTTGAACGCATAAAATAAGGGTATTTGTGCGCTGTCGCGCGGTTTGGAGCTGAGAGATTTCACATCTCTCAGCTCTTTTTTGCCATATGGGAGCAGGCGAGAAAACGATCCTCCTTATACGATGATTGAAAAACAGAAAATCAGGGTATGGATTACATGGAGGGACTATGTCAATTATTCGTATCAATCATCTTACTTTTACTTATCCGGGCAGTTATACGCCTGTTTTTGAAAACGTCACGTTTCAGATCGACACCGATTGGCGTCTGGGATTTACGGGACGGAATGGACGGGGAAAGACCACATTTCTGCGGTTGCTGATGGGGCAGTATGCGTACAGCGGAACCATTTCCGCCAGTGTACCGTTTGAACAGTTTCCGTTTGTCATACGGGAAGAACAGGACATTACGATGGATATCATTTATACCATAGTGCCTGAGGCAGAGGACTGGCAGATTTACCGGGAGTTATCCCTTTTAGACCTTTCGGATACGGTGTTGTACCGTCCTTTTGCGACGCTCTCATTTGGAGAACAGACGAAGGTCCGGTTGGCGGCCTTGTTTTTAAAGGAGCATCATTTTCTTCTGATGGATGAGCCAACCAATCATTTGGATGCCACTGCAAGAAAGAAATTGGCAGAGTATCTGCGGAGTAAGCACGGATTCCTTTTGATTTCCCATGACAGAGGCTTTTTGGACAGCTGTGTGGATCACATCTTAGCCATTAACCGAACCGATCTGGAAGTCCGGCAAGGCAATTTTTCGTCCTGGCGCGAGAATAAACAACGACAGGATCAGTTTGAATTGGCACAGGACGAGAAATTGCAGCGGGATATTGGCCATCTACAGGCCGCGAGAAAGCGCACGGGAGCCTGGTCGGACAGCGTAGAACGGAGCAAGTTCGGTACCACGTCCTCGGGCAGCAAACTGGATCGCGGATATGTGAGGCACAAAGCCGCAAAAATGGCGCAGCGGGCAGAAAAAGAAAGTGCTGTTGGCAGCCAGCCTTTGCCAACCGGATCATTTGTATGTATGGGATAAACCGTTGAATTTCATTGATGTAATTTCCCGGATTCAGATCGAAACGCGATTGTTAGAGACAAACCCCACGCTTTTATTCGTGGAGCATGATATCGATTTTTGCAGAAGTATTGCAACGCGGTGTGTACAAATCGGTCAATGAGGCATGGCAATCGGGGCAGAAATACTCGTTGCTTTTTTCTGGATCGGTTGCTATCATTGGACATTCTTCAAAAATTCTAAAAGTTTCTGAGCAAAAAGGCTTGTATTTTTCAAAAAAATCCACTATTGTTTAGAGGAATTAACAAATGCCTGCTGGATGAAGTTTGCAGAAAAGTAGAAAAGGAACTCTTTTCTTGCCGAAGGCGTAACACGCACAGGAGTCCCAACGGGATAGAGACTGTAAACGGATGGCATTCTGGAGAAATCTGCTTTGTGCAGAGGCCGAAGGGGCAAAACACATGTTTTGTGCGAATCTCTCAGGCAAAAGGACAGAATCATGGTATGCTGTGGTTGGAGAACTGCGGCTTTGCTTTGTTTCTATGGTTCTGTTTTTCCGGGAGACTGCTCGGTCTCCCGGTTTTCTTTTACGTAGATCCTGTAGGTGGTTGAATGTTTGATAGAGGAAAGGGTAAAAACTATGGAACTCATTGCAAAAGTCAACGACACGATCAACAATGTGGTATGGGGGGTTCCCATGCTGGTATTGCTTGTCGGTGCCGGGCTGTTTCTTTCGATCCTGACGAGATTTGTGCAGTTTCGGAAGTTCGGCTATGCCATGCAAAATACCATCGGAAAAATCTTTCACAAACAAAAGGCTGGTACTGGTGAGATCACGCCATTCCAGGCGGTTACTACGGCATTGGCGGCAACGGTCGGCACCGGCAACATTGCCGGTATTACCTGGGCTGTCACATTGGGTGGCGCCGGTGCGATCTTTTGGTTGTGGGTGTCTGCCCTAATCGGCATGTGTACCAAATATTCGGAGGTTGTGCTCTCCATCCGCTATCGTGAGCGCAACAAGAACGGAGATTGGGTTGGCGGCCCTATGTATTATATTACCAATGGCCTTGGAAAGGATTGGAGGTGGCTTGCTGCACTGTTCTGCATCTTCGGTGCGCTGGCATCCTTCGGGATCGGAAACGCAGTGCAGGTCGGAAACATTACCACGTCAATTTATACCGCGATTGAGGCGTTCAACAGCAATCCGGTTTCCAGAATCACCATCAACTGGGTGGTCGGTATTATCACAGCAATTATCACCGGGCTTGTGGTCATCGGTGGCATCAAGCGTCTTGGCAGTGTCACCGAAAAGCTGATCCCCATTATGAGTTTAATTTACATCATTGCCTGCTTGGCAGTTGTTATTTCCCATATTTCCGAAATCGGGCATGTCTTTGGAATGATCTTCCAGGGAGCGTTTCATCCTTCTGCCGTAGTCGGTGGCGTCAGTGGTTTTACGCTGAAAAACTGTATCACCTGGGGCGTCAAGCGCGGTGTGTTTTCCAATGAAGCCGGCCTTGGCTCCGCACCCATCGCACACGCTGCTTCCAGCGAAAAAGATCCAATCAAACAGGGACTTTACGGCATTTTCGAAGTTTTTATGGACACCATTGTCATCTGTACATTGACCGGCCTCACGCTGCTGATCAGCGGCATTGATCTGCAATATGGTATTAAGGGAACGACCGCATTGAATGCCGCCGCGCTTGCAACGGTGTTCGGCGAAAAGATTGGTTCTCTGATTATTGCGATTGGGCTTTCTCTCTTTGCGTTGTCCACCATTCTCGGCTGGGCGCTGTACGGCAGCCGGTGCTGTGAATACCTGTTTGGCAGCCGCAGTATCCGCGTATTTCAGATCCTCTTTCTCGTCGTGATTGTAGTCGGCGCAACTATGGATCTGGGACTTGCCTGGGATATTGCCGATACGCTCAACGCGCTGATGGCAATCCCCAACCTGATCGGTATTTTGGGTCTCTCAGGTGTCGTGGTCAAACTAACAAACGAACATTTTCGAGATCGCTCTAAAACGTTAAAGCGTTAATAAAAAGAAAAACAAACCGGCATCATAAGACGCCGGTTTGTTTTTGAAATAGTTTGCATTGTGTAACAGACAGGGAGTGCGACAGTCAATACCTTCGCCAGAGATGGAATTCACACGATCGGTGGTTAATTACCACTTTGCTCCGCTGCGGTATGCCTTGCCGGTAATGGAATCGACATCAATCCGCAGAACAGCAGTTTTTGCATAAGCGCCTTCCAGGAACTTCATGCCGTTTTCTTTGAAGTCAGGGGAGAAACGATCAATGAAAGTAGTCAGTGCTGCCCGCTTCTCATCGCCATCTTCCAAGAATGTAACCTTGCCGAACGCAACGACACTCTCAAATGCCGCAGTGAAACGGGAAGGAAGAATTTCCGAATTCAGAATAGCAGTGAAGCAGACCTTGTTGTCCTGATTCAGGGCATCAATCTTATAACCGTACTTTGCAGAATGGATATAGATCTTATCATTCAGATAGACATAGTTGACAGGAACTGCATAGGGATAACCGTCATCGCCATTGACAGAAAGAATGCCATGGTGGCCTTTCTCAAACAGAGCCTTGGTTTCCTCGATCGGGAGCTGTCTATTTGCTTTGAACATATTTCTTTCCATGCGTGAGAACCTCCTTGTATTTGATAACTTTCATGTATTGGGAGAGATGATCTCCTCGTATTTGCTAACCTTAATGTACCAGACAAGTTCAGAAAATACTGTTGCCATTGCAACAAAAAATAAAAATTTTACAAAAATTGTGGGTGATACTATGAAGATGGAGGAAATAATAAAGAATCCCTTATTTTACCATATCCAGAAAGAGGATCTGGAGGCCATGATGAAGTGTGTAAACGCCAGGGAAGAGTCCTTTAGGAAGGGAGAATTTATTATCTCCTCAGACGATACCCTGCAATTGATTGGACTGGTTTTGGAAGGGTCTGTAGAGATGATCAACGAGGACGAATTCGGAAAGAAATCCATTCTGACGATCATGTATACAGATGGCCTGTTTGGAGAGACTTTTGCCTGTGCACAGGCAAAGCATCGGATTGTAGCATTTCAGGCACATGAGGATTGCAGAGTATTGTTGATGGATTATGAACGCATCCTGAACTCCTGCAAAGTTACCTGTATTTTTCATCATCGCCTAATCGAAAATATGGTCATGATGATTGCAGCAAAAAACCTGGAACTCATGGAAAAGGCGGAAATTATCTCTCGACCCAATATGCGGGAGAAGATTTTAGCATATCTACAGAAGCTTGCGCAGACTAATGCATCAAAAACCTTTACAGTACCATTCAACCGTACAGAAATGGCAGAGTACCTCTGTGCCGACCGATCGGCCATGACGCGGGAGCTTTCCCGGATGCAGGAGGAAGGCATTCTGGCGTTTCAAAAGCGGGAATTTACCCTGTATACGGAAAAATAAAAAGGAACCTGCTGCCCAAAAAGCAGCAGGTTCCTTTTTGAAATGGATTCATACACATTCTTACAATTGCTGGTTGCACTTACTCCGGAGGGAAACTGCCGCGGCATTGCAGGCAGTTCCGCTTTTCCGCAATACAGAAAGGATTTGGGCATTGAATCTTCAATGAAAAGTGACAATGAATACAGTGATCATCAAGCGGTGTTTTCTTCCGACAATTTGGGCAGACAATCACGCTGGAAAGCCCACAGACAGGGCATTCTTCCCAGTTTTCCGGTAGTGAATGTCCGCATTTAGGACAGGGACCCTGACGAAAAAGGAGGAACATAGACTTTTCCTTTCTGCTAGTAAGACGGTATCGATCACAAATCTGAGGCTTAGAAATTAAGATCTTCTACCTTGGGTTTACCGCCGCAGCGCTTCAGGTACTTTTTTTCAACAGAGGCACACATACTCCACAAAGTATCTACGACGTTGGCAACATAGCAGCGGCCAACCTGAGCGCAGATCTGGTAGGCTTCCTCCAGAGAGAAGCCATAGTCCTCATGGATCCAGTGAATCAGCTCATAATAAGCCATACGGCAGGCATCTTCCATTGGACGGGCGGAGCCGACACACATAATCTTTTCGTCGTTTTCAATGCGGGGATTGGTAATACGCTTGCCCTTGATAACATCAAAAACCAGGTGTGTCTTGGTTGTCGTTTCCAGCGCGAAGCCGCAAAGTTCGCCATCACCCTGTGCAGCGTGACCGTCGCCGGTATAGAACAGGCCACCGTCGTTATAGCAGGGCAGATAGACCGTGTTGCCCGGGCAGATGTCGGGACAGTCCATATTGCCGCCGAAGGGACCAGGCGTCAGGGAGGAGATGGATTCTCCATCGGGAGCCACTGCAAACGTACCGAGGAAAGGACGCTTAGGAATGGCAATATCCAGTTCGGGTTCATACCAGTAATCGCCCTTTTCATCCACCTTTTCCCAGATCCAGGTATGTTCTTTCAACGGTGCCTGCAGCATGGTCATGGGGACTGCGGACATCGCACCAAAATGTTCGGCAAAGGCGGAGAATGCAAAGTCACGGGTAAATTCGATGTCCTTAATGGTGATGGCCAGCGTGTCGCCTCTCTCAGCACCATTGACATAGATGGGGCCAGTCTGCGGGTTCAGAAAATGAACGGTGGCCAGCGTATTGCCAGGCAGATTTTCCTTTGTGCGAATGCGGCTCTCCGCAGCATCATCCGTCCACATATAGACGTCATCGCCGGGATCGACATAGGCAACGGGTTCATTCTCGGGATTGAACAGATAGTTGTAGCCATCAGGTTTTACTTCAATAATTGCCATAGTTTACGCTCCTTTTCAAAACAAGTTCGATTTTTGTATGATTTCAGATTTTAAAGAAAAAATCTGAAATCATACAGTGGATGAGTAGAGAGGGGATGCATTGCAGGGATTAGTAAATACCGGGGATACACATGCCAAGATAGCGGATCATGACCACTGCGATACCGGAAGTCAAAAACATCGAGAAGGTCAAACCAATCATGACATGCCAGTGCTCCGGAATTTTCTCATTGATCCAGGTAGCCAGTGCAGGACCCATGAGAGCGCCGATCAGAGAACTGATGATAATCACGGGCATTGTTGCACCGAATTGCAGAATACAGGCGGGAGCGGTTGAGACCAGAGGGACGAAAGTGGGAACAAAATCATTCTCCATCCAGGAGTCCCAGTAAAACCACATGGAAAATCCTGCGGTCAGTACCTGACATAGAATCAGCGCGGGGAAAAAGCCATTTCCATAGTATGGCTGCAGGGGGTTGAGTATCCATGTGAGCATGGAGCCAACGAGAAGCAGGCCGCCGGCCCACTCGTTTGCAACAAAGACCGGCTCGGAAACGTCGCAGAGGATACGACGGAACAGGAAGCCAACAGGGTGCTTATGCTTATATTCTTCTATGGACATCTCGCCGGAAATTGGCTGACTGGGAATGGCTTGTGTATTGCGGGCTTTGGCAGCCTGCATCCAGGGCATATGCCGGCAGATTTCAAAGGTTGCAATGCCACCAAGCCACATACCGGTTACAGTTGCCAAAACACCGGGAAAACCGTTGGGGAGACAGACGCAGTTTCTCATCCAGATGGAAATTGGAACGGAGGTGAAGGCACCCAGAATTGCGCCGGTAAGCAGTGTTGGAATGCTGCCGCCATAGAGAAAAATAACAGCACCAGCGATAGAAACATAGCAAACATAAGTGGAAACATACGTATCACCATCGACGTGCAGGCCACCAAACACGGCGACTGCAATCGCCAGTGAAAGCAGGGATGCTGCGAATACCCAGGGCCAGAGCGTACCGCTGCCATATCCAACCGGTGTTCCTCTGAGCTTGGATTGTTTTCGGTCCAGATAATAAGCGAGCCAGGAGCCTCCGATCAGACCAAGACCACCGAGGATGGTTTTGTGAAAATGTGGTTCGGTGCCGTCGCCGATTAGCCAGAGTAGCCGCCAGAAAGCGCTGTCTGTTCTTCCTGCATCCCAGGTCTCGTAATCAAACAAGATATGGGGGAGTAGGGGCTGGATGGATTGCATCAAAAAGTAAAGTGCAAAGCCAGCTGCCAGAAAAAGAACAAAAGCCAGTGTAGGTCGCTTTGTTTTCGTTGTATTCACTGATACACCTCCCTTGATAGATGAGAAAAGGTTACAGGTTAAAACTGATAATACTTTCTATCTGTACAGACAATCCATATAACCATTTGCAATATAAGTATAAAAAAGATTCCTGGAAATTGAAATGCAGAAACCGCGAAAAAACAGGGAATCAGGAATAAAAAAACCACTTTCAAAAATGCAAAGTTGCAAATTCTGAAAGTGGAAAGGAAAAAAATCCTTATTTATTTTCACAATACAAAGAAACCAATACAAAAAATTACTGTATAAAATAGACAAGAAGAGAGGTTGTTATCCATTTACATCAAATGTGAAGTTTGTTCAGTAGCATATTATATTGCGTGGAAGGGCAATTGATACCAAGGGATTTAATACCCCCTTTTATACCCATAGTGGATTCGATCATTGCTTCGACATAATCGGAATGGATAGCGCCGGTACGAAAAATTTCATGGATTTGATTTTGGGCATCAATCCGGAAACATGACATTCGGCGCGAGGTGTGGTGGTCGCTGCCACGGACAAGCACTCTGCCCCCAGGACCGTCAAAGAAAATGCTGTTGGATTCCAGCGCGGCAATGACCGCTTCGGTTTCAGTTGTTCCGGCCTGTTCGACCGCTTTTTTGTAAAGATAAATGGAGCTGTAGGCAGTTTCAGTATCCATTCCCATGAATGGTACCTGTTCGACCCCATATTTTTCACGAAACCGTTTGGTAAACTGTTTGGCAGCAGGTGTGTTCAGGACTTCCAGAAAAGATGCCATCACATAGGTGTTCTCCAAGATTCCAGGGGGCAGCTCAATGTGTTGATAAGTTTCTGCGGCGACCATGGTAGAAGCAATGGGAATTTTATTCAGATTCCTTGCATTCCATTGCAGATAAAACTGATTATGGTTTGGAAATACGCAGACAGAGATTAAGACATCGATCTCTATCTTCTGAATGCGGTCAATCAGAAAATCAAAATCGGAAATCTGATCGTCCAGATGTTCGCAACCCATCACTTCTCCGCCTAACTGAATGACAAGATACTTGGCCCACTCAGCAGAAAGAATGCCGAAATTATAATCCGATGTAATAATAAAACACCTTTTTCCATAATTTCGGATCAGATATTGGAGCATATGTGTCATCTGTTGTTCCGGCATAGCAGAAAGACAAAAGGTATAGTGATCTGCCACCCCGCCTTCGGTCTGTTGTGTATCCAGATACAGAGTCTTATTCCGATTGGCATAGGAGCGAATAATGTCCCGGGACGGAGAAAGGGTAGAACCCATCAATACATCGACATGTAGCTCTTCCGTCAGCTCTCTAGCAGCCTGCTCTGTCAACAGCTGTAGTCCTCTATCATCTCGAAAAAACAACTCAACAGGCAGAGTATTGATCCCACCATTGGCGTTGATTTCTTCCGCTGCAAGTTTGCTGGCAGCGATTTTTCCCTGTTCATTCAGAGGACATTTTCCCGTAAAATCGCCGATGATACCGATCCGGATCGTATGTTTCTCTGTGGATTCCACAAAATTGTCATTGTAGAGCATGGTCTTGGGGAACCAGATCCGCACTTCACAACCTTCATTTGGAATTCCATTGATGGAAACTTTCCCATGAATGCGTTCGGCAATGCGTTTGACAATTGTGAGACCAACGCCATTGCCTTGAAATACGCTTTCATTTTGTAGCCGCTCGAATGGTTCAAACAAGTGGTCAGCATATTTCTGCTCAAAACCAATGCCGTTGTCTTTGACACAATATTCCACACCACCAGTTACATAAGATGCAGAGACACAGATCTTGGGATGACTTTTGTTACTGGTGAATTTTACACTGTTGGAAATGACGTTCAGAAAAATCAGATGTACCAGAAAAAAGTCTCCGTACAACATGGGAAGGTCGCCGACTTCCAGCGTGATCCGATGGGCTGGGATTGAGCTGGTAATTTCCTCAAAGCACTGATGAATCAGGATTTTTGTATCAATTTCCTTCTTTTCCAGTTCTTTGAAATTGGCTTTGGAATATTCCATAAGGCGTTGAATCAAAGCGGACATCGTTTTACAGATACTGCGAATGGAACAGAGATCCTCCACAGATTGTGGAAGCAACATTCCGGCGTTGTCCTCCTCGATAAACTCCGCATACAGTTCAATTTCACTGATGGGACTTTTCATTTCATGTGCGACTGTATGAATAAATGCGTCCAAATCTGCATACGCCTGTTTCAAAGCGGACAGTTCCTGCTTACTTCTTATTAAATCATCGACTGCTTCAGAAGATGGATGATTAAGGAGTTCTTCATAATTTTGTGTAACCATGATTACCAAACGCCCTCCTGAATTCGCGTGGAGAAAGTGAGGTGGCCTTCTTAAATACCCTGCTGAAATAATTTATTTCCTGATATCCAAGTATCAGAGCAATTTCACTGATAGGCATTTCCGTATTGGAAAGAAAGAATTTTGCGCGCTGTGTTTTGATAAAAGTTACAAATTCGACGGCTGTCAAGCCGATATCTTTTTTCATCATGGCGCTAAGATACTTGCTGTTTACAAATATCTGATTGGCCAGAACTTGAATGTTCAGATTTTCATCCGGAGAAAAGAGCATTTGGATGCAAACGGATCGGACTCGTTCATTTTTAGCAGCTAAGATGGGAGAGAACGCACAGATTTCTGTTGCTAAGGTCTCAAGCTGCTCTGTGGTGATATCGGCAAAAGTACTGGAAGTAAAATGGGCCAAGGATGTCCGAAGGAAATAATCAAAAGAAATATAATATTCCAGGAACGCCCATTTTCCAAGCAACTCTGTTTTCAGTTGTGTGAAAACAGTTTGCAATAGTTGAGGAATATCTTCTTCTGCAGAGGCATGCTGTATATGTTCCACAATATGTGTGATGCAGACTTTTATTTGGGAAGCTTTATTTGTAAAAATAGACTCTGCCAACGCATGAATCTCTTTTCGTTCAGAGGTCGGATCGGTGATTGCGAAAGAATTCAGATAAGTGTAAGCTCGGTCAAAGGAACCACTGATCTTCTCTTCATCGATAGGCTTGAGGATATAATCGAATGCTCGATTTAAGATGCCTTCTTTGGCGTAATTGAATTCCGCAAATTCACTCAACAGAATGACACAATTACAAAGTTCCCCGGCATTGATTTGCTTCAGCAGCTGGATTCCATCCATCAATGGCATACGAATATCTGTGAGTACAATATCAATGTGTGTTTGATGCAGCAGTTCCAATGCTTCCATACCATTCTGCGCTTCGCAGCAGATCTCAAATTTTTCCCGATTATTTTGAAAATAAGCCATTCGTTTAATTTTTCTTCGAAAAGCCTCTTTATCGTCTACAACAAGCACTTTATACATGGTATCCCCCCTTTTTGCTTTTTTTCTCATTATACCATGTGGAATATATGGTTACAATAGAATAAATTAGCATAAAAAGCAAAAATTTCCAAAAAAAGGATGCCGAAATATAAAAAAACAGTCTGTCTGTATTTTACAGGCAGACTGTTTCTGAAAGAAAAAAGGAAATCTTACTTGAGTTCGATGGTTGCGCCGACAGCTTCGAGCTTGGTCTTAATCTCTTCAGCTTCTTCCTTGGAAGCACCTTCCTTGATCTTGGCAGGAATATCTTCAACGAGCTTCTTTGCGTCAGCAAGGCCCAGACCGGTGATACCGCGGACTTCCTTAATAACCTTGATCTTTTCAGCGCCGAAAGCAGTCATAACGACGTCAAATTCGGTCTTTTCTTCAGCAGCGGCAGCAGCGCCAGCGCCAGCAGCGGGAGCAGCAGCAACAGCAGCAGCGGATACACCGAAGGTATCTTCGAGTGCATGTACGAGTTCAGCAAGTTCCAGAACGGACAAGCCCTTAATTTCTTCGATCATAGCAGTAATCTTTTCGCTAGCCATTTTAAAATCCTCCTAAATTGGTTGTAGTGATCTGTGCTGAATTATTCAGCAACAGCTTCAGGTTCGCCAAGGGAACCGCCCTGCTGCTCGAGAATCTGACCCAGGCAAACAGCCAGGCCGGTGATGGGAGCAATCATGGTGCCCAGAACCTTTGCATACAGAGCGTCCTGGCCAGGCAGCTCTGCGATTTCAGCGATCTCCTGCAGAGAAAGAACCTTGCCTTCCATGAAGCCTGCCTTGATGGTGAAGATATCACCCAGCTTCTTGGAAAACTCGCTGATAATACGAATGGGTGCGATGGGGTCGCCGTTTGCAGTTGCAAGTGCGGTGGTGCCGTTGAGGATGGGGTCCAGTTCACCCAGACCAGTGTTATCCAGAGCAAACCGGGTCAGCGTATTCTTTACAACGGTGTATTCAACATCGTTCTGGCGGAGTTCGCTGCGGAGCTCGGTATCCTGGCTGACAGTGATGCCCTTATAATCAACAAAAACACCGGAGCCTGCATTCTGGAGACGTTCTGTCAGAGCAGCTACCTTTGCCTGTTTCTCACTGAGAACCTTTGCGTTCGGCATATATTGTCACCTCCGGGGTAATTTATCGCGCCCAAAAAGAAAATCCCCAAGTCCAAACAGACATGGGGAGTAAGCAACCAAATAGAAAAGTCGGTATGCCATCCTCGGCAGGATTTATGGCTTGGCCACCTGCTGTCTTTGGAGCGCTTATCTATCATATCAAGTTCTGCGAGGCTTGTCAAGAATTTTTGCCTGTGTTTGCAGTGTTTTTTCATAAGATGCAGGGAAAGGAAGAAGATTTCCACAAAGTTGTATTCTTTTGTGCAAAATGAATGGAATATTTCCCGATCGTCTTGTTGTCCTGATGAGAAAACAGAATATTTTCCACAAAGCAGACAAAGATTGTGGAGAATCTGAGACGGTTTGTGCCGCAACGCGGCACAAACCGAAATGTTTATCTTGAAAAGGCTTTGGACTTTTCGTAAGCGGCACAGACCGCATCCATGCTGTTTGCACGGAAGGCACCGTGCTCCAATGCGTGGACACCTGCGATGGTGGTTCCACCGGGACTGCAAACGGCATCCTTCAATGCACCGGGATGCTGTCCGCTTTCCAGCACCATCTGTGCTGCACCGCAAACGGTCTGTGCTGCATATTCCAGCGCTTTTATACGGGGCAGGCCACATTCCACACCGCCGTCGGCCAATGCTTCGATAAAAAGATACACAAAGGCAGGACCGCAGCCGGAGACCGCGCTGCCAGCATCGATCAACGCTTCCGGCAGCACATCAAACCGACCGGCTGCAGCCAGACCATCGGCAAATTCCCGGCGTTCAGATTCTGTCACATCTTCGGTTGCGGTGTAAAGGATCATGCCGGCACCGATAGAGGCCGGTGTGTTGGGCATCATACGGATGACAGGATAGATGCCGCCGGCCATGGTACGGATCTGCTCCATCGTCAGACCCGCGGCCATGCTTACAAGAACAAAACGATCGGTACGGGCCGCCAGTACAGGGGCGATGCCGGCCAGCATTGTGGCCATTGCCTGCGGCTTAACGCCGAGAAAAAGATAGCGGCACTTGGCGGCAATGGTGGCGTTGTCCGCCGCGTGACAGCCGAGCTGTGCGGAAAAAGCAGCCGCTTTTTCCATGGTACGGCTGGAGACAAGAATTTGCTCGGGCATCAGTGTTTTGCCTGCGGCTTTTGCCAATGCGCCGCCCATATTTCCGACGCCAATAAAACCAAATAGAAAATCAGACATGGCAATTTCCCTCTGCTTTCAGCGAATCTGTCCGCTGCCGCGGATAATATATTTGTAGGTCGTCAATTCCTCCAGACCCATTGGACCACGGGCGTGCAGTTTTTGGGTGGAAATCCCCATCTCACAGCCGAGACCGAACTCTCCGCCGTCAGTAAAGCGTGTAGAGGCGTTGACATAGACCGCCGCGCTGTCTACTGCACGGGTAAAAAGATCAGCTGCTGCGTTGTCTTGCGTCAGGATGGCGTCGCTGTGACCCGTGGAATGTTGCGCAATGTGTGTGATGGCAGCCTGTACGTCATCGACCACTTTGACGGCAAGAATATAATCCAGAAATTCTGTGTCAAAGTCATCCGGACCGGCAGGTGTACCGCTGACAAACTGCGCCGCGACAGGGTCCAAGCGCAGTTCTACCAGCTGCAGTCCTGCTGCACTTCGATCGACAGTCAGTCGTTGCTGCAGTCGGGGTAAGAAGTCCGCAGCGATGGCACGGTGTACCAGACAGACCTCCTCCGCATTGCAGACGGAAGGACGACTGGTCTTGGCATTTTCAATAATTGTCAATGCCTGCTCCAGGTCGGCGGAGGCATCCACATAGATGTGGCAGATACCGGTACCGGTCTGAATACAGCTGACGGTTGCGTGTTCTACACAGGCGCGGATCAAAGATGCGCCGCCGCGCGGAATCAAAAGATCGATATAGTCCGTAGCGGTCATCAGTTCATTGGCGCTGGCGCGCGTGGTATCCTGAACCAGTTGAATCAGGTCGGCGTCCAGCCCGACCTGTTCCAGTCCGGTGCGCAGGGCCTGCGTGATTGCATTGGCAGAGCGGAACGCCTCTTTGCCACCGCGCAGGATGCAGGCGTTGCCGCTTTTTAATGCCAGCGCCGCCGCGTCAGACGTGACGTTCGGGCGGCTCTCATAAATAATGGCGATGACGCCAAGGGGAACTGCGGTTTTTTCGATGACCAGACCGTTGGGACGATCAATCCGGCGGAGAACCCGGCCGATCGGATCGGGTAGCGCCGCGACCTGACGCAGTCCGTCCGCCATGCCTGCAATGCGGCTCTCACTGAGTGCCAGACGGTCAAGCATGACCTCAGAAATGGTACCCTTTGCCTGTTCCAGATCCAGCCGGTTTGCAGCGAGGATCTCTGCCTGGTGGCAGATTAGCTGGTCTGCCATGGCAGACAGTGCCTGATTTTTCAGGGTCTCCGATGCCGTTACCAGAATGGGGCAGGCACGCTTTGCTGCCTGCATGATTTCCAGAGTTGTCTTCATAGGTCAGTCCTTTCTGCTCAAAAAACGTGTGCCGACCATCTCACCGTCAAGGATTGCATACAGGAGATCTGGGTTGGAGCCGTTTGCAATGATCATATCCGTTCCGTTGGCAGTGGCCATCTTTGCGGCACTGAGCTTGGTGCTCATACCGCCGGTTCCGAGTGCAGAACCGTGTCCGCCGGCCAGTGCGACGATCTCCGGTGTGAGTTCCTCGACCACCGGAATCAAGGCTGCGGTCGGATCCTGCCGCGGATCAGCAGTAAACAGACCGTCGATGTCAGACAGCAGAACCAGGAGATCCGCCTGAACGCTGACTGCGACAATGGCGCCCAACGTGTCGTTGTCACCAATGGCGATTTCCTCGGTGGCAACAGTATCGTTTTCATTGACAATGGGCAATGCGCCGAGTTCCAGGAGACGGAACAGGGTGTTGTGGAAATTTTCCCGGCGGACAGCGTCCTCGATGTCGGCGCCGGTGATCAAAAGCTGTGCGACCGTGTGATTGAACTCGGAAAACAGCTTATCATAGACATACATCAGTTCACACTGGCCGACCGCAGCGGCGGCCTGTTTGGTTGGCATATCTTCTGGTCGTTTTTTGAGGGAGAGTTTGCCAACGCCCATGCCAATGGCACCGGACGAAACGAGAACCACCTCATGCCCGGCATTTTTCAAGTCGCTGAGCACTTTACAGAGTTTTTCCACCTGCCGGATGTTCAAATTCCCGGTGGCGTGAGCCAGGGTAGAGGTGCCCACCTTTACCACAATGCGCATAAAAACGATGCCTCCTTTAAAACCGATCATTTCCGGCAAAAAGTGTGAGAAAGTCAGGAAATACGATCTCATATGATTATGGTTTGCAGTATATCACACTATGGGGAAACGCTTCAACTGAAAATTTGGGATTTCTCGTTATGGATTATCCAGCTTACACTGCCCGATTTCCTCAAGAACTGTGATTGGTTTTCTTTTTTATTATACGATTTCAATCAGTTCTCTGCAATGCTGTCTATAGAAAATCATAGAAGATGTCAGAAGGAAGGTGTTTGAAAAGAGAGAAATCCGGGGAATCATTGACAACCCATAGGAAATTCAGTAAAATATGGGAACAATCAAACACAGAAAGGCGGATGTTTGAATGAAAGTAACCGTAATCGGCTGTGGCCGTTGGGGGTCCTGTATCACCTGGTATCTGGATCATATTGGACAGGAAGTCAGTTTGTACGGTCGGGCGGAATCGCCCCGTATGCAGCGGTTCCTCCGGGAACGGAAAAATGATCTGCTGGAGCTGCCCGACTCTGTACGACTCTGTACGACGCTTGCCTGTGCAGAGGAGGCAGAAGTGATTGTCATTTCTATCAACTCACAGGGGTTGCGCCGTCTGATGGCGGAACTGTCCGAAACCGTGGATCTCAGTAAGAAAATCATTGTGCTGTGCATGAAGGGCATCGAGATTGAAACCGGTAAGCGTCTGACGGAAGTCGTGATGGAGACGGACTGTCCGCCGGCCGGTGTTGCAGTTTGGCTCGGCCCCGGCCATGTCCAGGAATTTTATGCCGGCAATCCCAACTGTATGGTGATCGACAGTGCGGATAATGCGCTCACACATCGGCTGGTGGATGCGTTTACCAGCAACCTGATCCGGTTCTACTACGGGACCGATCTGATCGGCAGTGAGATCGGCGGTGCGGCGAAGAATGTTATCGGCATTGCAGCCGGAATGCTGGACGGCTTGCATCTGTCAACGCTCAAGGGAGCGCTGATGTCCCGCGGAACCAGTGAAGTGGCAAGGCTGATCGGTGCGCTGGGCGGGAAACCGCAGTCAGCATATGGACTCTGTCATCTTGGCGACTATGAGGCGACGGTGTTCTCAGAACACAGCCAGAACCGTCGGTTTGGTGAGTGTCTGGTACAGGGGAAACCCTATGATAAATTGGCAGAGGGCTACTATACCGTGGATGCTATGGTGCGGATCGGCAAAAAGGTGGGTGTGGAACTGCCGATTTGCGAGGCCGTGTACAGTGTGCTGTATGAGGGCGCAACGGTGGAGGACTGTATCCAGAAGCTGTTTTCCCGCAGCGTCCGGAACGAGTTTTAAGACGATAAAAGTAAAAACCAGCGGTGCAGAGCAATTGCTCTGCACCGCTGGTTTTTTATTTGCGGGTTATTACACCAGCTTGGCTTCCAGTCTGCTGCGGATTGCAGCAATCAAAGTCTCAGTATCAACCACGGTGGATTCACCCTCGCAGAGTGCCGCGAGATCACCGCTCATAGTGCCGCTTTCGATGGTTTCGATGCAGGCGGCCTCCAGCTTGCCCGCAAAGTCCACGAGCGCTGTATTGCCGTCCAGCTCACCGCGTTTCCGCAGTGCACCACTCCAGGCAAAAATCGTGGCAGTGGGGTTGACAGAAACCGCTTCCCCGTTGCGATAACGGTAATAGAGGTCGGTAACGGTGCCGTGGGCGGCTTCGTATTCATAATTGCCGTCCGGAGAGACCAGAACGCTGCTCATCATGGCGATGCTGCCGAAGGCGGCGCTGACCATGTCGCTCATGACGTCGCCGTCATAGTTTTTGCAGGCCCAGATCATACCGCCCTGGGAGCTGATGATGCCCGCAACGGCAGCGTCGATCAGCGTATAGCGGTAACGGATGCCGGCCGCCTCAAAAGCAGCCTTGTAGGTCTCGTTGTACAGCGTATCGAAGATTTTAAGGAACTGCTGGTCATAGATCTTGGAAATGGTATCCTTGGAAGAGAACCACAGATCCTGTTTGGTGGAGATTGCATAGTCAAAGCAAGCACGCGCAAAGGACTCGATGGAAGAATCCTTATTGTACTGTCCCTGCAACACGCCGGCGCACTCAAAGTCATAAATCGTCTGACGGCTGGTGTTGCCCTGCTCGTCCGTGAACAACAACTCTGCTTTCCCGGAGCCGGGAACGCGGTACTCTGTGGCGCGATAGATATCGCCATAGGCATGGCGCGCAATGGTAATGGGTTTTGTCCAGGAGCGCACATTGGGCTTGATCTTGTTGGTCAGAATGGGTGCACGGAAGACTGTACCGTCCAAAATGGCGCGGATCGTGCCGTTGGGGCTTTTCCACATTTTTTTGAGGGAGTACTCCTGCATGCGCTGGGCATTGGGGGTAATGGTTGCGCACTTGACGCCGACATGGTGGGTCTTGATGGCGTTGGCGGCATTGACTGTAATCTGGTCGTCGGTTTCGTCACGGTGCGGCAGACCGAGGTCATAATATTCGGTGTTGAGTTCGATAAACGGAGAAAGCAGTTCTTCCTTAATCATGGCCCACAGGATACGGGTCATTTCATCGCCGTCCATCTCAACAATGGGATGATTCATCAAAATTTTCGACATTGGTTCAGCTCCTTGCAGACTTCTGTGCAGCGTACCAGTTCATCAGGCAGCCGCGGAGAATGATTTCACGTTCGCGTTCGGTCATCGGTGCGATCTTCAGCAGAATATCGGAGCAGGTTCCGTCATGAATGACCATGGCAGGAATTTCACCGCAGCTGTTTTCAATCGCGTTGCGGATATTGGGTACATAGAGATAATCGCCGGCTGCATAGTCAAATGCGACGTCCTCGTCGATCACAAACGGGATCATGCCCCAATTGATGCAATTGGAACGGTAGCGCTTGGTTGCGTATTCATAGCAGATATTAGCACAGCCGCCGAGGACGCGCTGACAGGACGCCGCCTGTTCACGGGCGGAGCCGTCACCGGGACGGTTTGCGAAGATGACGGAGCCAATCTGTACATTGTTCAAACTGTCTGCCATGCCGACCTTGGTGAGGGTCTCAAGCAGGGCGGCCTCCGGCGTACCGGTGCGGACGCTTTCGGCGAGACGGCGGGTTTCTTCGGTTCTGCAGACGTATTCGGGAACACGGCGGGACAGTGCAAAAGAGGCCAGCTTCATGGGATTGGAGCGGTAAGAAGAGGTCTCACCAGAGGGAATCAGTTCGTCCGTGGTGGTGACGGGATCGTGGATGACAGCATCCAGACGCATCAGCAGGTTGTCACCCAGCGGAGCGATGGCGGGCCAGTCGGCAATATTGGGGCCAAACTTCAGTTCTGCAGTGGGATCAGCCTTTCCAAATCCGAAGTACACGCGCTTGTCATAGACGCCCTTGTCAAAGGAGTAGGCGCCGCGGGCGGGAACGGTATAGTCGATTTCGGTTGCTGCGGTCAGGACGCCGTGATTTCTTGCGGTAGCCGCGATGCTGCGCGCATCCATGAGCATGACAGCAGAGAGTTGGCCGTCGCCGGGCTTGGAGCCTTCGCGGTTCGGGAAATTCCGGGTTGTATGGCGGATAGACAGGCCGTTGTTGGAGGGAACGTCGCCCGCGCCGAAGCAGGGGCCGCAGAAGCAGGGCTTGAACAATGCGCCGCTTTCCATCAGCTGCTGCTGGACGCCATTTTTAATGAGTTCCAGATTGACGGGAACACTGGGCGGATAGACAGACAGGGAGAAGTAGCCGTCGCCGACAGAATGCCCCTTCAGGATGGCCGCAGCCTCGGCGATGTTGTCATACATACCACCGGAGCAGCCGGCAATGATGCCCTGATCGATCATCAGCTGTCCATTGACGAGCTTATCGGTCAGATGCAGATGTACCTTGCCGCCGAACTGTTCTTCTGCCCGCAGCTCTGCCGCGCGGAGAATATCGCCGGCATTGTTTTGCAATTCGCGAATGGTAAAAGCCTCTGCGGGATGGAACGGCAGTGCAACCATGGGTTCCAGCTTGGAGAGGTCTATGGTAATCATGCTGTCGTAGTAAGCGCCATCTTCGGGCTGAAGCTGTGCATAGGTATCTGCACGGCCGTGTGCAGCGAGGTATTCCTCAACGGCAGCATCGGTTGTCCAGATCGAGCTGAGACAGGTGGTTTCCGTGGTCATGACGTCGATGCCGATACGGAAGTCCATGGGCAGGTTGGCGACGCCGGGACCTGCGAACTCAAGGATCTTATTCTTTACAAAACCATTTTTGTAGACAGCGCCGCAGAGCGCGATGGCAACGTCGTGCGGGCCGACACCGCGGGCCGGAGCGCCTTCCAGATAGACCAGAACGACCTGAGGCGGCGTAATATCATAGGTACTTTCCAGAAGCTGTTTGACGATTTCGGGTCCGCCTTCGCCCACGCCCATGGTGCCAAGCGCACCGTACCGGGTGTGACTGTCAGAACCGAGAATCATTCTGCCGCAGCCGGACATCATTTCACGCGCATACTGATGAATGACGGCTTGGTTGGCGGGAACGTAGTCACCGCCGTATTTTTTGGCGGCGGAAAGACCAAATACGTGGTCATCTTCATTGATGGTGCCGCCGACAGCGCAGAGACTATTGTGACAATTGGTCATTGCGTAGGGAACCGGGAAGCGTTCCAGGCCGCTGGCTCTTGCGGTCTGGATGATGCCGACATAAGTAATATCGTGCGAAATCAGGCTGTCAAATTTAATCCGCAGAATATCGGAGGTATTGGAGTGGTTGTGAGCCTTCAGAATTTGGTAAGCCATGGTTCTGTTTCGGCCCTCTTCGGGAGCGGGCAGCGCTGCGCCGCTCATAACGGGTTTGCCGTTGACAAGGTATACGCCGTTTTCATATAAAGTAATCATGTATCATGCACCTCAGACGGTTATTTTTACAGGCTTCAGTATAGCATATTTTCGATAATTATCAAGATTTATCAAAGCGGCTTGCAAGTTGAAGATAAAAAATTGCAAAATCTCACGAGAAAATAGAACAAACAGCAGGTTTTTCTTGTGGGAATTGCGTGAACTTTTCTTTCTTCTTGCATTTAGCGCGCCGAGATTGTATAATACATACATAAATATAATGGTTTTGTATACAGAAAATGTGAGGAGGTTACCGACTGTGGCAAATCATAAGGAAAATCATACCGCATTCATCCATGACGTCGATGAACTGTGGAAAGAAGCGAGAGCCGGTTACGAAATCGGAGATGAATTTTATTCCAAGCCCAACATCAAGCGGGGTTTGCGAAACGCCGATGGAACCGGCGTCATTGTCGGTGCGACTCATATTGGCAGTGTACAGGGCTATATGGTTGTGGACGGTGAGCGCGTGCCCATGCCGGGCAAGCTTTATTACCGCGGCATTGACATCCTCGACATCGTCGAGGCACACCGGAAGAACGGAACCTTCGGCTATGAGGAAGTTGCCTATCTGCTTTTGATGGGAAAGCTGCCGACGCCTGCCCAGTTTGCGCGGTTTGATGAAGTGCTTTCCAAAGCGCGTCAGATGCCATCGGGCTTCTTTGAGGACGCTGTTCTGAAAAATCCCAGCCCGAACATTATGAATATGCTGGCAAAGTGTGTCATGTCGCTTTATTCCTACGACCACAATCCAGATGATAACTCCGTGGAAAATCTGATGCGGCAGTCCATCGAACTGGTTGGGCGGCTTCCGGTCGTCGTGGCGGACGCCTATGCTGTGAAGCGGCATTACTATGACGGCAAATCGTTGTATAAGCACAACCCAAAAGAAGAGCTTTCCGTATCACAGAACTTTTTACGGATGCTGCGCAAGGACAAAAGTTACACGGACGAAGAGGCAAAACTGCTGGATCTGATGCTGATGCTCCACGCCGAGCACGGCGGCGGCAACAACTCCGCCTTTGTCTGCCGCGCAATGTCCTCTTCCGGTACCGATACATACAGCGCCATTGCGGGCGCGATCGGTTCTTTGAAGGGATCTCTGCACGGCGGGGCCAACGCCAAGGTCATTACTATGTTCGATGACATCAAAGAACACGTTACCGATTGTAAGGATGATGAGGAGTTGTCGGCCTATCTCTCCAAGATCTTGAACAAAGAGGCATTTGACCATTCCGGCAAGATCTATGGTCTGGGTCACGCCATCTATACAATGAGCGATCCAAGAGCGCTGGCACTGAAGAAATATGCAAGAAGTATGGCCGTTGTGAAGAACCGTCTGGATGATTTTGAGCTGGTGGAAAGCGTCGAGCGCCTGGGTATCCCGATGATTATGGAGCGTAAGAAGATGGACATTCCCATCTGTGCCAACATCGATCTGTATTCCGGCCTTGTTTACAGCATGCTTGGAATTCCCACCGAACTTTATACGCCGCTGTTCGCAATTGCCCGTATCGCGGGCTGGTGTGCGCACCGGATCGAAGAAGTGATGACTTGCAACCGGATTATGCGTCCGGCATACCGCGCGGTCATTCATAACACACCCTATATTCCCGTTGAAAACCGCTGATATGGATTTTGATAAAAATGCCTGCTGAAATTGATCAGCAGGCATTTTTAAAACTGTTTTTCCAGACAAAGCAAGTTTTTGCCCTCTCAGTCGGCTTTGCCGCCAGCTCTTCCAAAGGGAGAATCCCCTTTGGAAGAGCTGGCACGGCGTCAGCCGTGACGGAGAGGGGGTATCCAAAACATCTCTGCATCAGGGCCTTTTTCAGTGTTTCCAACTGGTCAAGACTTTTTTAGATGGACAATTTTGATTTGTCGGTCTGTTCGACGAAGGCTGCAAACTGCGCCTGCAGCTCCAGAGGAGGTACTATAATGGTTCTCTTTTGGAACGATTTGAAGTCAATATTATCAGCTGTCGCGCCTTGCACTCCTGAAAGCACATCATGCTCAATAGCCTTAAAATAGTGCACTAAGAACGCCGTTGTTACGATCTCATTCGGTACGAATGCCTTCATATCTTGATTGATAGTAACAGGTACGCTGTTGATAGCAACTGGCAGTGTGTGCTTCAGAATCCCACTCCGTATTACCATTAGCACCGAATTAGCTGGAACAAGATTCGTTTTGCTATGTGCGACGGCTTCTTCTGTAATGTGGTCTATACTGTCGCTGATGACCGTCGACTTCATATCCTTCGGAGAAACCCAAGGTATTGTGCCGGTAAAGTATTCCGGGTGACTCTTTGAGGGAGCACCTCCACCCAAGATCAAGCGGCATGCATCTGTAATCGCTACGCATGGCCATCCGTTGCTGTTGCTTAACGGGTCTCCAAACATCTCAATAAGTCGGGCTTTCACCAGTTCGTCCAGTCGTTCAAGCTGTTTCTTGCGTAGGGCAATGAGGGTAGTAACCGTCTTGAACTCTTCTGCGATTCTTTCTTGATCATCTAATGTGGGAAGTGGGATTTCAATATTCTCGACAATGGATTTCGATATTTTCTTAAAGGTTGCACCTCTTCCAAGAGAGTTCAGATATTCTGTTTTTCCACTGAGAAAAAATACAGATACTCGTTATGAACACTGTCGGAACAAATTAGACTTTTGAACCCCTGATTGCAATACCGTTCACTTTCGGCAATCGCCGTTTTGCCGATAGGCGCACGGGAAGAAAGAATAACTGTACCGACCGGCAATAAGTTCAAATTGGTTTTCTGTACTGCAAAATCTGTAATGTGCCGCTCTGAATCATAAATGTAGAAGCTATCTTCACTTAACTCTGCGGGAGTAATCCACTTTATATCTCCAACCCAGTATTCGGCGATGTTTGTTTTCAGAGTAGAGCCCGATACAACTTCGCAAATATCCCCCAATTTCGCCATCACACCATTCCCCCTAATCCGTGCAAGTTTCTTTATCATAAATTCCGCAACCTCAATAGTATGATGGTTTATATCACCTGGAAAATATAGAATTTCAGATAATTGGTTTCAGGGACATTCCAGAGAATGGGATGATCCGGAGACTGTTGCCGTGCCTCAATCTGCCGCAAAGAAACGCAGGCATCCGCAGCGGCATGGTGCAGCATCTGACGGAACAGCTCATCGGTCATAAAATGCGAACATGAGCAGGTGGCGAGATAGCCGCCGCGCGGCAGCAATTTCATCGCTTTTAAGTTGATCTCCTTATATCCGCGGACAGCCTGCTGCCGTGTGGCGCTGCTTTTGGTAAAGGCGGGCGGGTCCAGAATGATAAAGTCATAGTCACAGCGTTTGCTGTTGGCCATTTCAGTCAACAAGTCAAAGACGTTGGCCTTCTGAAAAGACAGATTGTCCAGCCCATTCCGCGCGGCGTTGTGTGCGGCCATGTCGAGCGCATCCTGAGAGATGTCCACGGCGCAGACATGAGCGGCGCCGGCAGCTGCGGCATTGAGCGCAAACGCACCGGTGTGTGTAAAACAGTCGAGTACCGTTTTCCCCGCTGCGATTTTTGCAACCGCTACGCGGTTATATTTTTGATCCAGAAAAAAGCCGGTTTTTTGGCCGTTGATATAATCGACATCGTAAAAAATACCGTTTTCGCAAATGGTGACATGCCCGTCCAGGTCATTGGCCAGACCGTCCGCTGTATAGAATGCTTTATATTGTTGCATCCCCTCTTTTTTCCGCAGAGCAACGTCGTTGCGCTCATAGATGGCGGAAATGGTTGCGCCGGACTCGCGCAAAATTTCCACCAACAGCGGAAACAGCAGATCCTTGCGCTGTTCAATTCCTAGGCTGAGTGTCTGAATAACCAGGATGTCCTCAAATCGGTCCACAGTCAGACCGGGGAAACTGTCCGCCTCACCGAAGATCAACCGGCAACAGCGAAAATCCTGTTCTCCCATCACGGTCTGGCGGTATTGTACAGCATAGCGCAGTCTGCGTTCCCAAAATGCACGGTCAAAGCGATCGTTTGCGTTAGTCGAGAGAATGCGAACCCGGATTTTGGAGTGGTCGTTGATAAATCCCGTGCCGAGAAACCGGTCTTTTCGGGAGTAAACATCTACAAGATCTCCGTTTTCGTAGCTGCCGTGCACGTCTGTGACTTCGGCGTCAAATACCCATGGATGTCCACGCCGCAGTGCGCGTTCCGCCTTGTCTGTAATCTGAATTTTGGTAAACTGTCGTTCCGCCATGCTGTAAGCCTCTTTTTCTGTCAATATTTTTTCATATTGTAGCATATTCTGCTGCGTTCTTCAATCGCAGTCCAGTTGCAGCGTTTTCAGATCGTGTTCTGTGTATACCGGAATGCCGTGTTCTCGCAGCAGGGCCGCTGTGACGCCGTCACCCTCTGTTACTGTATGGGTAAAGGTGCCATCATAAATGGTGCCGTGACCGCAGGAAGGGCTGCGCGCTTTCAAAATGGCCATCTCGCAACGATATATTTTCGCAAGACGCAAAACTTCCTGCGCTCCGGCTGTAAATTGGGTAGTCACATCCCCACCGTCCCGCGTAACGATGGTTTCACCCCGGCGCTCTGCGGGTACTCGGGGCGTTGGCAGACCGCCGAGCTGTTCCGCACAGACTGGAATCAGGTGATGATGCTGTAGGAGTGTTTCCAATTGGGGGCAGAAATTGCTGTCCCCGTCATAACGGCATCGAATGCCGAGCAGACAGGCGCTGACCAAAATATTCATGGCTTGCTTCTCCTTTTCTATTTTTCCATGGACAATGATAGGGATAGTGTACCATATGGATTGCCGCCGTCAAGTACGGAACACTTGCGCAACAATCCTGGGCACTGGTATACTAGCCAATGAAAAGAAAAAGAAAACAGAAGGAGGCTGTACCAATGGAATTTCAGACAGTGGCATTGATTGGATTGGGTGCAATTGGTTCTTATCTGGCTCCGGCTCTGCGGGATACTCTGGGAGAAAACAGGTTCTTTGTTGTGGCAAGTGGCGCACGCAGAGCGCGTCTGGAGCGGGATGGGATTACAATCAACGGAGAAACCCAGCGGTTTCGTATTTTAGACCCTGCCTGTGACCGGAAACCTGTGGATTTGGTAATTGTCATTGTGAAACATTTGCAGTTGCCGCAGGCGATCGAGGATCTGCGTCCCTTTGTCGGGGAACATACGACCATCGTATCCTTTATGAACGGCATTTCCAGTGAGGAAACCCTGGGGGCAGCATTTGGAAAGGAAAAGCTGTTGTACGGGCTTGCCCGTGTCTCTGTGGTCATGCAGAATCACAAGTCCAGCTTTGATCCGGCGACCGGCTATTTTGAGTTTGGAGAGGCGATCAACACGGCACCATATACGCCGCGTGTACAGGCAATGCAGCAGTTGTTTGACCGTGCCGGCCTGCGCTACTTTGTGCGGGAGGATATGCTGCGGGCGCTGTGGCTGAAGTTCTGCTGCAATGTCAGCGAGAATCAGACCTCCGCACTGCTTGGTCTGACGTTTGAGGCGTGGAAGATCAACGACCACGCAAACGCTGTGCGGGAAGCTGCCTTCCGCGAGGCAATGTGGATTGCACAGAAGCAGGGGATCGATATCACCGAAGCGGATCTGGCGCAGCAAAAAATCAATCTGCAAAGCGTGCCGGGGCAGAATAAAACCTCGATGTTGCAGGATTTGGAACAGGGCCGTCCCACAGAGGTGGAGATGTTTGCCGGAACCGTTTGCCGGATGGGACGGGAACTGGGCGTTGCCACACCGGTCAACGAGTTCCTCTATCACGCGCTCTATATTCTGGAGGATCAAAATACCGGTCTGCTCCAGCATGGCTGTATGGCAAATTGAACCGGGACGATATTAGGCAGAACTTACAAAGAAACGACAGAACCTTCCAAAAGCGGTTGACTTCTTTTTCAATCAGTATATAATATTTCTGCAAATAGAAAGGTCATGATAGAGGTGCGGTCAACATCAGTACGTCTTGCAACTGGCAGGCAACAGAGGCGGAAAGGGTTGATTGCCGAGGTTCCGGGGCGCTGCCTGGCAAGCCGGAGACCGGGTCGACGGACAATATCCGCCGGACTGTCACAGAAGTGGAGCGCTATTCTTTTGATCGGGATGAAACGAGTTGTCGTGGGAATTTGGTCATGTTGGCGTTCGCGCTTACATGGCTAAATTTTTTGGAAGGGGTTATTCTATGAATCCAAAGACGAAGAGAGTCTTTCTTATGACTCTTCTGGTTGCCGTATGCTGTGCGCTGGTAACGACGTTTGCCGGTGCAACCGGAGAGGAGACGGTCAGCAATATGTACGGCACCTTCTGGGCGCTGGTTCCGCCCATCATCGCCATTACGCTGGCGCTGATTACCAAAGAGGTCTATTCCTCTCTGTTTATCGGCATCGTTGCCGGTGCATTCTTCTATTCCGGCGGTCATCCCGTTGAAGCGTTTGATACCATTATGAATTCCGGTCTGCTCGGCGGTTTGGCGGATGTCTGGACCGTTGGTATCATGATCTTCCTGGTCATTCTCGGCATTATCGTTGCGCTGGTCAATAAGGCCGGCGGCTCTGCCGCATTCGGCAGATGGGCACAGAAACATATCAAGACGCGTGCCGGCGCCATGCTGGCGACCTTCGCACTCGGCGTCCTGATTTTTATCGACGACTACTTCAACTGCCTGACCGTTGGCAGCGTTATGCGCCCGGTCACCGATGGCCATAACATCTCCCGTGCAAAACTGTCCTATCTCATCGACGCAACGGCTGCCCCAATTTGTATGATTGCCCCCATTTCTTCTTGGGCTGCAGCGGTTTCCTCCTATGCAGAGGGGACAAGTTACAGTGGATTTCAGCTGTTTATCCGTGCCATTCCCTATAATTTTTACTCTTTGCTGACCATCGTCATGATTGTTGCAATGATTCTGATGAAGTTTGATTATGGTCCCATGGCACAGCATGAGAAAAACGCACTTGCCGGCGATCTGTTCACCACGGGAAACTTTACTACAGACGAGATGAACACAGAAGGCGGCGACAAAGGTAAGGTCATCGACCTCGTATTTCCGATTCTGGTTCTGATTGTTTGCTGTGTTGTCGGTATGATTTACACAGGCGGTTTCTTCGATGGAGCGTCTTTCATCGACTCTTTTGCAAACAGCGATGCGTCCATTGGTCTGTCCAGCGGTTCTTTGCTTGCCTTGATTATCATCATCTTTTACCTGTTGCTCCGCCGTCTGGTCAGATTCAAGGATGCGATGGATTGTGTGCCCAAGGGCTTCAATGCCATGGTGCCCGCGATCCTGATCCTGACTCTCGCCACCACGCTGAAGGGCATGACCGGCCTGCTCGGTGCAGACGTTTATGTTGCTGGTATCATGGAAGGCAGCGCAAAGGGATTGCAGATGTTCCTGCCCGCTATCATTTTTGTGGTTGCCTGCTTCCTTGCATTCTCGACCGGTACTTCCTGGGGCACATTTGGTATTTTGATTCCGATTGTCACAGCGGTATTCAAGAGCGACAGTACCATTTTGATTATCGGCATCTCTGCCTGCCTGGCCGGTGCAGTTTGCGGCGACCACTGCTCGCCCATTTCCGACACCACAATTATGGCCTCTGCCGGTGCGCAGTGTGACCATGTTAACCATGTCTCAACCCAGCTGCCTTATGCAATCACGGTTGCAGTGGTTTCCTTTGTGTCTTATATTATGGCAGGCTTTATCCAGAACATTGTTGTGCTTCCCATTGCAATTGTTCTGATGATTGCCACACTCGTTGTTATCCGTACCATAACCAGAAAAAAAGTGGGATAACAAGTTCGAAAACTCTATAGATAAAATCTCCAAACAGATTCGTTGGCGTCTGTTTGGAGATTTTTTGTGCAGTTTTTACAGTTTTGACAGCAACTTGACAATGTTTTTGTTTCAGAATATAATATACATATAAGGGAGATCCAAAACGTATTTGAATCACCCTGTCGATCCATTGATTCAGGAGGGATGCTTTATGGCAAAAAAGATTATTACCATTAGCCGTGAATATGGGAGCGGCGGCCGCCAGATCGGGAAGCTGGTTGCAGAAAAACTGGGGATTCCTTATTATGACAGAGATATTGTCCGTCAGGTCGCGGAAGAGAGCGGATTTTCTAAGGAGTTCATAGAAAAAAGCGGAGAGGATGCTCCCACAACAAGCAGCCTTCTTTTCAATATTGCCAACTCTGCCTTTAATCAGAGTCTGATTATGGGGACAGATCCCCTGTCTCCCACGGATCGTGTATTCATTGCGCAAAGCAATGTAATTGCCAAGTTGGCAGAGCAGGGACCTTGTGTCATTGTCGGCCGCTGTGCAGACTATGTCCTGCGTGACCGGGATGACTGCCTGAATGTTCTAATCCATGCAGACGAAGCGTTCCGTCAAGAGCGCATTGTTTCCCTCTATGGCGAGGATGCTGCCACAGCCAAAAGTATGCTGAAGCAGAGAGATGATAGAAGAAAAGTGCATTATAAGCACTATACCGGGATGGCCTGGGGTCTTGCCAAGAATTATCACCTAACACTGGACAGCAGTCTGGTCGGCGTGGAAACCTGCGCGGAACTGATTGTGACCTGTGTCAATGCTGCGAAAAAATAAATCTGTGCCTTCAAAATGAAGTGAGGCGCCCCACCGGAAACTACGACTGTTTCCGGTGGGGCGCCCTTGACTCTTTTTTTGTTTTATCCATAATACCGGCTGATCTCGTCATCAATTTGCATCTTGGCGCTGGGAAGAATATTTTTTTCTGCGTCATAAAAGCGATTGGACAGGTAATGGAATCTCCCGTCCTCCGCTACCGAAACGGTGACGTCATGCCGGAATGCACAGTCCGTACCTTCTTTTGGAAACACGGCTTCTACCTGCATGGTCAGGGTGCCGTCTTCGTTGTACCAATACTCTGTTACTTCGGGGATAAGGGCGGTGGAAAGTTTCTGATTTGAGACAAAAATGGAGATGGGATAAAAATCGCCTTCGGCGTCATACACCGCAGTTGTTCGGAGTTGATCCGGAGTCCGATCAAAATATTGTCCGACCATGGCCTCAAAGGTTGCAGAGGGAACTGCAAAAAGATTGGTACCGGGCACCGGCGTATATGCCTCATCTGCTGTAAAGGAGTGCAGGGGATCACAGTGGTAATAAAGACCATAGAGCATCGGATAGAGATAATTGAAATTGATGGTGTCCAAACTGTTCTGATCCCAAGAGGTCAGGAAGAGATTGTTCTTTAAATAGCCAATGGGGCGGATGTAGGTTGCACAGAGCGTGCGACAGGTTTCGTCCAGCGGTGCAACCCGCAGCAGGGTATAGGGATTAAGTGTAAATTTCTTGTTGATTTTGTAGTTGGAAATATCGCGCTCATAAATCAGATACCCCTTTTTGGTGTAAGAAATATCTAAAATCGAATATTTTGCAATGCCCTGGGCTTTGGGCGTACCGTCAGCCGTCCAATTGATCGGGACAGTAATCACCGAATGGCCGTCTGCACTACTGCACAGCAGAAACCGGCAGATACTGCCGTCCTCGTAGACAATGTAGTAAGAGGCCTCCGCGTCTTTTTTATCCTCTACCGCGGCGACAAAGTCCTGAATCGGTTCAGGATTGGTCAGGTTCAGTGTGTTATTGCTGTCGACTGCCGTGTAACCCGCGTCGCCAAGCGAGAGAACCATGGCTTCGATTGTGTCCGCATCTAGCACAGTGTTGATCGTGGTACCACGATCTATGCCCTGATAGAGTGCGGCACAAGTTTCGGCTGCCGTCACAGTTTCATCTGACAGTTTTGCCTTGTAAGAGTCATCAAGAGTGAATGCCGTGTCGTAATAACCGTCTGTGTCGGCGGTATCGTCGGTTTGATCCTCAGAGGACGGCTCTGTGCCGCAGGCGCAGAGGAGAGAAAGAAAAAGGAGAAGGAAAAAAACAGAATAGCGTTTCATAACAGTGTTGGGACCTCGAATTTGCGGACAATATCCAGATTGTCGGCGGTTTTTTCAACGCGCAGGACAAAGGGAAACAGGTTGGGTTGCGTACAAAGCGTAAAATCGCGTTCCGGACAGGCATGCTGAAAGGAGGGATCGAAGAACCGTGCGCCGGTTGTATGGCGCAATTGGGCAATCTGACCGGAAAGATCGGGGTTCCGGCCCTCCAGCAACGTTTTGAGATACGCGGCACAGAGGGTGTCTTCATCCGCTCTTTCTCTGGCCGCCAGACCCATACAGACGAGAGAGACAACCGGAGGCTGTTTTTCCAGGATATAAGCTGCAATCGCGCCGGCGTTGACTAGACTGCCGGTAAGCAGTTCGTCTGCATGACGGACGTTTGCAATCCCCTGTGTTCCGGCGCTTGTTGTGTGAATGATTGTTTTGCCGGTCAGGTCGAGTCCTTCCACCTGCGCAGGCGAGTTGCCGAACGCAAAGCCCGGCAGACGTTCCCCGTTGCGCTCTCCCGCAAGCAGCCAGTCCGGATGCGCGGCCTTCAGCTGGTAGGCCAGCTCTTTGCTGCCAACCGGAAAAATGGCTGACACGCCGGCAGCCATCAGATAACATTCCAGAGAGAAGGCGCGGAACACATCGATGATAACCGTCAGTCCCTCTGCCGCCTTGGCACCCTCCAGAAGGTGTAAAATGCGAATATCCATAGAAAAACCTCCAGACCTGTGCGGAAAGTGTGCGTTATTTTTTGGCATATGGTGTTGGAATATCGGTGCGGTTCAACAGATAATCGACACTGACATCGTAAAAATCAGCAAGCCGACATAGAACTTTCTAAATTTTCCCAATCAAGACCGTAAAGGTAGCTGTTTTTATGCATAATTACAATCTCATTGCTTTTCCCTATGCTACTCTTCTCGGTCCGAATCCTGTAGAATGGTCATTATTTCAATGACAGCAAATATTTGTCGCCGCTTGGTTGAAGGTATATCTCTTAGTTTTTCAGAGAGTTTCGAAGCCTTTGCAACATAGGCGGCATCGATAACGTCCGATAATAACAAATCTGTGGATACGCTGATTGCATTGGCGATCTTTATAAAGTTCTCAAAAGTTGGATAATTTAGACCACGTTCAATGTTAGAAATTGATGTAATACTCAGCTCTGTGATTTCTGCCAGAGTTTGCTGTGTGATATTTGCTTCTTCACGATATTTCTGAATTCGCTGACCGATCTTTTTATTATTCATGAATCTATCTGCCTCATCCTTTTTATTATTCTTTATAAAAATATCACAGGATGAGTTCTTTTATTGATTTTAAGTGGTATTCGCTTAAGATCAGAAAAGAAGAAAGACTAGAATAAGAATCGGTGTACTGTTTGCAAACAGTGCGCCGATTCTTATTGCATAGTTTACAGATGTTCGAGCTCGGAGAGCCAGAGTGCCGCGGAAGCGTCAGACGGCATCCGCCAATCGCCGCGCGGTGACAGACTCAGGTCGCCAACCTTGGGACCATCCGGCAGACAGGAACGCTTGAACTGCTGCGCGAAGAAGCGGCGGCAGAACGTGCGCAGCCACTTCAAAATGGTGGCGTCGTCGTATTCACCGGCAAAGACATAGTGTGCCAGCCGGAATACCTTGCGGGGACTACAACTTCTTGCAATCAGATAATAGAGGAAGAAGTCGTGCAGTTCATAGGGTCCCACGAGATCTTCCGTTTTCTGTGCGATCTTGCCTTCGTCAGAGGCGGGTAGAAGCTCCGGACTGACCGGGGTATCCAAAATATCATACAGTACCGCGGCAAGACCCTTGTCCTCGGCTGTGTCTGCAATGTAGGTGACAAGGCAGCGAACCAGCGTTTTTGTGACGCTGGCATTGATGCCGTACATGGACATATGGTCTCCGTTATAGGTCGCCCAGCCCAGCGCTAGCTCGGACATGTCACCGGTGCCGATGACCAGGCCGCTGCAGCCGTTGGCAATATCCATCAGTACCTGTGTGCGCTCGCGTGCCTGCGCGTTTTCGAACACGACGTTTTTGTCGTCATAGCTATGGCCAATGTCCTCAAAGTGCTGCATGACAGATTTGCCGATGTCAACGACCCGGAGGGAACAGCCAAGATGCTCGGCAAGCAGCATGGCATTGCTTTTCGTGCGGCCGGTGGTGCCGAAGCACGGCATGGTAACGGCGATCAGATGATCCTTGGGCAGACCCATCATGGCGAGTGTACGCGCGGAGACCAGGATGGCAAGCGTTGAATCCAATCCGCCGGAGACGCCGACAACGGCATATTTGGAATAGGAATGTTCCATGCGGTGTTTCAGACTGAGGCTCTGAATGTTGAGAATGGACTCGCACTGTGCAGTACGGTTTTCCGGGGTTGGAAGAAACGGATTTTTCCGGAATTTACGAGTCAGTATGGTTTCTTCCGCAGTACCGCCCCAGTTGACAGTTGTATAATTGTTGTGCTTGGACGAGAAGGTGTCCATTTTCCGGCGTTCGCTGTCAAGATACTGGATGTCAATCTCGGAAATTATGATGCCGCTGGGGCTGTGAATTTCATCCAGCATCTCGCCGTTTTCGGCGATCATCGAATGGCCGGCATAAACCACGTCCGTGGAGGATTCTCCTTCCCCGGCATTGGCGTAAAGATACCCGCAAACGAGACGGGCGCTCTGGCTCATCACCATCTGGCGGCGGTAGTCCGCCTTGCCGACTGTGTCGTTGCTTGCGGAGAGGTTGACGATGATGGTTGCCCCGGCAACGGCATGGCTGACGGATGGAGGACAGGGCACCCAGAGGTCCTCGCAGATCTCAGCGGCGACGGCAAGGGCGGGGATGGAGTCGTTACGGAACAGCAGATTGGTGCCAAACGGGGCCGGATCGAGTTTACCGATAGAGACCGTGCTGACTTCTGCTTCCCCACCGGTAAAGTATCGTTTCTCGTAAAATTCCGCATAGTTTGGAATGTTCATCTTGGGGACGACACCGATCAGTTTTCCCCGATAGATTGCAACCGCACAATTATAGAGTTTGCCGTCTGCGGAAACGGGTACACCGGCAAACGTGAGCATATCCCACTGCGCACTGGCTGAGACAATGGTTTCCAGTGCGGCCTCGGCGCCGTTGAGCAGAGTCTGGCTGCGGAACAGGTCACCGCAGGTGTAGCCGGTGATGCAGAGTTCCGGCAAAACCAGAACTTTGGCGCCGGCGAGCGCCGCTTCTTGCATAACAGCACAGATGCTTTTTGCATTAAAGGCAGTGTCAGCCACCCGAATTACCGGTGTGGCGGTAGCTACCTTGATAAAACCACATTTCATACCATTCAATCCTCCTTGAATGTAAACAGACTTTCGTCAAAATACCACAGCAGCGCGCTGCGAGTGACTGCAAAGTATTCGGACTCTATGGCAACAACGACGGTTCCGTTGTCACCGGCATAGCAGTCCACAATGCCATCCAGTGCAGGAAAGACATGCGTGGTCAGTTCCTGAATCAGTTCTTCTGTGCCGGTGGCGCGTTCTGTATAGTATGCGGTATCATGAGGGCTTTCGTAACCGGGAATGGGATCTCGGCCTGAAGTCAGACACAGCCAAATGACGAGAATACAGGTCAAAAGGCATAGGATGCAGCCCACAGGACGCAACATTTTTACAAATTCTTCCCCTGCTTTCATAAGTCTCTTTCTAAATAGATGCAATCATTTTAATAACGATCTTGTTTGCGGTAGTATTCCATCTGATAATAACGGTCCAGAAGCTCCTGTAAGTATTGTGAAAGGGTTCCGGTTAAAATACCATCCTCTACAGTACGAACGAGTCCAGTGGTGCTGATGACGTCAGCATAGCGTTTCAATTCCAGATTGGCCTGCATGAATTCATCACCCGACCAACCGCAGAGCTCGAATAACTCTGACATTAAGAAACACGGCGAGAAGCTTCCGCCATCGCCGATAAAATCGTTGCCCAATGCGTCTTTGGCCGCGTCATTTGCCCAAATGACATAAGGGGTGGAGTAGTAATCGTAGAAGCCTTGTTCTCTGTTTAAGTCGAGGTTGATACCAAGCTCTGTATACACAAAGGAATTGTCACCCAGCCAAGGATTATGATCCCCGAAAAATACCAGCACAACTGGTTCTTCTGCAGTGCGGAAATAGTTTACCAGGGTTTCGAGTGCGGCATTGGTGGAAGCGATGCCGGAAAGATAGTTGTTAAAAATATTGTAGGCCTCATCAGACAGACCTTCGTGGGAAACATATTCCACGCTGGAATACAGAGTATCGGCAACATAGGGGCCGTGGTTTTGATATGTGACGCTGAAATTGAAGTAGGGACTGCCGTCAGTGGTTGTCTCTTCATAAAGTGTAATCAGATCAGGAAAAAAGTCCTCGTCGATCATAATATTTCCAGAGTCTGAGGTGTAGCGGTTTTCAAAGAAATACGCATTTTGGAACCCAAGATATTCACTGACATTCGCCCGGTTGTAAAACCACGCATAAGAAGGATGAGTAAACGTTGTCGTATATCCCTGTTCATCGAAATAACGAACGAAAGAACCCGCATTTTTACGATAATTATAGGATTGGACATTGCCGGTCAGAAAGGCATGCTCCGTGTTGATCGTACCACCGGTAAAGATATTTGTCACAAGCGTTCCGCTCCAGCTTTCCTCTTGGATTTCATGCAGGGCGGTGTAGGGATCGGTTTCAAACTCAATGCTGTCAAATGAAGAGAAATCATTGTAGGCTTCCAGCATAATAGAGACGATATTGACTTTTTGCTCTTCCGGGATGTCTGCATAGGCGTAAGCATTCAAAAGCTGCTCAGCGGTACTGGTGCGGTAACCGTCCGGGACATCCTCACGAAAGTCAGAAAAGCTGTGGAGAAACGGATAAAGAAAACCGTGGCAGACATAGCGGTCAGTATCTGACCAGCGGGACATGGTCGTTCCGTCCGAAAGGGTGATATCTGTGTTTTCTGTTTCGGAATAGAGTTCATCATCCGTGTAGATGCCAATATAGAGGATTACGGAGATTACAAAGACCAAAGCAGCTGCGACGAAGCGGGATACCGGTTTCCAATGAGGCTTTGGTAAAAAGAAGGCGGCGATAGTCAAAATCAGTGCGGCGCCGCAAATCAAAAGAACCGGCAGTAAAAGGGAAACAGTCAGGCTGTAACGCGTTCCCATCTGCGCGGCCTCGGAAAGATAGGCAATATCTGAGGCCATGAGAGGATCTCCACGAAAGGAGAGTTTCATATAGTTTATGATGGTGGGAACCAGCACAACAACAGAGGAAACAAGCGAGGAAATCCAAACGCGGTTGGTAAGCAGATAGCAAAGCAAAACCACAGCGATAACGGGTATCAAATTCAGTACCAAAAGAGGAAGTTGCTTCAGATACGAGACAAACAAAACCGAACCATACCCGGGACAGGCGAGATATAAACTCGCAATGCCCAACCCCGCCGACCAGAGCAGCAGGGCCAGGATGACAACCCATGGATATAGAATGTGACGCCGAGGTCGGTTCACTGTTTCTGTTTCCTGTGATATGGAAGAGCGTTGTGTGATTTCTTCGGTTTCCTGTAGCGTTGCCACTGAATCGGGAGGAGAGGTTACAGGAAAGCGCATATTTTTATCCCATTAGAACGCGATTTTTTCGCGGAGATATGCTTTTACTTCATCGATGGGAATACGAACCTGTTCCATGGAATCTCTCTCGCGGATGGTAACACAGTTGTCAGCGGGGGTCGTCCCATCGCCGACGGTGTCAAAGTCTACGGTAATGCAGTAAGGTGTGCCGATTTCGTCCTGGCGGCGATACCGCTTTCCGATGGAGCCTGCATCGTCAAAGTCAACCATAAATTCCTTGGACAGATCAGCATAGAGTTCCTGTGCCTTCCCGCTCAGCTTCTTGGAAAGCGGCAGAACTGCGCACTTAAAGGGAGCGAGTGCAGGATGCAGACGGAGAACCGTACGAATATCGTCGTTGCCCTTCTTATCCTGACCAACAACTTCTTCATCGTAGGCGTCGACAAGGAATGCAAGCGTAACGCGGTCTGCACCGAGGGATGGCTCTACGACATAGGGAATGTAGTGTTCGTTGGTTTCCTGATCGAAGTAGGTCTGATCTTTTCCGGATGTGGTCTGATGTGCGGTCAGGTCAAAGTCTGTACGGGAAGCAACGCCCCAGAGCTCACCCCAGCCAAAGGGGAACATAAATTCAAAGTCGGTGGTTGCATTGGAGTAGTGGGACAGCTCCTCCTGCTCGTGATCGCGCAGACGGAGATTTTCTGCGGTCATGTTCAGGCTGAGCAGCCACTGATGGCAATAATTTTTCCAGTATACAAACCAGTCGAGTTCTGTGCCGGGCTTGCAGAAGAACTCCAGTTCCATCTGCTCGAACTCACGGGTGCGGAATGTGAAGTTTCCCGGGGTGATCTCGTTACGGAAGCTCTTACCAACCTGACAAACGCCAAACGGCAGTTTCCGGCGTGTAGTGCGCTGGATGTTCTGGAAGTTGACAAAGATACCCTGTGCTGTTTCCGGACGCAGATAAACCGTGGAGGCAGTGTCCTCATTGACGCCCTGGAAGGTTTTGAACATCAGGTTAAACTTGCGGATATCGGTAAAATCGGATTTGCCGCAGCCGGGGCAGGTGATTGCCTTTTCGCGGATGTAAGCGATCAGTGCGTCATTGTCCATGGCTTCGACGTTAACGTCGGTAATATTCTGTTCCTTGTTCCATGCTTCGACCAGTTTGTCGGCGCGGTGGCGCATTTTGCAGCACTTGCAGTCAATCAGCGGATCGTTAAAGGTTGCAACATGGCCGGAGGCAACCCACACCTGTGGGTTCATAAGAATGGCGGCGTCGAGACCAACGTTGTAGGGATTTTCCTGAACGAATTTCTTCCACCATGCTTTTTTGACATTGTTTTTCAGTTCCACACCGAGCGGACCATAGTCCCAGGTGTTTGCAAGGCCGCCGTAGATCTCGCTGCCGGAATATACAAATCCACGGTTTTTACACAGCGATACAATTTTATCCATTGTTTTTTCTGTATTTTTCAGCATAATTTCCTCCTGTTCCCGCGGCTGGCGGCCGCAGAAATGTTATAAAATAATCGGCTAACGGCTATACATATCCATTATAAAAATAAGACTATCACAAAAAGACCGTTCTCGCAACGGTTTTATCCGGCTTTCCCTGTTTGGGAAGGAGAAAACAAAGCGCGGTACAAAACTTTTGTACCGCGCTTTGTTATAGGATATGTTCGTATTTTAGTCCGTCCAGTTCTCGTCCTCCCAATGTTTGTGCATCTGATTATTCAGTTCCTGTTCCAGTTTTTGCCGGTCACCAAGTTCTAATTTGCAGATGATTTTTGTAGTAGTCGTGAACATGACGCGGACATGAAAGCGTTTTTTGACGTGATCATAGATCCGCCCTGCACTCATGGTTCCACCGGCCACCGTTCGCGGGCTGTTTGCCAGATATCCTACGGTACCAATCATGGGAAGACTGCATCGGATGGCCTCACTGTCGTGGGGATTTTCTGGTTCCTTCTGACATCGGATCAAATTACCGATAGAAAACGGCTGTTTGTCGTAGTAATACTGAAAGCCTGTAACGGTAACATATCGTTCCTTCATATTGCACCTTTCCTTTACAAAGACTGTGTTTAGTAAGTACTTCTCTTTTTTTCTTTAGGATAACAGGCCATATGTACTATAAAACGGACAAAACGATCAGATTGAACGCTAAAAAAGTGATGAGACTTTCTGTTTGCTCTGTCTGACAGTTTGTCCTGAGAGAAATAAAAAGACGATACTCCAACTGAAGTACCGTCTTTTCGGATTTGTCTATTTATTTGCTTCACTGTCAAAGTCTTCCGATCCTTCTTTCTCTTCTGCCTCGACAAAGCAGGACAGAACAGAAGCCTTGGTGACAATGCCTTCGAAGGAACCGTCTTTTGAAATGACGCTGATGGGAAAGCGGGTTTCTGTTGCAATGGGTAGAATATCACTGACCAGAGTGTCCGGATCCGTGGTAGGCAGATCGGTCAGCATTTTGTCTGCAATGCCCATCTGCTCTCGAATTCCTGCAATGGCGCCGTCAACCGTGAGCAGACCGACAAGATTCATTTTATCTCCCAGTACAAAGGCAGAGGACACGCCGGCGCGGCGCATCTCTTTTACTGCTTGCAGCGGACCTTCACTGAGACGAACCAGACAGTCTGGCGTGACCATGATATTGCTAGCCTTCAGAACCTTTGAACGGTCTGCGCTGCCGATAAAACGGCGGACATATTCATTGGCAGGATGGGTACTCATCTCCTCGGGCGTATCAATCTGGATCAACCGGCCATCCTGCATGATGGCCACGCGGTCGCCCAGCTTAAATGCCTCATCCATGTCGTGCGTAATGAAAACAATGGTTTTGCCCAACCGACGTTGAATGCGCATCAGTTCAAACTGCATATCAGAACGAACCAGTGGATCCAGTGCGGAAAAGGCCTCGTCCATCAGTAGAATCTCAGGATCATTGGCCAGCGCGCGTGCAAGGCCGACACGCTGTCGCATACCGCCCGACAGACTGGTGACAGGCTGTCGTTCCCAGCCCTCAAGACCAACCATTCGAATGATTTCCATCGCTTTTTTTTCACGTTCGATGGTGGGAACACCGCGGATCTCCAGACCGAATGCAACATTGCCGATCACATCACGATGATTCATCAGGGCGAAGCTCTGAAACACCATCGAAATCCGTTGCCGACGATAGTCGAGCAGTTCGTTTTTGTTCAGGAGTCCGATGTTGCTGTTTTCAAACCAGATTTCCCCGCTGCTGGGCCGATGCAAAAGGTTGAGACAGCGCACCAGTGTGGATTTTCCGCTGCCGGAAAGACCGATGATAACCAAAATTTCTCCCCGGCGGACCTCACAGCTGACATCCCAGAGCGCAGCCGTGACACCGGTTCTCTGTTTGACTTCATCTTTGGAAGCGCCCTGTTCCAGAAGGCGCATGGCCTCTGCTTTGTTGGCGCCGTATAGCTTGGATACATGCTCCAGTCGAAGAATGGCGTTATTTTCCATGACGTTTCTCCTCGCTTCTGTGGGCAAAGCCCTGCGTGATGCGGTCCATCAGAATGGCCACGATGACCACGGCGGTACCGGCGATGATACCGCGTCCAATTTCGATACGGTTGACGCTGACCAGAACCTCCATGCCGAGACCCGCTGCACCGATCATCGAGCAGGTGACAACCATTGCCATGGCCATCATCATGGTCTGGTTAATACCCGTCATAATCGTGGGCATTGCTTGAGGAATCTGTACTTTTAACAGCAGCTGTTTTCGGGTACAGCCAAAACTTCTCGCGGCTTCCACAACTTCCCTGTCTACCTGCCGAATGCCGTGGCTGGTCAGACGGATAACGGGAACGATTGCATAAATAGTGGTTGCAATAACAGCGGGTGCTTTGCCCAGACCGAAAAACAGAATTGCGGGAATTAAATAAACGAATACCGGCATGGTCTGCATTGTGTCAAGGATGGGGCGTATGATTCGGTTCGCCATTTCACTGGAGGAAACCAATACGCCGATTGGAAGTCCCAATATCAAAGAAATAATTACACTGGCGAGGACAATGGCTAGGGTTTCATTCATAAGATCCCAGAGCCCGAACACACCGACCAAAAACAGCATAATGGTATAGAAAATACCGTTTCGCAGCCCACCACACAGCTGCCATCCGCCTAGAAACACCAAAATAATCAGAAGCCACCAGGGGATGAAATCCAGTACGGTTTGGATTGCAGTAATGAATGCGGTCAAACCATTCTTAATCGCACCGAAGAAACCGCTGGTCTTTGTGCTGAAGGAACGGACCGCGTCGTCGATTGCCGTCTTATCGATATTTAACGCAAAAGGAAATTCCTTCAACCAGCTGGCGTTGAGTTCGGCCTGTTTGCCGGCCAGAGCATTCTGGACCGCTTCAAGTCGTTTTCCGGATAGCCACTGTTCCAGCAGCTCCGGATGTTCCTTCAGAAACCAACGAGCGGTTTCATTGTAGTCGGCTCCGGTATCCTGCATATAGGCCAGGGCTTCGCTGGTCAAAGCACTGGAAGTGTGATAGTTGCTTAGAAATTCACAGAAGTCCTTGTTTTGTTCCTGAAATGTATTGCTGACAGTGACGGTGACATTTACAGAAGGACAGGCCGTCTTTCCCTCTTTGAACCCCACGGGCTCATAAGGCGCATCCTCTAGAAGGATCATATCATATTTACCCAGTAGCCAGGTTGGATCCCAGTAATAGGTGACGATGGGTTCGCCTTTTTCATAGGCGGAGGAAATCGCCGCCGAAAGAGACGCATCCGATCCGGAGCGGAAATAATTATATGTTTCATCCAGACCATAGTATAAGTACTTGTTATACAAAACGGTGTCAATTTCCCAGCCGGGAATTGCACCGTACAAACGCCCCCGTCCGGGATCCTCTTCATCTACAAAGAGATTCGCATATTGCCGCAAATCTTCTACAGTTTTCAAATCCGGAGCCATGGGCTCGATGCCCCGTTCCGCATCCCCTTCAATGACATACCGCGGCACGTAAAATCCTTGGATGTTGTCGTCGAAGTTTGTACCCAGTTCTTGATAAGAACCGTTTTTGATATCGGGTTCATAGGTGGCCAGATTGTCACTCCACGTCTCCATATTGATATCAATTTCATTTTTTTTCATACCTTCGGCCAACACAGTGCTGCTGCCGCTGGTTTCCGTCCAGGTATAGCCGTAACCTTCCTCTGCAATCAGGCCGGCTACTGCGTTATGAAATCGGCTGGAATCCCAACCGGCATTGGCGAAGGTAATGGTTCCTCGTTCTTCCTTTGCGGCGCAATTGGACAGGTATAGTCCCAGGATGGCGGCGATTACAAGTACGATCGCGATACACCATCTTGTCCTTTTCTTGTTCATCTGCAACTCCTTTCTCCTTTTGACTCTTGTATCTGTCTTTCATTGTGAAAATCGTAAAAAGACGGTAACGAAAATACAAAAAATCAAATCTATTATAGCAGAAGTAATAAAAGAAAAAGTGTATAAAATGAAAATTTAGATATTTTTAAGAAAATATTTAGATATCTTAATAAATGAAATGTTTGGGAAATGATAGGATGTTGTGTAGAAGAATGGGGGATTTTTAGCAGGGAGAAGAAGGAAAAAATGAAAAAACCCGACACAGAATTTTACCGTGTCGGGTTCTAATAGTGTACAGAGACATTTCTTTAAGATTCCATCTGTTTTCCGAGAAATCCGGCGACTGTTTGTGCCAGTTTGTGTTCCACATCGCCGGGGAGCGGGGCATTTTCCGAGCCGACAAACAGGACACAGCCAAGAAGATCACCGCCGGCGATGATGGGAGCCGCGACAGCAGCCCAGCTGTGTTCGTCGTCTGCAATTACAGGCAACCGTGTTCCTGCAGTTTCCTGCTGGTACACGCTGCGATGTTCCATAATCTGTTCCAATTCGGGACTGATGTGGCGATTCATCAACTCCCGACGGTTTGAACCGGAGGCTGCGATGATGACATCACGGTCACAGACAGCGGCGGTTGCACCGGTGGTCTTGTGAAGAGATTCGCAGATCAGTGTTGCGAACTCGGATAAATCGCCCATAGGGGAATATTTTTTAAAGATGACCTCGCCGTCATTTTCTGTATAGATTTCGAGTGGATCCCCTTCGCGGATGCGAAGCGTGCGGCGGATTTCCTTGGGGATTACAACTCGACCCAAATCGTCAATTCTTCTCACAATCCCAGTTGCTTTCATATAGATAATCTCTCCCTTATCTGTTAAAAATCGTTTGTGGAACTAGTGTTTGCAGACAACAGAAGAATATGCGTTTGGGGCTGAAAAACGGATGGAAGTGTCTGGAAAACGAAAATAAGGCATTGAATGGCCAATTGCTGCAGTATATCCAAATAAATTACGATGATCGGTCCCAAGAAAAATCATAAAAAGACAGCGGTGAAGTGTCATCACTTCACCGCTGTCTTTTTTGTACCATTGGAATGAGAAACCGTCAGGATTGCTGCTTATCACTAAACAGATGGATTGCAAAGCCGGCAATTTCCTGTTCCAGATAAACAAGATAAATGCTGCCGTCAGGATTGCATTTTGCGGAATCATACACGATAGTCTGTCCTTTGTTTTCCAGATAAGTAATACCGGCCTGCATATCCTTGACATAAAAGGCCAGATGACCATGCGTTCCCCAAGTGCCACCGGGAACAACCTCAATATTTGCCCCTGCAAATGGAGAGCCGGATTTTTTCGTGTTGGGTACAAGATCAAAAAGTGTGCAGAGCTGTTCAACAGCTTTGAGTGCTGCCTCTTTATTTTCCACGTTGATGCCGATATGATGCAACCGGAGTTCTGGTCTTTCCATAAAATCGCATTCCCCTTTCCTGTGACAAATCTTGCAATCAGTATAGCATATGGCAGCTGGAAAGTATAGAATCAAGGAAAAACCTCGCTGGTGCATTTGGCCTTATGGTTCTACATAAATATGTAAATGACGAAGCAATAACACCAGGGGTATGACCACAGATGGATAACACCAATCCATGGTCATAGTATCAGATATAGATGGTAGTTTGGGTGTGGTCAGCTGGACAACCTCACTGGTGGATTCTCCAGGTACTTGTGCCACCGCACGATAGGTGGTACCGGAAGTTACAGGAAAGGGCGTAGTGTACATGGTGCCCCCGGATGTTGGATCACTTCCATCCGTTGTATAATAAATCACAGCGCCTTCTTTTGCGGACATGGAGAGAAGCCGGTCAGAAAGTGATAATTCCGGTGCGGCCGCCTGTGGAACGGAGATGGTTTCCGTTGTAATGGCGCTACGGCTCCCGTTAAAATCGTAAGCGGAAATGGCTTTCACTGTGGTTTCCTCAGTAAAGTAAAGAGGTTCTGTATACCGGATGCTGTTTGGGGTTGGATCGCTTCCGTCGGTTGTATAATAGACAGGCGCTCCATTTGCCTCAGAGAGGGAAACCAGCTTGCCATTTTCCACATTTGTCGGTTGGACGATCGGTGTAGAGATGGACGGCAGTGTGGTCTCCCCAATTCCGGAAAAGTAAATGCATCCCTCATCCAGTGTAATTCCACGGCGACGAAACAGTTCGTTTATGGTGACGAATTCATAACCTTGTGATTGCAGCGTATCCACGGCATCCAATGCGGCGGCCACGCTGGTAGGGTAGAGATCATGCACGAGAATGATGCTGCCATCGTCTGCATTTGCAAGAATATTATCGTATACGACGGTTTCATCTAAATAATACCAATCCATGGGATCGATGGTCCAGAAAAAACAGGGATTGCCGACTGCGCTCAGCACCGTAGCGTTATAGGAACCATACGGTGGCCGTACCATATAATTGAGATCATATCCGATGGCACGATCTAAAATTCCCTCAGTTTGACTAATCTGATTTTGAATGGAAGAGACAGAAAGAGAAGTAAGTGCAGGGTGGTTATAGGTGTGATTGGCAATCTGATGTCCCTCCTCATACGCACGCTTGACCGTATCAGGATAAGTCTCTGCGTTGCAACCCTGCATAAAAAAAGTGGCATGGATTCCACGTTCTGCAAGTCCCTCTAACAATGTGTCCGTATATTTGGAAGGCCCGTCATCAAATGTCAGGGCCAGTAACTTTTCACAATTGGATGAAGCAAATGCTGATATATTCAATAATGGCACAGAAGTTGCTGCTATAAGTAGTATTAAAGCAACAGAACAAAGCAAAAAACGTTTCAAATCCATCCTCTCCTTTGGAGTTCATTCTTTGTAGAACCAGCTGTTTTTATGTTGGTTTTATTCTACCATCAACTTTTAGAAAAGCAAGATATGAGACAGCTTTAGAATTCTAAAATCTACAAAAATGACGGAAACAAATTGACAGAAAAACATGGAAATTTTATAATAAATTGCATTGTTTTTAAGGAAAAGGAGAAACCGTTATGAAATATGAAATCAGAGGAGAGCCATTGCCTGTTGTCATCTGTCAGCTGGAATCTGGGGAGTCCATGATTACCGAGCGCGGATCTATGAGCTGGATGAGTCCCAATATGCAGATGGAAACGGTCGGCGGCGGCCTTGGAAAAATGTTTTCCAGGCTGGTTGCTGGTGAAGCGGCCTTTCAGAATGTTTATACCGCAGTTGGCGGACATGGAATGATCGCGTTTGCCTCCAGTTTTCCCGGATCCATTATGGAGCTGGACATTGCCCCCGGACAGGAGTGGGTCTGTCAGAAAAGTGCATTTCTCGCCGGCGAAGCAGGGGTTTCCCTTTCGCTGTTTTTCCAAAAGAAATTCGGCGCTGGATTTTTTGGCGGCGAAGGGTTTATTATGCAGCGTCTTTCCGGGAGAGGAAAGGCGTTTATCGAAATCGACGGCAGCGTTGTCCGCTATGATCTTAAAGCTGGCCAGAGCATTCTGGTTGATACTGGTTATCTGGCGGCGATGAGCACTACCTGCACGGTAGACATTCAGCAGGTTCGTGGTGTAAAAAATGTGCTTTTTGGAGGGGAAGGTCTGTTCAACACTGTGGTTACTGGACCTGGTACCATCTATCTGCAAACCATGCCGGTTTCGGCGGTTGCATCGGTATTGCGGCCATTCTTCCCGAGCGGGCAGGAGTAAACACAGCCGGATTGCAGCGGATGCCGATAGCGCCTCGGCAAGGATGATGTATACACCGTTGCATTAGAGGAACAGATTGCCTGCAATCAGGGATTTCTTGCATAGATGACAAACGATGATGTCGCGTGATTGTGCAGATGATTTTTTATTTGATAACGAACAGCCTGACGCATATGCCGTCAGGCTGTTCGTTGTTGGGTGTTCCGTCGAAACGTCGAAAAATGGAAAAGAAAGAAAAAAATCCCTTGAAAAGCACCGGAACTGTGGTAGACTAAAATCGTTGTTTTTATGTGTTGCGCTTTTTATAGAAAAGAAGAAATGAGGTATGATTGTGATACGCAAGGGGTTCGATAACGATCTGTACATTGAGAAGCAGTCTGCACAGATCCAGAAACGCATCAATGCATTTGGCGGAAAACTTTATATGGAGTTTGGCGGAAAATTGTTTGACGATTATCATGCCTCCCGTGTACTGCCCGGCTTCGCACCTGACAGCAAGATTCAAATGCTGAAGGCCATGTCCGATAAGGCAGAAATCATTATTGTGATCAATGAGGAGGATATTGTCAAAAATAAGACCCGCGGCGACCTTGGTATCACCTATGACGTCGATGTCCTTCGTCTGGTGGATGCGTTCCGCGGCTTTGGCCTTTATGTCAGCGGTGTTGTCATCAGCCGCTATACAGGACAGGCTTCCGCTGTCGCTTTTCAGAATAAGGTGGAACAGCTGGGTCTGCGCGTCTATCGTACTTATCCCATAGATGGATATCCTTACAATATCAGTCATATTATCAGCGAAGAGGGGTTTGGAAAAAACGATTATATTGAGACCACCCGGCCGCTGGTTGTCGTAACTGCGCCCGGCCCTGGCAGCGGGAAGATGGCTGTGTGCCTGTCCCAGCTGTATCAGGAGCACAAGCATGGAGTGAAGGCCGGCTATGCAAAATTTGAGACGTTCCCGGTCTGGAACCTCCCACTCAAGCATCCGGTGAACCTTGCGTATGAGGCGGCCACTGCCGATCTCAACGACGTCAATGTCATTGACCCCTGGCACTTGGAGTCATACGGAGAGACAACGGTCAACTATAACCGCGACGTGGAAGTGTTTCCGGTGCTGAATGCAATGTTTGAACGCATCAACGGGAAAAGTCCCTATCGCTCTCCCACGGATATGGGCGTCAATATGGCAGGTTATGCGATTGTGGATGATGAGGCTTGCCGTGAAGCCTCAAAGGATGAGATCATCCGCCGCTACTACGCTGCCAAATGTGAGGTTCGCATGGGCAGTGGAGACGAGAGTGCAGTGGAAAAAATTGAACTGCTGATGAAGCAGTTGGGCGTTGGTCCGGCGGACCGTCCCGTGGTTGCCGCCGCACTGAACCGCGCAGAGGAAACAGGAAATCCTGCTGCGGCAATTGAACTCCCGGACGGGTCTATTGTTGTGGGAAAAACTTCGGACCTGCTCGGGCCGTCTGCCGCTGTGCTGCTGAATGCCGTTAAGGGCATCGGCGGCATCGAAAAGTCTCATACGCTGATTGATCCCTGCGTGATTGCCCCGATTCAGGAGCTGAAGATTGGATCGCTCGGAAATCACAACCCCCGTCTGCACTCAGATGAGGTGTTGATTGCCCTGAGCATCAGCGCCCTGTCCAATCAGGACGCAAAAAAAGCGGTTACCTGCCTTGGAAAACTCCGGGGATGCGAGGCGCACTCTACCGTAATTTTACCGCAGGTTGATGCGGACATTTTCCGAAAGCTGGGCATTCACCTGACCTGTGAACCGCAATATCAGACCAAAAAGCTATTCCATAAATAGAAAAGACTGTTTTTGTATAGACAGCGCCTTCGGATGATTCCGGAGGCGCTTTTTACATCCAATGTAGAACAGCGTTGCAAAAATCGCAAGAATGGCCTTGTTCATGCTGAAAAATACAGGTATGATAACAATACCAGACAATGTTTTGAATGGATTGTCTGGAATCTGCACAGGTCAGGAGATGGATTACAAATGATTGATTTTGAAAATGGTTCCCTGTTTAAGCTGCATCGGGTTAAGGACGAGGCAGTTTTGGATAACATCGTGTCCCTGCTTACCAGAGAGGAAAAGATTATTGGATCGTATAAAACGGTTCGGGACTTCGTGGTGTTTACAACCAAGCGCATCATCGCCGTCAATGTCCAGGGAATTGGGAAGAAAAAGGACTATACCTCGCTGCCATACAAGAGAGTCAATGCCTTTTCCATTGAGACCAGCGGTGTACTGGATATCGACAGCGAAATGGAGCTGTATTTCAGTGGCCTGGGAAAAGTCCGGTTTGAATTCAGCGGAAAAAGTGAGATTGTTCTGATCGGGCGTATGATTTCGGAACGGATCCTTTGATTGCAGTTTGTTGGCTAAAAGAAAAACAGGCAGTATCATTTTGATACTGCCTGTTTTTACATGTGCTTAGCCGTCATTTTCGACAAGACGCTCTTGACGGAACAGCAGAGAAATACACCAGATCGCGGCTAGGCCGACCAGGGTGTAAATGACACGGCTGACTGTGGCAGTCTGTCCACCAAACAGGTATCCGACGAGGTCAAAGCGGAACAGACCGATAGAACCCCAGTTCAATCCGCCGATAATGGTGAGAATTAAAGCAATTCTATCCATAATCATAATGCAGTGCTCCTTTCAAGTGGGTTTTCTGACAACTTGAGTTTTCTGCATTGCTTAATATAACCCAACGAGAAAAAAGTATACACAGCGATCGAATTACTATATGTTCTTTTTATTTTTATTGAAATTTTAACGAAAAATCATCACTCGATGAAAACAAACAGGACTTTTTAACCGTGATTCCTAAAGATTGCTTTTTCTTCTATTGCAATCAGAACAAAGCATTTGACAGTTTTCCGGGATTGTTTTGCCGCCTTTGCTCCAGGGTGTAATATGATCTGCCTGCATTTTGCTCATTTCAAAGTGTTCTCTGCAGTTTGGACAAATCCCTTTTTGCCGTTCATATGCCGCTCTTGCCATTTTTGGTGTAAAAGCACGAATGCTTAAATGCTTCTCGTTTCCGTCCAGCAGGTATTCGTAGACACCGGAATTTTTGGTGACGTCTTCATCTTCCATGAGCTCGACAATACGGGCTTCCAACTGTTTGGGATCGTATTTGCCGGTGCCGTATTTGTTATAGAAGATACCCCAGTCAAGTCCTTTCATTTCCTTGCGGTATTTTGGGAAAATCGCTTTTACCCAGTTGATCACACTTTGGAAATACAGCCAAATCTCGTTACAGTTCGTATCATGTTGATGGGTTGCCATGTAATCTTCAATTTCCATGCCGTCACGGGCAGCAATCCATTTGATAACCGTTTCAAGATAGTTTTGCCGGATTGGCGAGCCGTTTAGATAATCGCTCGCGATGGCATACGCCGGACAACCCGGTTTACTGAAATACTTCTTTGCTTCGGTCAGCCATTCGCCGGTGTAAATGGCGTTTCGCAGCTCCTGCGCCGTAAGCTGTTCACCGGCGATATTGATAATCTTGAACCAGTCCAACTTTTCCTTGTCGGTGCCCTCGCAAATGTAAATCATCAGAGGATAGTCCAGAATCTGCTCCCGCTCCGTTTGGGTCAGATTATCGAACGCCATATGATTGATAGAGAAATCACCGTTGACATATTGGCAGATGCTAATGGTGCGCTGTTGTCCATCCAATAATTCATAATTGCCATCATCGCTTTTTACCCAATACATGACGTTCAGCGGGAAGTTTTTCACAATGGTGTTGATGACCTCGTTCCTCTGCTTGTCTTTATAAATGAATTCCCGCTGGAACGCAGGACGAATGTTCAGGCGGCCTTCATAACCGACCACGCCGTTTTCTGCGCTGTCCTTATAACCCGCAACAACTTCCCGGACGGGAATTTCATGCAGTTTAATCTTCATGTGTCTGTACCTGCTTCCTGCGAATAACAATTCGTGAATACGGGCATTTATTCTGCCCGTCTTTTACATAAGCCAGATCAGTTCTGCCTCTGTAATTTTTGGTTATTCCGATTTCCTTTGCTAAATCGCCGCACCCCAAACCTATAATTTCAAATTGTTCAGGGTTATATTGATCCAAGAAACTATCAGGAACACCCATATCTTCATAATAATCACAAGGAATATCCGAAACTTTATCAATGTTTATTGCGTCATAATTGCTGTACTTTGGATATTCTTCCGGTGTGTAGGGCTTATACAAAATTAACTTTTCATGACGCTGTGCGATATCAAGATTAGTAAACCAGCGAACGCCTTTTACACGAATATATTTCTTTCCATTTTCGTCCACTCCACATCCCGCGGCCTTTAATGGATAGTCGTCCGGCACATTGAATTTTCTATCACCCGAATGAATTGACGGCCCTATCCACAACTTGTTGTCACGAATAAGTGGGAAAATTTCTTTATAATGAATGGCGTTCATATTTCCGATAATAATAAAATGCTTCTGGTATTCTATTAACTGTGATACATACTCTCGAAACAGAGAAAAAGGAGGATTTGTTACAACAACATCCGCTTGCTTTAACAGTTCCACACATTCCGGACTGCGAAAATCACCGTCTCCGTCGAGCAGGGATTTCGAGTTGTTTCGGTTTTTCAGTAAGTATTCCACATCGGCAAGATCAATGCGTCCGTCGCCATTTTCATCGGTCACTTCGGTGATTTCAATTTTATACGGTTTATGTTTGCAGGGTTCGACTGCAAAGATCTCCTCTTCCCCAAATAAGGAAAGCTGTGTGTAAACAATGGGCGATGTTGCATAGCAGGTTGTGATGAGCTTTTTCAAGCCCAGCGAATTAAAATTCATGGCAAAGTATTTGAAAAAATTACTTTCATAAGGGTCATCACAGTTGCAAAAAACAATTTTCCCTCTGAAAAATTTCTTATAATGACGTAATTCCTTTTCTATATCGGTCAGTTGCGTATAGAATTCATCTTTCTTTGCCATTGCGGCTTTGTTTAATGCTGTATTTCCTGCCATTTCATCGCCTTCTTTCTATCTATTTCAGTTCTGCACGGGAATTTCATGCAGTTTAATCTTCATGTGTCTGTACCTGCTTCCTGCGAATTAAAATTCGTCCGTATTTCAACTTTCCGTTAATATATGGTCCATCTTTTCCGGTTTTACTTTTTATACCTGCAAGTCCTTTAATATTCCCTGCAATCAATCCAATAATTTCAAATTGTTCAGGATTATATTTATCCAAAAATGTAATTGGAACGCCCATGACTCCGTAATAGTCACATGGAATATCAACAACTTTATTTATATTGATAGCTTCGTAATTGTCATAATTGAGATAATCTTCAGAAGTATAAGTTCTATATAAGAGTAAGTTTTCATGCCTTTTGGGTATATCAACGTTTGTATACCAGCAAATGTTTCCCATACTGCGGTATTTCACTCCGTTTTCTTCCCGATACCTTGTCGCACGAGGCTGGTAATAATCAGGAACAGTAAATTCCATATCCCCGCAGTGATAACCCAACCACACCTTGTTATCTCGAAGCATGGGAAACACCTCTTTATATGTAATTGCGTTCTGATTACCGATAATGATAAAGTGTTTTCCGCTGTCAACTAGTTGCGTTATATATTCCCGGAACAGGGAGAAGGGAGGATTTGTCACAACAATATCGGCCTGATTCAGCAACTCCACGCATTCCGGACTACGGAAATCCCCATCGCCGGCAAGCAAAGTCAAGATGTTCTTTTTGTTCCGCAATAGATACTCCACATCGGCGAGATCGATCCGCCCATCGCCGTTTTCGTCCCTTACCTCTGTGATCTCGATTTTATAGGCCGGTTTTGCGGCTTCGACCACATATTGCAGCGGCTTGATATCGAACAAGGAAAGCTGCTCGCCCATGACAGGAGAACTGCTGTAACAGGTTGCAATCAGTTTTTTCAGCTTCAACAGGTTGAAATTGATCGCGAAATATTTGAAGAAGTTGCTTTCATAGGGGTCATCACAATTGCACAGAACCGTCTTGCCCTTGAAAAAATCTCGATAATGGCGTAATTCCTTTTCTATATCGGTCAGTTGGGTATAAAACTCATCCTCTTTAGCCACTGCTGCTCTATTCAGACTTGCATTTTTGGCCATTTCATCTCCCTCTTTCTATAAAAAAACATGATAAATACACCCTGCAAGGATCAACTGCACAATGAGAATCAGCGGCATGCCGATGACAAAGGTTTTGTGTTTGGTTTTATGCCGGAATACATACATGCCGAGCAAGGAACCAACCGAACCGCCGATTGCGGCGACCAGAAACAGTTGTGCCTCTGGAATGCGCCAGCGGCGCTGGATGGAACGGCGTTTGTCAATTCCCATTTGCACGAATCCGATGAGATTGACAATCAGAAGATAGACAGCCAGAACCAGAAGAAATGGATGCGAAAGGGAAATAAACCATAGATTCATCGGCGCTTCCCTCTGCTTTGTGCATTGCCGGATGTGATTTTTTTGGACTTTGCACCAGCCGGTTTTCCTCTGCCTGACTTCGCTTTTGGAGTCCCAGCCGGTTTTCCGTTTTGCTTTCCCGAAGGTGTCCGTTTTTGCCGGAATTCCTGCGGTTTTCTGCCGGGCGTATCCGGCCGCACAAGACAATGCTTCCCATAGCCGATCAGATCTTCCCGTCCGGCTTCTTTCAGGGCTTCGATAACCAGCCGCCGGCGATCCGGCCGCTTCCATTGTAGCAACGCCCGCTGCAACGCCTTTTCCCGCGGCGTTTTTGCAACGTAAACCGGTTTCATCGTGCGCGGGTCGAGACCGGTAAAATACATGCAGGTGGAAATGGTGCCGGGCGTGGGATAAAAATCCTGTACCTGCTCCGGCTGCCGTCCGGTCTTTTGCAGATATTCTGCCAGCGCAACCGCATCCTGTAGGGTACTACCCGGATGCGAGGACATCAGATAGGGAACCACATACTGTTCCTTATCATAACGCTGGTTCAGATTTTTGTATTTTTCCATAAAGCGTTCGTAGACATGAATGTGCGGTTTTCCCATATAGTCCAGTACACTGTCAATACAGTGCTCCGGTGCGACCTTAAGCTGTCCGCTGATGTGGTAGCGGACGAGCTCCGCAAAAAATTCGCCGCTTTTGTCTTTCAGCATATAATCAAACCGGATACCGGAGCGGACAAAGACTTTTTTCACGCCGGGGATGGCGCGCAGCTTCCGCAGCAATGCAAGATAATCGCTGTGATCAGCGTCCAGATTGGAACATGCCGTCGGCGCCAAACAACGCTTGTTGCGGCACATGCCGTGCTCAGTCTGCCCTTTGCAGGAGGGGCGGCGGAAGTTGGCGGTCGGCCCGCCGACGTCGCTGACGTAGCCTTTCCACAACGGATGCTTTGTCATTGCCGTAACCTCCCGAATCACAGAGGCATGACTGCGAGAAGTAATCATCCGTCCCTGATGAAAGGCCAGGGAACAGAAGTTGCAGGCGCCGAAACAGCCGCGGTTGTGGATGACGGAAAAACGGACTTCTTCAATGGCCGGTACGCCGCCGAGCGCGTCATACATCGGATGCGGTTCCCGTGTAAACGGAAGATCGGCCACGGCATCCAGTTCTTCGGTGGTCAGCGGCATGGCCGGCGGATTGACGATCAGCAGTTTGTTGCCATGCCGCTGCAACACCGCTTTGCCGCGGATTGGGTCGTGTTCTTCATATTCTATGGCGACTGCCCGCGCATGCTGCCGTTTGTCCGTGCAGACGGTTTCAAACGAGGCGACTTCTACGGACGGAAATGCGCATACCTCCGCATTGTCAGCAACAAACGCAGTGCCGCGGATATCCGTCATCTCCGAAATGGGGATTTTACGTTTCAGCCGACGGGCAATTTCCCGGTTAGCGTACTCCCCCATACCATAGACCAGAAGATCTGCCTGCGCATCCAACAGGATACTGCGGCGGACTTTGTCGTCCCAGTAGTCGTAATGGGCAAACCGGCGAAGCGAAGCCTCCATTCCACCGATGATAATCGGCGTGTCCCAGCCAAACGCCTCGCGGGCGCGGTTGGAATAGACAATGGTAGCGCGGTCTGGCCGCAGTCCCGTTCGTTTGCCGGGGGAGTAAAAATCTTCACTGCGCCGTTTTTTGGCGGCGGTATAGTGTGCCACCATAGAATCCAGATTGCCTGCGCCGATCAATACGCCGAGACGGGGTCTGCCCATCGCAGAAAATGCATCTGCGCTGTGCCAGTCCGGTTGCGAGAGCACTGCAATGCGAAACCCCGCAGCTTCCAGTACCCGGCCGATGACCGCAGTGCCAAAGCTGGGGTGATCGATATAGGCATCTCCTGTGACCAGCAGAAAATCATACCAGTACCAGCCGCGTTCCCGCATATCCTCCCGGGAGACGGGAAGAAAGTCCCAAGTATCCATACGAACCCTTTCTATCGTCGATCAGCGCAGCGTACCATAATACCAACCGCTGACACCGTGATGTTTTACCAGATAGCCCCGTCCGGTTTCCTCAATAACCGAGACAAGATCTCCCTTCCGCAGCGGCAGTGCATAATCGGTGCAGTCGTTGCAGATGCACTCTTCCCCGTCGCCGCGCAGGTATTTGGTGAGAATTTCCATGCGGTAGCCAGTGCGGACATGTTCGCAGAGGGAAAATTCCTCTCCGCGACGAAGAACCCGAACATGGTTGTCGCCGTAACGGAAATAGGCCGAAGTTTTGGAAGCCTCCTGCACGGTCTCAACCTGACGGACCGGAAAAGAATCATAATAGTCAAATGTAAAAGCTTCACTGCCGTTTTCGGGAATAATCAGCGCGTTGAGCTGCCCGTCATCCTTCAGGACACAGCCGCCGTCAATGCTGATGATCCGACTCTCCTGATGAATGAGGGGATTGGCACAGGTGATGTCCCCGCCGTAGAGGACAACGGGCCAGTGCCCCACAATGCACCATTTTTCCATCTGCCGCCCCTGCTGTAAAAACGCATCGTTTTTCATACAGCGAAAGGCGTCCAGATCCTCCATTTTTCCTTCTGGCAGACCGCCGTGGACAAACGTATAGTATTCTGTTTCCAAGATGGTGGGAAGGCTGCGAAGAAACGCAAATTCTTCTGCAAATTCTTTTGCCAGAATGGCCCGTAGGGCAGGCATGTCGGTGTCCGGTGCGATGGTGATGCCAAGCTGTTCGCACATCTGATACAGCAGACCGTGCCGCCAAGGACCCTGGCCGTAGAGGATATAGTCGCGGATGTGCGTATCCGCATCGTCAGACGGCATGTCAATAAACCGATTCCAGCCGTCGCAGTTGCCGCAAATGGGATAGACGTGGTGAGTCCGTTCCAGCTCCATGATGTAGTGCAGGGTGTCCAGACTCTGCGCACCCTTCTCCATCATGTCCCCGACGAGAACCAAAATGTCATTGTGAGAGAAGCGGACCCGTTTCAAAAGCCCTTTCAAATAGGGCAGGTTTCCGTGAATATCTGAAATTGCGAGAATCCTGCAATCATCCTGAAACGATATTCTGCGTACCGTTGCTTTCACTGTTACAACCTCACGAACTCAAATCTCTTTTTCCATCAGGAGCAGAGGTGTCAGCACGCCCTGCGTCCTGCCAATTTCTCGAAATCTACAGCGCTGGTAAAACCGGATGGCGCGGTCGTTATCCGTGGCGACATGCAGACGCAGCGCCTTGCGCCCGAGGTGGTGATAGAGGGAAATAGCATGCCCCAGCAATTGCAGTCCGTAAGATTTGCCGCGGTAGGACTCTGCGATGGAACAGAGGCAGATCCAGCCAATTCCCTCTGCTGCACCGTGCTCGGTATCAAGCTCCACCAGACCGATTGCTTCATCGAAACGCATCGCTTTCATCAGTGCCTGCGGATGCTGCCTGACATGCCGCTGTGCCGCCGCAAGATAAGGCGCGGGAAGAAAACCGTCCAGACTGCCGTGCGCAGCCTTCCAGGTATCCGCATAGCTTTGCAGATACCAGTCGGACTCCGTGTCAAGATCGACGGGAATAATGCGAAGATTATTCTTATCCGAACCGCTTTCTTCTTTCCACCAGGTTTGCCGCGAGAAAGTACTGAGCTGCTCGGAAAGATGGCTGTTGTCATTGAAGAATTCTACATGAAATATCCCGTTTTCGAGTGTCAGCAACGAAACTGCGGTATTGTCTCCGTGTGGAAAATCCTTGAATTCCGAATAGGGGCGGTCTAATAGTGCAAACAGCAGAGTACGAATTGCCATACCGTGGCTGACAATGGCAATGGTCTGCCCATCGTGCCGTTCCCCAAGTTCCCGCACGGTGGAGAGCATCCGCGCACGCAGATCTGCATAGCGTTCCGCGCCGTCGACAATCCAGTGTTCCGGATCGGAGCTGAAATTGTACATCTGATCCGGCTGTGTATACTCCACGTTGCCCCAGGGCTGATCCTCCCAGATCCCGACGTCAACCTCGCGCAGCTGCGGCGTAGTCTGAACCGGGACACCGGAGGGGGCGGCAACGGCCTTTGCAGTTTCATGGGCGCGGATCAGATCGCTGGAATAGACCGCGTCGAGATGGATGGAAGAAAACCGCTGACCCACGGCAGCAATCTGCCGGTAGCCCAGCGGCGTTACCGCTCCGTTGTGATGACCCTGAATACGGCGGTAAAGATTCCCCTCGGCCTCCGCATGACGGACAATATAGATTTTAGTCATACGAGTTCCTCCGTGTATTGACCGAACAACATACTTCCTGTATAATTTTACAGATAGTGGTTGAAACGAAAAATGATATACTGATATTGTATAATAATTTATTTGATTTAACAAGAGCGGAACCATAGGATTTCATCCGCTCTTTGGAGGGAAATCTGTGAAAGTAATGCATCTGATCAGTGGGGGTGACAGTGGCGGCGCTAAGACACATGTCCACTCTTTGCTGAGCAATCTCTGCCGCAGCATTGACGTCACACTGGTCTGTTTTATGAACGGCCCGTTTGCGGAAGAGGCCAAGGAACTGGGGATTCCAACCGTGGTGATGGAGGGAAGTCTGCCCGCCAATATCCGCCGCCTGCGGACGATGATCCGGGATGGCGGATACGAGATTGTGCACTGTCACGGTGCGCGCGGCAACCTGATGGGGTTTTTGCTGAAGCCGTGGATCTCCATTCCGACTGTCAGCACGGTACATAGCGACTATAAGCTGGACTACATGGGGCGGAAACTTGCCGGTCTGACCTATGGAAAACTCAATGTTCTGTCTCTGCGAAGCCTGGACTATCGCATTGGCGTTTCGGGGTTTATGCGGGATCAGCTGATTTCCCGCGGGTTTGCACCGAATGATATCTTTGTGATTTACAACGGCGTCGATTTCAACCGGGTGGCACCGGAGTACAGCCGCCGGAGCTTTTACGAACGTCTGGGGCTGGATATCGATGAGGAGCATGTTGTGGTCGGAATTGCTGCGCGTCTGGACCCAGTCAAAGACGTTGCAACCCTGATCCGCGGTTTTGCCAGAGCTTGGAACGAGCAGCCGCAGCTCCGCCTGATCGTTGCGGGCGACGGAGCCGAACGGGAACAGCTGGAACAGCTGGCGGCAGAACTCGGGGTTGGAGACAAAGTCTTTTTTATCGGTTGGGTGTCCAACATGGACGAATTTTATCAGTCCATTGATATCAATACGCTGACCTCGATCTCGGAGACCTTCCCCTATGCGATTACGGAAGGCGCGTTTGCCGGACTGCCCACTGTTGCCTCCCGCGTCGGCGGCATCCCGGCGCTGGTGAAGCACATGCAGACGGGGCTGCTGTTCGAGGCGGGCGACGCCGAATCTCTCGCGCGGCATCTCGCGCTTCTGGGCAGTGATGCCGAACTGCGGAAACAGTTGGGACAGGCTTTGCATGAAAAGGCGAAAAACGAATTTTCTGCGCAGGCCACCAGCGAGAAGCAAAAGGAAATCTACGCCGAAATTCTGCGCCGCTACCATCTGAAACGGGGAGAACGGGACGGTGTGCTCGTCTGCGGTGCCTACGGTCACAGCAACGCCGGCGATGAGGCAATCCTTTCTGCCATTATCCATGAAATGCGGCAGCTGGATGCTAATATGTCCATTACGGTGCTTTCCCGCAGACCAAAGGAAACGCAGGTCAAGCACAGAGTTAACGCCATTTATACGTTTAACATCCCCAAATTCCTGCATGTCATGCGAAAGACAAAGCTGTATTTAAACGGCGGCGGTAGCTTAATTCAGGATGTTACCAGCAGCCGCAGCCTGGTGTACTATCTTTATACGATTGCCGCTGCGAAAAAATGTGGAAACCGGGTCATCATGTATGGCTGCGGCATTGGTCCCATTCAATGGGAATACGACCGGAATCTGGTGCGGCGCGTGTTAAACCAATATGTTGATACAATTACATTGCGGGAAAGTCATTCCATTGAGGAGCTGCAAAGATTGGGCGTGCGAAAGCCGGAGATCATGTTGAGCTCAGATCCAACGCTTGCGCTGCCAAAAGCCGATGACGAGCGCATCAACACGGAACTGCGCCGACAGGGCATTGATCCGGATGGACGCTATATCTGCTTTGCCCTTCGAACCTGGGCCGGATTTTCAGAAAAAGCGGGTTGTTTTGCCCAGGCGGCAACCCATGCTTACCGGCAGTACGGTCTGATCCCGCTGTTTCTGTCCATCAATAACCGGCGGGACGGAGAGGCCGCTGCATTGGTGACGGCGAGGTTGGATATCCCATATCATGTGATCAGCGATCCGCTGGACACCGAGCTGACCATCGGCATTGTCTCCCGTATGACAGCGATGGTTTCCATGCGTCTGCACGGTCTGATTTTTGCCGCTGCTCAGGCGGTGCCTTTGGTTGGAATCTCCTATGATCCCAAGGTTTCGGCCTTTCTCAAAAGTGTGAAAAACGACAAATGTACGAATCTGGACGAGATCACAGGGGATCTGCTTTGTGCATGCATCGACAACGCTGTCGAGATTTTCGGCGAGCGGGAGCGGCTGACGCGCCGTGTTGCGTTTCTCCGCGAGGTGGAACAGCGCAACATCCGTGCGGCAAAGAGGCTGCTGTCAGAATAAAAATAGAGAAGCGCAGAAAACCACCCCCGATATGCAGCAACGGGCTGTATATCGGGGGTGGTTTTACTTTTGTTAGATTGCATCCATCAGGGAAAGAAACGCTTTCTTTTGTTCTTCCGTCAAGGTTCCTCATTTTGAAAGTAAAGATTTTTGTTCCTCCGTTAAAACGACAGGATGGTTACGATGTGAAAAGGGCTATGCCAAACCAGCATAGCCCTTAAAATATGATATTTCACGTAAATTAGTAGGCAACGCCCCAGATAATCATGGTATCCGCAGGTTTGCCGCAGACGGCGCAGACATCGCTGATATGATCCTGTACGAATGGGATGCAGCGGCTGGTGACGCCGGCCTTTTCCTTCATAGCCAGTTCACAGTCCAGACTGCCGCACCACATGGTTTTGACGAAGCCGCCCTTGGTCTCCACGATCTCCTTGGTTTCTTCCAGAGAGGTTGCAGGGAAGGTGTTGTTTTCCAGATTGGCTTTTGCCTTGGCGAACATACCATCGTGGATGGCATCCAGCAGCGCGGGGATTTGGGTTTCCAGTTCGTCCAGTGCAACCGTGATCTTTTCCCCGTTGTCACGGCGGACAGCGACGCAGTGACCCTGTTCGATATCACGAGGGCCGATTTCGAGACGGAGAGGAACGCCCTTCATTTCATACTCTGCGAACTTCCAGCCCGGGCTATTGTCGGAGAAATCGCCCTTGACGCGCAGACCGGCGGCCTGCAGTCTGGAAACAAGTTCCTCGGCCTTTTCCTGTACGCCGGGCTTGTGCATTGCAATGGGCAGGACGATGACCTGAATGGGGGCGACGCGGGGCGGCAGCACCAGACCGTTGTTATCACCGTGTGTCATAATCAGGCCGCCGATAATACGGGTGGACATACCCCAGGAAGTCTGATGGGGATATGCAAGATGATTGCTCTTGTCGGAAAATGTAATGTCAAAGGCCTTGGCAAAGCCGTCGCCAAAATAGTGGCTGGTACCGCTTTGCAGAGCTTTGCGGTCGTGCATCATGCACTCAATCGTATAGGTGCGCTCGGCACCGGCAAATTTTTCCTTGTCGGTTTTACAGCCGCGGACAACGGGCATGGCAAGGACGTTTTCACAGATGCTTGCATAGGTTTCCAGCTGCTGTTCGGTCTCTGCAATGGCCTCTGCTGCGGTGGCATGGAGGGTATGGCCTTCCTGCCAGTGGAATTCGCGGTGACGGAGGAAGGGACGGCTGGTTTTTTCCCAGCGCAGAACGCTGCACCACTGGTTGTACAGCATGGGGAGGTCACGGTGTGAATGCACGACGTTGCTCCAGTGTTCACAGAACAGGGTTTCCGAGGTGGGGCGGATGCACAGGCGCTCTTCCAGCGGATCATTTCCGCCGTGTGTGACCCAGGCACACTCCGGTGCAAAGCCCTCGACATGGTCCTTTTCCCGCTGCAACAGGGACTCGGGAATCAGCATCGGCATGGCGACATTGACGTGGCCGGTTGCCTTAAACCGCCTGTCCAATTCTGCCTGAATATTTTCCCAGATTGCGTATCCATACGGTCTGAGAATGAACATGCCCTTGACGCTGGTATAATCAATCAGCTCTGCCTTGACGCACACGTCGGTGTACCATTTGGCAAAGTCCACTTCCATATCGGTAATCTGTTCTACCTTCTTTTTCTCCTTGGCCATTGAAGTACTCTCCCTTTATTATAAGTGACTGTAAAAAACAGCCCGCCAAAATAGAATTCATCAGTGTCAATATTCTATAATTTCCGCTTCACCTTGTCAAGCACAACCGGAACAGGCCTGGAATATACTATGGTGATTTTGAATCCAGAGAGGGAGCAGGGCGAAGTCTATGAGTATTTTTTCTAAATTCTATTTTCGTCCGGACTGTGGAGAACAGGTACAAGTGACATTGACGGTAGCTGGGGATTCCCATGCCGCAGTCTGTGGCACAGTAACCGACCATACCGGATGCGCGGTACAGGATGCCATTGTCATTCTGTATGCCTGTGATACCGCAGATCCGCAGCCGATCGCCGGCCTTTGTACGGATGATGACGGACAGTTTGTCTTTGGTCCGCTGGAGGGCGGGAAGCTGTACATGGTAAAGGTGTTCCATAATGATTTGCAGGTACGGGAGATGAAAATTGGAGAGGGCAGTCAAATCGAAATTTTGGCAGATCCGACGGAAGCAGACGGGGCATTAGCGCCGCAGTAATTCCCGAATGCCTGTAATGAGCAAAAATGCGCCGAATAACTTTTCCAGCAGCGCAGTGCGGATTGTAGTTGCCAACAGAGCAGCTGCCACGGTTGCCAGTGTACCGGCGAGAATTGCGGGCAGCAGAACGGTGCGTTCCACATAGTGATGTTTCCAATGTCCATAGAGCGCAGCGGCGGAGCAGGGTAAAAAGTACAGAAGGTTGATGCCCTGGGCGACAGCCTGTTGCATCCCTGCGAAGCTGACGAGATAAAGCAGGAGCAGCGTTCCGCCGCCGCAGCCCCAGCCGGACAGAATGCCGGTCAATGCGCCGACCAGAATCGAGATCCAATCATTCATAACAGATATCGGAGACCTCCCCACAGCAGAAAGAGCGCCAGAATTTTGCGCAGCAAAGGAACAGGAATTTTGCGGAAGGTGGTGCTGGACAAAATGCCGCCCAGTAAGCCGCCCAGCAAATAGGGGGCAGCCATCGCAAATTGCAGATCTGTGCGGAACCAGTAGATGGTAGCCGAGACGAGGGAGATTGGGAGGATGATACACACGGACGTGGCAAAGGCATGTTTTTCCTCTAAACCGTTTCGATGAATCAGAAGCGGAATGAGAACCATTCCGCCGCCGCCCCCGAACAGACCGTTGACCAGGCCGGCGCAGGTGCCGGCCATTGCAGCACGGCGGATTGTTTGCTTGTCCTTCAGATGGATTCCTCCTTTTTCCAGAGCGTGATGATTCCGCGGTCGTTGAGCTGCTTGATGGTGATGGCCACAATGGGCGCAAGTAGGACGCCCCAGACTCCGGCGATACACCAGCCGACATAGATAGCGGCCAGACTGACCAACGGATGCAGACCCAGTTGATCACCGACCAGTTTGGCTTGCAGGCAGCTGTGCAGCAGGGTCACAGCGCCATAGGTGGCAAACAAACCGACACAGAGACCGTAGTCTCCAGTCAGCGCAGAGATAATGGCCCAGGGCAGAAGAATAATACCGCTTCCCAGAATTGGGAATGCATCGATCACCGCGATGAGCAGTGCAATAAGAACTGCAAATTCAATATGCAGCAGTAAAAATGCCAGCCAGAGCGTTGCAAAGGTGATCGCGGTCATAATTAGTTGGGCTCGCAACCAGCGGGACACGGTATGTCGGAGATCTTTGTACACGGCAGAGACACGACTGCGCCAAGTTTCGGGTATTTGCAGACGAAAAAATCGCAGAATAGAAGGGTAGGCGGCAGAGATAAAATACATGCCGATGCCGCTTGTGACAGAAAATAATAAAATAGACGGCGCTTTTCCAGCCACTGAAGAGAGACCGGCAACCAGACGTTCCGACAGTTTTGCCGGCAATGTTGTCAATTGGTCATAGACCGCGCCCATAGAGGCCGCAAAGTATGCGGATAAGCTGCTGTCGGTGGCGTTGAGATAGGCGATAATCCGCGCTTCCAGGGTGTTAAATTGCAGCTGTATGGTGCGGAAGAGAAGCGGAAGCTGATCAAACAGGGACCACATCTGAGAGATGGCACCGCTGCAAAGCTGAAACAGCAGGATGATTAAAATTCCAATCAGGACCAATCCACAGATGCCAGCTCCAAGTGGCCGCGGCAACCGCACTCTGGTTTCTAAAAACCGTACAGCAGGTTCGATGATAACAGCCAGTAAAAACGCCAGTAAAAGTGGTGCCACCCATGGCAGCAGATATCGTAGACAGAGCCAGCCGGCTGCTGCTGCAATCAGCAACCAGAACAGCGTGGAGACAAAGCTGCGGGTTTGGCTATCTTTCACGGACAACTCCCCCTCTCTCAAGTGGTGCTTGACCAGATTTGCCAAAAGCCTTAAAATATTGTAACAATCAACAATTGAGAAATAATGCACAATATGGTATCATTTCTTCATCGATAAAAACAAATGACCATGAAGGAAAGACAAGCACGATGGTGAATATGAATAAGTCGAAATATTATCTGGTCGCGGCAGAGGTGCTGCCGGAGATTTTTATCAAAGTTGTAGAAGCAAAAGAACTGCTGGAAATCGGCGAAGCTGCTACCGTTGCAGAAGCAGCAAGTAAAGTAGGAATCAGCCGCAGTGCGTTTTACAAGTACCGTAATGCAATCTCTCCATTCCGCGATATGAAGAGCGGTCATATTTTCACCTTTCACATTCTGCTTCGTGATCGGATGGGAGTTCTTTCCGCTGTCCTTGCTATTTTTGCCAACAGCGGCGCAAATATTCTGACGATCAATCAAAGCATTCCGGTCAATGGGACGGCCGTGGCTACGATTTCTGCCGTCACTGAGGACATGGAGGTGGAGACAGAGGAACTGCTCCGCCGAATTGGGGCAACAGATGGCGTAATTAAGCTCGAAGTGCTTGCGGGATGATCCGTGGTAAAAGGGAATACAGGAGGATGTTAGTATGACAAAGATTGCAGTCATGGGGTTTGGCACAGTCGGCAGCGGCGTAGTTGAAGTTCTCATGGAAAACAACGACAGTATCGTTGGCAAAGCCTGCGATGAGTTGGAAGTAAAATATATTCTGGATGTCCGGGAATTTCCGGGGCACCCGCTGGCGGATCGGATCATTCATGATTTTTCAATCATTGAACAGGATCCAGAGATTAAAATTGTGGCCGAGACCATCGGCGGCGCTACCATTGCCTATGAATTTACCAAGCGTTGCCTGTTGGCAGGCAAGAGCGTAGTGACCTCCAATAAGGAACTGGTTGCCACCCATGGTCTGGAACTGCTGACCATTGCGAAGGAAAAAAATATCAACTATCTGTTTGAAGCAAGTGTTGGCGGCGGGATTCCGATTATCCGACCGCTGACCCGTTGTCTTTCTGCGAACAGGATTGACGAAATCTATGGCATTTTAAACGGTACAACCAATTATATTCTGACACAGATGATTCAATGCGGCGTCAGCTTTGAAGATGCTTTAAAACAGGCACAGGAAAACGGCTATGCCGAACTCAATCCCGCGGCGGACATTGAAGGACATGACGCCTGCCGGAAAATCAGCATTTTGGCAGATCTCAGCTTTGGCCACAACGTGAATCCCGCCGCTGTCAAAACCCAGGGGATTACCAATGTTACATTGCAGGATGTGGATTTCGCAGGTCGGTTTGGATACAGCATCAAGCTGCTGGGCCGTGCACTGCGTACCGGTGAAACCAGCGTAACGGCTTATGTGGCGCCGCATCTGATTGAAAAGACCGATATGCTTTCCAACGTCAACGATGTGATGAATGCGGTCGTCGTCTGCGGCAATGCGGTTGGTCAGACTATGTTTTACGGTGCTGGAGCCGGTAAACGCCCGACCGCAAGCGCCGTGGTTGCCGATATCGTGGATGCTGCACTGCATACCATTAAGCGCAAGGAAATTGGCTGGGAGGCCGCCGGGGACGGATTTTTCACAGACTCGGATGCCCTGGTTTCCCGCTGGTATGTCCGTATCACAGGGGAAAAATCGGCCATTCTTGACAAATTTGGTCCAATAGAATTACTTGACGCAGACGCGGGAGAAGCGTATGCTTTGCTTACAGGCGAGATGGATGCTTCTACGCTTGCAGACCTGACAAAAACACTGGATGTCCACGCAGCCTTCCGTGTGCTTGCCTGATCGGACGCCGATTTCGTCTTTTGAAATTTAGCGGATCTTTTGGATCCTGTATAAGGGAGGAACTCAACGTATGCTGATAGTTCAGAAGTTTGGCGGGGGCTCTGTTGCAGATGCTGCCAAGGTGAATAGAGTTGCCGGAATTATTACAGATACCTATTGCGAGGGCAACGATGTGGTTGTTGTCATCTCCGCACAGGGGAATACGACCGATGATCTTCTGGCAAGATCAAGAGAGGTCAACCCCCATCCGTCTCGCAGAGAATTGGATATGCTCCTGACTGCCGGAGAACAGATGTCTGTTGCGCTTGTCGCAATGGCGCTGGAACGCATGGGAATTCCTGTCGTCTCTCTGACCGGTTGGCAGATCGGACTGGAAACCACATCCGAGTACGGCAACGCCCGTATCAAGCGGATTTCTACTGAGCGCATCCAGCAGGAGCTGGACAAGAAACGCATCGTTCTGATTGCAGGTTTCCAAGGGGTTAATAAGTTTGGGGATATTACCTCGCTTGGCCGCGGTGGTTCTTCCACGACAGCCGTTGCACTTGCAGCACGTCTGGAAGCGGACAAATGCCAGATTTATACCGAGCATGAGGGCGTGTTTACGGCGGAGCCCGACATTGTTCCTGATGCCAAAAAGCTTAATGAAATTACATACGATGAAATGCTGGAACTTGGTTCTCTCGGCTCGAGCGTGCTGCGCAACCGTGCGGTCGAGATGGCAAAACGTTACAATGTTGTGCTCGAAGTGCTTTCCAGCTCTGTCAGAAAGCCGGGCACCACAATTAAGGAGGTCGTGAAACAAGTGGAACAGATGAAGATCAGTGGAATCGTAAAGGACAGCAACGTCGCCAGCATTGCGGTTATGGGGCTTCCCGATGAACCTGGGATTGCGTTTAAGGTATTCAGACTCATGTCTAAGGCAAAGATCAATGTAGATATCATTCTGCAGTCTCACAGCAAGGACAATACAAATGATATCATCTTTACCATTGAAAAAGGTGATATCGAGGCAGTAAAAGACATTTTGGGAGAATATCAGCCGTCTCTCGGTTTTGAGCGTATTGAAACCGATGAGCATGTTGCAAAGATCAGCATTGTTGGCGCAGGGATGATTTCTTCGCACGGAATTGCCTCTCTGATGTTTGAAGCGCTATATGATGCAAAGATCAACATCAAGATGATCAGTACCAGTGAAATCAAGGTTTCTGTTCTGATTGATGAGGATTATGCCGAACATGCAATCCAGGCAATCCATGCCAAGTTCTTCAACTAAAATAACAGTTTTTGTATATATCAAACGGCCCCTGCCCAATTGGGCAGGGGCCGTTTGATATATACGGTTGACAAAGCTACAGCACTGCCTCTGCACGGCGCAGCAATGCCGGCGCAATTTTAACAGCACAACAGGAAGTTTCATCAAATAGATTGTCCGCATTGACGCGAACGCCGAGTACAGCCTGCCGTCCGGGGAGACCATCGGGTCCGAAACCCAAATGCTGGGATGCCAGCAAGAGCCTGGTTTCTAACGTTGCGCAATCGGGATGAACGTTTGTCTGATCCATATAGTGGAGCAGTGCGGTGTCAGCCAATACTTTGGCGGCATCAGCAGCTGTGCTGATGCCAATTCCCAGAAATACGGGGAAGGGTAGCAAGCCCCTTTGCTGCTTGAGTAGATCCATAAGCCAAATGGTAAACACTTTGGAATCGATACTGTTGGCCGGACTTTGCCAGGCAAATGATGCGGTACCAGAGCGAGGCTGTACGGTCAGGTGCAGTGCAGAGCCTGGACCTTGAGCAATATGTATTGCAGGAACGGGCTGTGCAGGCTGATCTCGATAGGCGTTTTTGATACCGAGTTTGATTGCATCGGTAAGAAGTGAGGGAGAAAAACGGCAGTCCTTTCCATAGACCGCACAGACGACAGCTTCCTCAGTGTTTGGGCAAAGTCGTGTGCCTGTCATGCCGCAGTGGATAAAATGCTCCAACAGTGCCGAAAGCACGGATCTGCCGGCTTCAGATTCTGCTGGTTTCTCGGATGCACATTCAATCTTCATGCCGATTTCAGGGGGAAGCATGGTTTCCGCACGGAGAAAAAGACGGGCGATGGTTTCAGAAATACGGGATGAATCGGTGCGCTGCAAACTTTTTTCCTCCTTTGAGAGCCATTCGACAAAACTAGTGGGGAAGTGCGGTTTTTCGCTCTTTACAAAGCCAAGTAAACACGCTATTCTTTAGGTACAGCTTATCCAATTAAGCTCATATCTTTATCCCACAACCCTGTTTGGCGGACTGTCTATTGCAGTCCGCCCTTTTTTTGTTTTCAATTTGTCGGACTGATTATTTCAGGCTGCTCAGATCGAAAGTATCCAACCAGTGGGAGGTGGTTTCACAGATCTCGCGCAGCGCTTTTTCTTCAAACGGACTGTCCAGACCAGCGCCTTTCAGCAGCTCCAGGAAGGTTTTGGTTCCGGCAGGGCGTGTGTATGCCATATAGGTATCCCAAGCGGCGGCACGGTCTTGCTGAATCCGTGTCCAGAATTGCAGAGCAGCGGTTTCGGCCAGACAGTAGTCAATGTAGTAGAACGGATTTTCATAGATGTGCATTTGCCGTTGCCAGCCCTGTCCCTCTCCATAGAAGGGGATCTCGTCGTCCAGCTTGATCCAGGGCATATATTCGCCCAGCAGTTTACGCCACACGTCGTGCCGTTCAGCCGGTGTCAGGTCGGGCTGTTCGTAGATGATGTGCTGGAAATGATCGACCATAGTGCCGTAGGGGATAAAGGTGAGCGCATCGGCCAGATGATTGTAAAGAAATTTCGGTGTGTCATCCCCAAATACCAGGGGTGCCATTTCCCAGCCGAAAAATTCCATGGACATCGAATGAACTTCGCAGGCTTCCATTGTCGGCCACTGGTATTCCAGAGGAACGATCTTGCGGGCACGATAGTTTGCAAAGGCGTGGCCCAACTCGTGGGTGACGACCTCAATGTCGTCGTTGGTGCCGTTAAAGTTGGCAAACACAAAGGGAGAACGGTAGTCCGGAAGGCTGGTACAGTAGCCGCCGCCAGCTTTGCCGGGTCGGGATTCCAGATCCAACAACTCATTTTCATACATAAAATCGATGAATTCTGCGGTTTCCGGCGAAAGATTGTGGTAAAATTCTTTTGTATATCGCAGCAATTCCTCGGAGGAACAGATCATACGGGGATTGCCGCTGCGGAAGGTCAGGGCGTTATCTGCAAAGTTCATGGGATAGGATTTACCGATCCGTTCTGCCTGCTTTTGATAGATGCGCGCTGCGAGCGGAACCAGATACGTACGGACTGCGTCGCGGAACCGTTCGATATCAGACTTGTCATAGCAGTTGCGGCCCATTCGGTAATAGCCGAGCTGGGTATAGCCGTCGTAGCCGAGCTTTTTACCCATCGTATCGCGCAGATGTACCATTTCATCATAGATTCTGTTGAGTTCTTCGCTGTGCTCCTTGTAGAAAGAAGCCTCTGCCTTCCAGGCTGCAAGACGCCGATCGTCTTCCAATGCCTGCTTGAAGGGACTCATCTGCGAAATGGTATAGGTCTGCCCTTCAAAAGAAATTTGTGCAGAAGCGATCAATTTCTGGTATTCTGTAGACAGAGCATTTTCCCGCTGGCATTCTGGGATGATTTCTGGTGAGAAACTCTTCAGTGCCAGCTCCGCATTTCGAAACATCAGTTTGCCGTAGGTCATTTCCAGTCGGTCGCGGTACGGATTGTCAACGAGTGCACGGTTCCATCTCTGCGCATACGCTTCCATCTCCGGGCCAATATTGTCAAAGAAATCCATCTCTGCGGCATAGAATTCGTCGTTTGTATTGAGGCTGTGACGGATGGAAACAAGGCTGTAGGCTGTTTCGTAAGCGGAAGTGAGTTTTTGCATGGCAAGAAATACGGTCTCTGCCGCGCGGTAACTACCGGACTGCTCCATTTGCTCAATGCGATCGTCCATGCGCGCCTTCAAATTGGCGATATTTGGTCTTTCATAAGGAATCTCAGAAAATTTCATGGGTTGAACCTCCTTGATATGGATCATTGGGAACCATGATCCCTGGTTATGTTTGCCGGAATTATATCACAGCATCCAAAAAAAGTCACCTTTTCCTGTGAAAGATCAAGGATCTGCAGTGCAGAATAGAAAAAATGTGAAAAATCCACTGATATTTAATTAATTAGTTAGTTAATATATTAGTTGACTAAAGTACAAAAAACAGGTATCATAAGGTACACATTTGAAAGGAGTTTTGGATAGATAGTATGACAGATTTATTGACCAATCTCGCATGGAATGATAGAACAACGCTGACGCTCCGCGCTTTATATGAAAAATATGGATATCAACAGTATCATATGGGGAAGTTTGAGCCCTATGATCTTTACCGGGAAAACCGATCTTTTTTGAAAAGTGAAACCATTATCACGTTTACCGATGCCAGTGGCAGACTGATGGCGCTCAAGCCGGACGTGACCATGAGCATTGTAAAAAGTACACAGCTGGAGATGAGCTCGCGCAAACTGTACTATGTGGAAAACGTATTCCGTATGCCTCCAGGAAGCAACGAGTACCGGGAAATCAGCCAGATGGGGTTGGAGTGCATCGGCGGAGAGGGCGACTATCCGGAGACGGAAGTGGTGCTGATGGCGCTCAAAACACTGGAATGCATAGACGATTCCTATCTTCTCAGCATTGGCCATATGGGGTTTGTCTCGGCAGTATTTAACGAATGTGGGTTCGATGATGAGACGTATGCTGAGGCGCTGAATGCGTTGACTCATAAAAATCTGCACTTGCTCCGTGCCATTGAGGATCGGATGGATCTTTCGGAACAGCAGCGCAATCTGCTGGAGGCGACGGCAGGCATGGCCGAGCCGCTTAAGTCCGGTATCCAGAAGTTGCGTGAGCTGGATTTGACGGAAGAGATGCAGGCTGTATTGCAGGAACTCAATATGCTGCGCAAGTGCCTGAAAAAAATTGGCTATGATGAGCGCCTGATGCTGGACTTTTCTCTGGAAAACGATATGGACTATTACAACGGCATTGTATTCCAGGGCTTTATTGAACGGATTCCCCGCGCGGTGCTGTCCGGTGGCCGCTATGATAATCTCATGCACCGTTTTGCAAAACCGCAGAGTGCCATCGGCTTTGCGCTCTATCTCGGCGAATTGACGCGTGCGTTTCTGGAGCATGCGGAGTATGATGCAGATGTATTGCTGCTGTATGGCGATGCGACACCGGATGCGGTGATCCAGGCGGTGGGACCGTTCATCAGCATGGGAATGGTGGTCCGCGCGGAGAAAACCGCCCCGACTGGCTTCCGTGCCAGACAGGTGCTGCGGCTTGGCGACAACGGTGGAGTGGAGGTATTGGGAGAATGATTAGTATTGCACTGCCGAAGGGACGTCTCGGCGATAAAGTTTACCAGTGTTTTTCTGAAATCGGCTATGCCTGCCCGGAGATCAACGACGGCAGCCGCAAGCTGGTATTTGAAGATGCAGAGCACGGCGTCCGCTACATGCTGGTCAAACCGTCTGACGTTGCCGTTTATGTGGAGCACGGTGCCGCCGATATCGGTGTCGTCGGCAAGGATGTTTTGATGGAGACCGACCCGGATGTGTTTGAACTCTATGACCTCCAGTTCGGAAAATGCCGGATGGCTGTTGCCGCGCCGAACGGTTGGGAGGATAATCCGCAATTACCATTGCGCGTTGCAACAAAATACCCCAATATTGCGCGCAAATATTACACGGAAGTCAACCGCGAAATTGAAATCATCAAGCTGAACGGCAGTATCGAACTTGCGCCAATTCTGGGTCTGTCCGACGTTATTGTGGACATTGTGGAAACCGGCAGCACGCTGCGGGAAAACAATCTCAGCGTCTGTACGACCATTGCACCGTTCAGCGCCCGTCTGATTGCCAACAAAAGCAGCTATCGATTTAAGAAAGATGACATTGATGTACTCATCCAGGGATTGGAGGCAAGAGAATGATTCGCATTATGGATTGCGCAACCACCGACCGTGCGGAACTGTTCAACCGCGGCCGTGCGGTTGCAACACCGGAAATTGAAACCGCAGTGCAGAATATTTTGGACAATGTCCGTCTGCACGGCGATCAGGCGGTTCTGTCCTATATCGCAGAATTTGACGGTGTGGCGCTGACCGAACTCAAGGTATCGGAGGCGGAACTTACAGAAGCCTATGCCGCTGCAGATCCGTCCTTTATTGCAGATTTGGAGCGGGCTGCGGACAATATCCGCACTTTCCACAGTCGGCAGATCCGCAATAATTTTATTATCACCGGAGAAAATGGTGTGGTTCTTGGGCAGCGTGTTATTCCGATGGAGTGTGCCGGCCTCTATGTACCCGGCGGCACGGCGAGCTATCCCTCCAGTGTTCTGATGAATGCCATCCCTGCAAAACTTGCCGGAGTAGATCACATTATTATGGCCACACCGCCTGGTAAGGACGGAAAAATTGCTCCCAGCATTTTGACCGCTGCCAGAGTTGCGGGTGTGACCGATATCTATAAAATGGGCGGCGCACAGGCAATCGGCGCCATGGCCTATGGCACGGAGACCGTGCCGAAAGTGGACAAAATCGTTGGTCCCGGCAACATCTTTGTTGCCACCGCGAAGCAAAAAGTCTATGGTCTGGTGGATATCGACATGATTGCCGGACCAAGCGAAATCCTTGTGGTTGCCGATGCAACCGCCAATCCCCGCCATGTGGCGGCGGATCTCCTGAGCCAGGCCGAGCACGATCGGCTTGCTACGGCGGTGCTGGTCTGTGACAGCATGGCGTTGGCCGAGGCTGTCAGCGCGGAGCTGGAGCGCCAGATTCCACTGCTACCAAGAGCGGAAATTGCCCGCACTTCGATTGATAACAACGGAAAAATCATTGTGGCGGCCGATCTATCCGAGGGCATTGCCATTGCCAATGAAATCGCGCCCGAACATCTGGAACTCTGCGTAGAGGACCCATTTGCCTGGCTGGGAAAGGTTCGCAACGCGGGCAGCATATTCCTTGGCAGACACGCGCCGGAAGCACTGGGCGACTACTGGGCCGGTCCGAACCACACCCTGCCCACGCTGGGTACGGCGAAGTTTTCCAGTCCGCTGTCGGTGGAGGAATTTGTTAAACGCAGCAGCTTTATTTACTATACCAAGGATGCGCTGGAAGGTGCAAAAGACGGCATTATGAATCTGGCGCGGCAGGAGGGACTGGAAGCCCATGCACGCAGCATTGCCGTCCGATTTGAGGATACGGAACTATGAAAAGTCGATTTTTTGACCCAAAGCTGCGCCGTCTGGAACCCTATGTTCCCGGCGAACAGCCGGCCAATATGGCGGAATTCATCAAACTCAATGCCAATGAGAACCCGTTTTCCCCGAGCCCAAAAGTCGCGGAGGCGCTAACCAAGGCAGTGATCGACGATCTGCGCCTGTATCCGGATGCCGCCTGTACCCGTCTGGTCACCGCCCTTGCAGAGACCTGCGGTGTGGGAACCGATCAGGTCATTCCGGCAAACGGCAGCGATGAGCTGCTGGCGTTTTGCTTCCACGGACTTTGCCCAAACGGTGCAGTGTTTGCCGATATCACCTACAGCTTTTATCCGGTATTTGCCGATATGTTCGGCATTCCCTATGAAATTGTTCCGCTGCGTGAGGATTTTACGATTCAGGTTGCAGACTATGCAGGAAAACAGGGTACGATCTTTCTCGCCAACCCCAATGCGCCGACCGGCCTGTGTTTGCCGTTGTCCGAGATTGAAGTCTTGCTGCAGCAGGACCCCGACCGTCTTGTCGTGGTAGATGAAGCCTATGTGGACTTCGGTGCTGAGAGCGCAGTTGCGCTGGTTGACCGGTATGACAACCTGCTGGTAACACAGACTTTTTCCAAGTCCCGTCAGCTTGCCGGTGGTCGGTTGGCCTTTGCTGTCGGCAATGCAGATCTGATCGGAGACATGAACGCCATGAAGTTCAGCTTTAACCCGTTCAACGTCGATGCCATTGCCATAACCATGGGGGAAGCCATCCTGCGCGATCCGGCATATTTTGAGGACTGCCGGAAAAAGATCGTGGACAATCGTGCCTACACGACGCGCGAACTGAAGAAGCTGGGCTTTGTGATGACAGAGAGTCTGACCAATTTTGTCTTTGCCAAGCCGCCAGCGGGACTGTCCGCCGCAGCGTATCAGGCGGCACTGCGTGCGCATCGCATTCTGATCCGCTATTTCAGCGCACCGCGGGTTAACGAGTATGTCCGCATCACAATCGGCACACGGGAGGACATGGAGGCGCTGATCGCCGCCACAATAGAGATTCTGAAAGCGAGGGCCGCACAATGAGAACTGCCACGGTTGTCCGCAACACCAACGAGACAAAAATCAGCCTGACGTTAAACTTGGACGGCAAAGGGCTTGGAAAAATCCATACGGGCTGCGGCTTTCTGGATCACATGCTGGAACTGTTTACCCGGCACGGCCGGTTTGATCTGACGTTGTCCTGTACTGGTGACCTGCATGTGGATGCCCACCATACCACGGAGGACGTTGGCATTGCACTGGGTCGAGCCTTCGACGAGGCGTTGCAGGACCGCCGCGGAATCCGGCGCTATGGCAGCATGATTCTGCCAATGGATGAGGCGCTGATTCTTGCCGCCGTTGACATCAGCGGCCGCGCCTGCCTCGGCTATGCACTGAACATTCCAACGCAAAAGGTCGGCGATTTCGATACGGAACTGGTTGAAGAGTTTATGATGGCCTTTTCCCGCACGCTCGGTGCGTCCATTCATCTGCGGCAGATGGCCGGAACCAACAGCCACCACATCATTGAGGGCACATACAAGGCATTGGCCCGGGCTCTGCGGGAAGCCGTTGCATTTGAGCCGGGTTTTGAACATGAAATACCGTCTACAAAGGGGACCATTCTATGAGTTTTACAGCGATTATTGACTATGGTGTGGGAAACCTGTTCAGTTTGGCCTCCTCTCTGCAATATCTTGGATTGGAGAGCGTCGTGACCAGCGATGCCGCCGCCATCCGTGACGCAGATCGGATCATCCTGCCCGGTGTCGGTGCATTTGGAGATGCCATGCAGAAGCTGGAGGCCACAGGTCTGATTCCGGTGTTGGATGAACAGGTGGCAGCGGGAAAGCCACTGCTTGGAATTTGCCTCGGGATGCAGATGCTGTTTGAGTCCAGTCTGGAATATGGCGAGCACAAGGGACTGGGGTATATCAAAGGACAGGTCTGCCCGCTGACAGAGGACTTACAGGCCGTCGGGCAGTCGTTAAAGGTGCCCCATATGGGCTGGAACAGCCTGAACATCCGGGAACCGAAGCATCCGATCATGAAGAACATGCCGCAGGGTGCGTATGTCTACTTCGTCCACTCTTTTTATGCCAAAAACTGTGAGGATTCTATTGTGGCAGATGCAGAGTACGGCGTGACTGTGCCCGCCACTGTGGCTGCTGGAAACGTCTGCGGCTGCCAGTTCCATCCGGAGAAGAGCGGAACAATCGGGCTCGCGATCCTGCGAGCCTTTGCAGAAATGAGGTAACAGCGTATGAAAATTCTTCCTGCTATTGATTTGAAAGGCGGCAGAGTGGTTCGTCTGCTCCGCGGAGATTATGACCAGGTCGTACAGTATGAAATTGTTCCGGTCGATGCTGCGGCGGAGTTTGAGAAATGCGGCGCCAAAAACCTCCATGTCGTGGATCTGGACGGTGCCAAGGACGGCACGCTGTCCAACTTTGAGACTATCGCATCCATCGTCCGCTCCACCGGGATGTTTGTGGAGGTCGGCGGCGGAATCCGCGATGCAGAGCGGATTGAACGCTATCTGGACGCCGGTGCCGGGCGATTGATTCTCGGCACGGCTGCAGTCAACAATCCGGCGTTTCTGGAAGATATGGTCAAAGCCTATGGCGAACATATTGCTGTCGGCGTGGACGCCAAGGACGGCCGGGTTGCAGTGGACGGCTGGCTGACGGTTACGGATCTTGACAGTGTGACCTTTTGTAAACGGATGCGGGACGTCGGCGTACAGACGATCATTTACACCGATATTTCCAAAGACGGTGCGCTGTCCGGTACCAATCTGGAAATTTATCAGGTTTTGAATCAGATCGACGGCCTGCAGATCATCGCCTCCGGCGGCATTTCCTATCTCCATGAGATCGATACGCTGGCGAAGATGGGCACCTATGGTGCGATTGTCGGCAAGGCATTGTATTCCGGCATGCTGGATCTGTCTGAAGTTCTGAAGGAAGCGGGGGAACAGATATGATTACAAAACGCATCATTCCCTGTCTGGATGTTCGGAATGGCCGTGTGGTCAAGGGTGTCAATTTCGAGGGAATTCAGGATGTAGAGGATCCGGTAGAGCTTGCCAAGTTTTATAATGAATCCGGTGCGGATGAGTTGGTGTTCTACGATATCACGGCAAGCTATGAAAACCGTCCGTTGTTTGACCAGGTATTGCGCGATGTGGCCAGTCAGATTTTTATTCCTCTGACAGTCGGCGGCGGCATCAATACCTTGGACGATTTTGATCGTGTGCTGAAAGCCGGTGCGGACAAGGTCAGTGTCAATTCGGGCGCGATCCGCAACCCAAGGCTGATTGCAGAGGCCGCAAAAAAGTACGGCGATCAGTGTGTCGTGCTGTCCATGGACGTCAAGCGTGTAGACGGAACATACTGTGTCTTTGCCAAGGGCGGCCGGGAAAATACCGGTATGGATGCCCTGGACTGGGCGGCCATGGGTGCTGACAGCGGCGCTGGGGAAATTGTTCTCAACAGCATTGATACCGACGGGGTGAAGCGCGGGTTTGACCTTGAAATGCTGACGGCAGTGGCAGAGCGTGTCAACATTCCCATCATTGCTTCCGGCGGCGCCGGATGCATGGAAGATTTTAAGACATTGTTTGCATTGCCGGGTGTGGATGCCGGTCTGGCAGCCAGTATTTTCCACTTCTGTGAGGTGGAAATTCGGGAGTTAAAACGGTATTTACACGAGAATGGAATTCTCATGCGCATTTGAGATAGAAGGAGAAAGAAGATGGATCTGAATAAATTGAAATTTGACAGCAATGGCCTGATTCCGGCAGTCGTGCAGGATTTTTACAGCAAAAAGGTTTTAACCGTTGCCTATATGAACCGGGAAAGTCTGGAGATTACCCTGCGGGAAAAGGCTACCTGTTTCTGGTCCCGTAGCCGGCAGGAGCTCTGGCGCAAGGGAGCGACCAGCGGCAACCTCCAGCATGTCGTCTCTATCAAGGCGGACTGCGACTACGATGCGCTGGTCGTTGAGGTCATCAAAGACGGTCCGGCCTGTCATCTCGGCACGGACAGTTGTTTCAACACATTGTTGTTTGAGGATGAAACCATCCAGCAGTTCTCGTTGGAGGCACTGTATGAACTGCTGGAAGGCCGCAACCGCACCCGGCCCCAAGGCAGCTATACGACCTATTTGTTTGAAAAGGGTAAGGAGAAAATCCTGAAAAAGGTCGGCGAAGAATGTACCGAGGTTGTAATCGGCGCAATGAAGGGCAGTAAGGAAGAAACTATTTACGAAATTTCCGACCTGTGCTATCATGTACTCGTGTTGATGGTCGAAAGCGGCATCACAGTGGAAGAAATCAAGGCGGAACTGGCGTCCCGCCATGTTATTGACCACAAAGTCAAACAGGAGACCATGCAGTAAGGATCGGGTGCAGCGCAATCCCTTCCTGTGGTCTTGTAAATGAAACAGATTGAACACGGCTGCGGGTGTTTCCGTGGCCGTGCCGCATATTGGAGGGATTGTCTGATGTATGAGAAACTGGTCTTGCCGAACGGGGTCAGAATTGTCTCCGAGGCCATGCCCTATGTCCGTTCTGCGGCGGTTGGCATCTGGATCGGCGTGGGTTCGCGAAATGAGAAAGCCGATGAGAACGGCGCCGCACATTATATTGAACATATGTTATTCAAGGGCACGGACTGTTACTCTGCCGGAGAACTGGCGGCCGTCATGGACGGCATCGGCGGCCAGATCAACGCCTATACCACCCGGGAGAGTACCTGTTTTTATGCTCGCGTTCTGGATACGCATCTCGATACGGCAATTGATTTGCTGGGCGGGATGTTCTTCGATTCCCTGTTTGCCCAGGCAGATGTGGAAAGCGAACGCGGTGTCATCCAGGAAGAGATTGACATGTACGACGATACGCCGGAGGATCTGGCAGTCGAGCGTTTGCTAGCCAAGTGCTTTCGGGGTCCGCTGGGGCGTCCGGTATTGGGAAAGCCGTCTACCCTGGCGAATCTGACCGGGGAACGTCTGCGTGCATTTAAAGAGGCGCATTACCGGCCGGATCGCATCGTCATTTCGCTGTGCGGCAGCTTTACCGCGCAGCACATTCAAAGAATTGCTGACCGATTTTCTCAAGTGGAAGCGGGAAAAGCACCGTCGCCGAAACGGGCGGTTTACGCGCCGGCATTGTTTGTAAAAAAGAAAGCAACAGAGCAGAATCATCTCTGCATCGGGTTTCCGGGTCTGACCACCGCGGCGGACGACCGGTTTTCTCTTGCCATTTTGTCTACGGTGCTGGGCGGGGGGATGTCGTCCCGGCTGTTTCAGGCCGTACGCGAACGACATGGTCTGTGTTATTCGATCTATTCTTTTCACGCTGCATTTCAGGATACAGGCTTCTTCGGCATTGAAACCGCGTTGGGAACGGAGACGGAGGAAAAAGCGTTGGGAATCATCTTCGATGAAGTAAACCGGGTGCGGCAGGAGGGCGTGACACAGGAGGAACTGGACCGAGCCCGAGAACAGGCGAAGTCCAATCTCGTCATGACGATGGAATCCACATCTTCGCGTATGAATAAATTGGGCAACGGCGAGTTGTTCCTCGGTTACAGTCTGGATCTGGACGAACTGATGGCATGCTATAACGCCGTAACACGGGAAACCGTGCTGGAGACAGCACAGCATGTTCTGGATTTTTCCCAGCTTTCGTTTTCCGCTGTTGGGCGTGTTGGAACCGCTGCACAGTATCAGGAGCGGATTGCCGCTTTGCTTGGATAAAAAGGAGCAGACAGATGAAAGTAATCAGCAAACAGGACAACAGCAAGATGTGTATTATCTGCGGAATGGACAATCCGCTGGGGGTACAGGCGCAGTTTTATAACATGGAGGACGGCAGCGTCATGACGCCGTTCCGGTTCCGAGAGGAGCATCAGAGCTATCCGCAGCGGGTTCACGGGGGCATGATTGCAGCCATGCTGGACGAACTTGGCCTGCGAGCCTGCTGGACAAAATCGGAGGATTATATCTGGGGCGTTACGATGTCGCTGGAGGTCAAATATCGGAAACCAGTACCCTATGATGTTGATCTGATCGGACGGGGAAACGTGATCTTTGAATCGTCCAGATTCCTGAAAATTCAGGCAGAAATCATGGATCAGAAGGGACAGGTGCTGGCAAGCGCCGACATCAAGTATCTCAAGTTGGATGCCGGACAAATTGCGGAAGATGTCGATGTGCATGAGGAGATGTGCTATCGCATCCAGGACGATGTGAAGGAGCTTGCATTTCAGGCATAAAATATTAAACCATGCAAAAGGCGCGCTGCACAAAATCGTGCGGCGCGCCTTCTTGTAATGGCTTATGCAACACTGTAAATTTTCATATCGGGATCATCAGTCCACAAGAGGTTCAAGCCGACAAAGGTGTCATTTTGAAACAGTTCACTGTTGAGGTGAGCCGCGGCGTGTTCCACGCTGTCAAAGCCATGGAGCACCTGGACATCCGCATCGCGGATCAGCAGATTTTTGGTGAGTGCGCCGGGAATGGTACGCAGGAACAGATTCCGGTAGTCGGTATAGATCTTTGCAGCTGCCGGACGGTTTGTATGGTCGATCTTCATAGTGATTTCAAGATATGCACGGACGTTCATGGAAAAATTCCTCCTGTAAATCGTGATATGGTTGTACTGGGTTTTCTGCTTGGTACAAGCTTGCTTTCAGTATCGTCAACGTATCCTGTCAAGGGAAGATATCCGTAAATTTATAAGTTACTTATAAATTTCATAGTAACTTGTCATGGTAGAGCACGTCGATTATAATACAGACAACGATAATGAATGGAGGGATGATGAATGGAGACAGGCTGTAGTTTGTACCATGAAGTGGTAAAAGAGGCCAAACATTTGGGCGCGGATCTGGTTAAAATTGCAGCTGCAGACCGTTGGGAACAATACCCCGTCACAGAAAAGGAGTTCTGGCCCCAGCGGATTTGGCCCTGGTGTACCAAAGTCATTGTGATGGCAGTTCCGTTGCCCATTCCAATCATTGAGACAACGCCATCTGCGATCTATGCAGAGCTGTACAACACAACCAATCGCCTGTTGGACAATATGGCCTATCAACTGACCGCCTATTTGATGCAGAAAGGATACCGGGCCATCCTCTTCCCCAGAGACTGCTATGGAGATATCTCAGTTCTGGTAAACAATCCTGCAGCCGCGTTTTCACATGTACTGGCAGGATACTATGGCGGGATGGGAACTTTTGGATACAGTCACAATCTATTGACAAAGGAATATGGCCCCAGAGTCCGCCTGGTCTCGGTTTTGACGGATGCGCCGATCCCGGCGGATCCCATGCTGGAAGAAGAGCTGTGTATTGAATGCGGGCTTTGTGAACGGAAATGTCCCAATCAGTGCTTTACGAAAGTTCCCGGTCAGAAACAGGCCGCTATGGATCGTGTCCGCTGTGCGCAGTACCACGAACAGCTGAAAAAAGAATACCATTTTCCCTGCGGAATCTGTGCAACGGTCTGTCCTGTTGGAGCGGATCGGAAAGCCTATAAAACTGTACGTGCAGTCTCAAAGGAAGGGATTCAAACCTGTCAGAAATATGGTTCACAGACATAAAGATACAGTTCAATCGAAAGGGCCCGCCAAATCATTGGATTTGGCGGGCCCTTTTTCCCATTATGGTTATGCTTCTTCCCCGCAGGCATAGCGCATGTAGTAATTGAATCGGCGTTCATACTCCAGTGTAGAACTGTCCATATGCCCCGGATACACTTCATAATCTCCGGGCAGATCGTGGAGTTTTTTGAGCGAGGTCATCAGTACGCGCATATCCCCACCCGGCAAATCGGTGCGGCCACAGGAGTCGCGGAACAACGTGTCACCTGTGAACAGTACATCACCGCAGAGCAGGGTCACACCACCGGGAGAGTGACCGGGCGTTTCCAGCACTGTGAATTCCAGCGAACCGACCTGAAGCTTATCACCCTCATGGTAGCGCAGTGCCCCCTGACCGGGATCAAAGGCAAACGGCGCATTCTCTTCGGTTACATGGGTATCCTTGTCGTGGATGCAGACAATGGCGCCGGTTTCTTCCGCAACTGCCCGCACAGCCAGCGTATGGTCATAGTGACCATGTGTGATGAAGATGAATTTGCAGTGCAGATGATGTTCTTCCAAATAATCGAGAATGGTATTGGACTCATCTCCGGGATCAATGACCACGCAGTCCAGCGTTGTCTCGTCGGTGACAATATAGCAGTTGGTTTCAATCTGACCGACCTGGAAATTTTTAATCAGCATAGTGCGTACTCCTCTTCTACAGGGTGTCCGTGTCTAAAATCAGGGTAACGGGACCGTCATTGACGGATGTAACCTGCATATCTGCGCCGAAGATTCCGGTTTCCACATGGAAACCGCGGTTCCGGCAGACTGTAATGCAGCGTTCATAAAGTGGAATGGCGGTGTCCGGGCGGGCAGCCTCGGTAAAACCGGGCCGGCGGGATTTGCAATTGCCGTACAGTGTAAACTGCGAGACCAGCAGAATCTGTGCCCCGGCGTCTGCTGGGGAAACGTTCATTTTTCCGGATTCATCTTCAAATACGCGCAGACCGCAAATTTTGTCTGCGATTTTGTTCGCTTCTGCTTCTGTATCGTTCGTGTGAATGCCGAGCAAAACAAGGAAGCCGGAACCGATGCTGCCAGTAATCTGTCCATCGATGGTGACGGAGGCGGAAGTAACGCGTGTAACAACAGCTCGCATAAAACGATCCTTTCTATACTATTTGCAATGATCATCCAAAACAGGATTTCTGGCAATTCCAATTTTTTGCCCCATTTGTACGGGAGTCTCCATTCCGTGCGCTGTGTTGCGAAAAATTATATCCTCCAAGACGGCTTTTTCCGGTTCTATGAGCAATACGATAGTACTGCCGCCGTAGAGAAACATCCCTTTTTCCTGACCGCGGACAACACGGCAGGGGCCATGATGATTTTGAATTTTTCCGACCAGCATAGCTCCAACTTCGACTTGCGTTGCGGTTCCAAAATGATCGGTTTCCATTATGGTGTACTCCCTGCAGTTTTGGACAAAGACCGGAAGTTGAGCCAGAGCAATGGGGCGGACTGTGTGTAATACTCCCGGAAGAAACCGATTTTCGCCCTTATGTCCATCGTCCAGGTAACAATAGCGATGGTAATGGTTGACGCACAGCCGGAATACCAGACAAATCCCATTCTGATAGCGTTCCGCGATAGCATCGCCACCCAAAAGATCAGATATGGTGTAGCAACTTTGCTTGATTGGTAAAACAAGGCCATCTGTGATGTGGTAAGCGCTCAATAATCCGTCGCATGGAGCGATCAGGACGTTGGGCATTTCATCGATAGGCCGCACTTCAGGACGAATCTTACGAGAGAAAAATTCATTAAAATTACGAAATTCAGTAGGAATGTAATCAGACAATGGAATACAGTACTTCTTCACAAAGCTGGAAATCATCGGTCTGGAAAACGGGGAATCCAAAAATTTCCCACACAGTATGGAGATTCCACGACTGCTTGCCGCTTTAAGCACCGCTCTGCCAAGCGCTGTACAATAAAAAAATTTCAAGGTACGAGTGTCATTTCTTTCCGTTTTTATCATAGCAGTCTCTCTATTCTGTGTGGACAGATGTTCAACGCGGATATTTCATTCTCAAATAAAGCATCAGCGCGATACATTCGGCAAGACCGATTGCAATTATAATGAAAATGCCTCTGAGACCCGGCTTTCGTATCTGGATACGGCAGAGAAAAGCAATACCAGTCAACACTGCAAATCCAATGTATATGAGTGTAATATCAATCGGGAGTAAATACTGCAATAACAGGACGAATGGGAAAATCAGTGCTGCGGATGTGACTGGCATGCCAGTGTAATAAGTTCGGCTGCAAGTTTCCCGCTGTTGGCGTTCTTCTTCCGTGACGTTGAAATAGGCAAGACGGATCATGGCTGCCAGAATATAAAGTACCAGAATGGCATGTAGGAAAAATTTACCAGCGAGACAGTACCAGATGTGTTTATTGGCAGGGAATGCCATGTGTAAAAATGGTGAGGATTGTATCAGCGAGACACCGATACAGGCGGGCAATACACCAAATGCCACCAGATCAGAGAGAGAATCGATCTGAATTCCAAAGTTGCATTCTGTCTTGGTACGATTTTCTTTGGTACGTGCAACCTTTCCATCAAAGGCATCACAGAGGCCGCAAAACAGGAGAAAGAAGGAGCCAAGATATGGATGACCCGATCCGCTGAGCGATATGACAATACCTACACTTGCCGATAACAGGGAAAGATACGTTAGAATTACAGTGTAGTCGTAGAATCCGATCATGGTTGGGCTCCTTTCTTCTTCTGGATGAGATAGTGAAACAATACGCTCATGCCACAGATCAAAATGCAGCAGTAAAAGGATAGCGACCGGCTGAGCAACTCCAGACGAATGGCTTGCTGTGCATCCAGAATGGTACGGAAACTGTCCAGCATCAGATAGTCGGCAACACCCATTGCACCTGGAATCGGTACACAGTTCGAACCAAGGACGACATAGCTCTGCATTGCCCAAAGATCGAAGGCACGGTGTACGTTGCCACCCATTGCGAGATAAACGAACATTGTAACAGAAATCTGAGAAGCCCGTTGCAGAAAATTCCACAAGAACACTTGAAATAGAAGTTTTCTTTGCCCTGCCAGTATGGAAACAGACTGCCGATAGCGTTCCATTGATGCAAGCAGGTGCTCTTCCTTTGTTTCCACGTTACGAAGCAGATGCAGTTTTGCAAGCAGATGCAACACCCATGTACAGACACGGGCCAGCAGAAACTCATTTTTGATCAGCAAGAGCAAAGATAGTGCCAGGCCGATCTGTACGGTGAACCCGAGCACGATCAGAATTTTGGCAGTTGTACCAAAGTACAGAAAGATACCGGGTTTTATAGTAAAACAAAGCAAACCAATGGCTAAAATGGAGAGAGAATACATGGCCAGGTTCAGCAGCAAGGCCAGCGTGGTAACAACGCCCGATATGCCATCCCGCATCATGAGAAAGGCACAAGCAGGTTGTCCACCTGTTGCCGATGGTGTGATGGCTGAAAAGTAGATATCTGCAGAAGAATAAAGAATGCTTCTGCGCAAGGTACATGGGCTGTGAAATGCACGGCTGATACTGCGCAGGGCAACTGCTTCAAAGAAGATAAAACCGAGCATTCCCCCAACTGCGGCGTACAACCATGGATTGGCTGCATCAGCAAGATGGGAAATTATTGTTGGAAAAGAAACATCTTTCGCCTGCGATGCCACAGCCCAGATGCTGGCGGCTGCAATCAGAAGCGAGAGAATGGTCCAGATAAATTTGTTGTTTTCTTTTTTCATAAGACCTGATTATCGGCAATTCCTATCATGACTGTTTGACAAACGGTGGTTCCAAGTGGAAAAAATCCGTCTGAGACGAAATCTGCGCGAGAGAAAAAAACCAGCTTCTGCGGTTAAAATTCCGCCGATAACATCCAAAATGAAATGCTGTTTTACCAACACTGTGGAAGCAAAGACCAGAACTGAAAACACAAAGGTAGTAATCCGGTACCATTTAGCAGATCTGGATAATAGCATAGTTCCGCGGAAACAAAACCAGCTTTTAAGACAGTGAATTGAAGGAAACAGGTTCACCGGCGAATCAAACCAGTAGATAAGTTTTGTCAGCGTATCCCATATTCCGGTACCGGAAACTTCCGGACGTTCTATCATCGTAGGATATACAATAAAAAAAATAAGACAAATGCACTTGGCAGCGACATCCGCGGCAATCGCATCGTAACACAATTTCTGACTGTCTCTCGCAATGACAAGATACCCAACAAACCATTGTACATAGGCCAGAATATAGATGCTGATAAATGCTGGACAAAATGGAATCATGGCGTCCAATCCGATGGCCGTGCTGTGATGTGGAAGATCAGCAGTCAACAATTTGGAACCAGAGTAAATCACGAGATTCAGAATAAAGGATGTTATCAACGGGATATAGGCATACTTTGGCAAAATAGGGTGATGTTGTTGTTTCATAGAGGTTGGACATTTCCTGATTGTTCAAAAGATAGCCCATTATAACATGAATTTGGGGAAAATGTGTGAATGCAGACGAGAATTAAGGAAACTTTAAGAACTGTATCCGTATTAAAAACCGTAAAAAACCAAATAATCAGGCAATTTTCTCCATAAAACAATACCCGCTCCACAGATAAAAATGGATCGGTACATATTGTTGGTTTATGGCACGGAAACGGCGAGTTGATATGTGGTGTCAATGTGCCCGTCGTGATTGCTGCCGGGTGGATTGTCCGGCATGTCATATTCATATTCCAGATAACCGTCTGCGGAGTAACAAATGTCGGTGACTGCATATTCGTTCGAGTATCTGATCGTTGGAATATCGCCGGTCAGAGCATAAGGCCCCTCACTCAGCCAGGCCAAACTGGTCAAAACAACCGTAGTTTTACCATCCGCATAGGTCAGGTCATGGCAGATGAAGCCGCCGTCCCAGCAGATCTGGTAGATGGTAACGTGAGCATCGACTTCCGCATCCATATCTTTGAAAAACTGTACTACGAGATTGGCGTTTTCCATCGGGAACCGATTGGAGAAATCAATGGCTACAAGCCCCTGTGTGCCTAGACGGGAGAGAATTTCGGACATTGTCTTGTCCGTAAGCATGACAGCGGTTTGATTTCCACTGTAGACACCGGTATAAATGTCCCGGTACGCCTCCGCAGTGGCAAGAATATGGTCTGTGTTTGTATTTCCACTTGTATCTTCCGTGGTATCCTGTTCTGGTGCGTGTCCTGACACCATATGGGTCTGCGTCTCTATATTTTCAGTGGTATTTCTTGTTTCGGATGCGCAGGCAGACACGGATACCAGCAGACAGGCCATAAGCGCTAACACGATCCAATTGTGTTTCATTCCAACTTCCTCCGGATACATGATAAAGTTGAAGATTTTGGTGGTTATTTGTTGCTGCGTTTAACCTCTGTTACCCCAGAGATCGTGGCCAGACGGTTCATGATACCGCGGAGATCTTCTGTATTTTTAACCTCCAGAGACAGAGACGTTATGCTGGTGTCGTTCCCAAGGCTGCGGGCTGAAATGCCGCAGACCTTGGCGTTGAGTGCATTCAGTACTGTAGCAATATCCATCACTAGACCGCTACGGTCGTTTGCAAGGATGAGCACGGTTGTCACATAGCTTTCTTTTGGCTGGGAAGCCCATGCGACACGGATCCAGCGCCCACGATCCTCTGTTTTGAGGCTGCTGCGGTAGTTTGCACAGTCTGTACGGTGAACAGAGACGCCAAAGCCGCGCGTGATAAATCCGATGATATCATCTCCGGGGACAGGGGTACAACAACGGGCAAATTTGATCAGACAATTATCCATGCCCTCGACCAGAACGCCCTGGACTGCACGAGTCTCATGCTCAGCCTGATTTTGGGTTCGGCGCTCTGCCTGTTCAGAGATGCGGTCCAGCACGGTGCGGGATGTAGTCCGATGTGCGATGGCCAGTTCATTTTTGATACGATTTACGGCGCGGACAGCGGTCATACCACCATAGCCAATGGAGGAGAACAGATCATCTAGCGTTGGAAGTGAGAACTTTTTCAGCAGAATGGGCAACATTTCTTCATCCATAACGTCCGTCATGGTGAGATTGTGCTTTTTCAGTTCTGCCTCAAAGATGCTGCGACCATGCAGAATATTCTCTTCCCGCCGTTCCTTTTTTAACCACTGTTTGATTTTTGTACGGGCTGTGCCGCTCTTTGCGAGCTTGATCCAGTCGCGGCTGGGACCCGGCGCCGACTTGGAGGTGATAATGCTGACGATGTCACCATTTTGCAGGATGTGGTCAAAAGGCACAATCCGGCTGTTGACTTTTGCGCCGATCATGTGATTGCCGATCGCGGAATGGATGCTGTAGGCATAATCAATGGGCGTTGCACCGGCAGGCAGATTGATCACATCGCCCTGTGGTGTAAAAACGAATACCTCATCGGCGAACATATCGACCTTGAGTTCGCGGAAGAATTCCGAGGCATCCGTATTTTGCTGGTTTTCCAGCAGACGGCGAACCCAGGCGAATTTTTCTTCGTCCCCAGTTTTGACGCCGTGATCGCCGGACTTATATTTCCAGTGTGCAGCAATGCCGTACTCTGCGGTATGATGCATTTCCCAAGTGCGAATCTGCACCTCAAAGGGGATACCGGAGGTACCGATGACCGTGGTGTGTACGCTCTGGTACATATTGGGCTTGGGCGTGCCGATATAGTCCTTAAAACGCCCGGGAATGGGTTTAAACATATCGTGAATGTGCCCGAGCACATTATAGCAATCGGTGATATTATCAACAATTACGCGGAAGGCACAAAGATCAAAGATTTCGTCCAGCTCCTTTTTCTGGGCAAACATCTTGCGGTAGATGCTGTAGATATGCTTAATACGCCCATAAATCGTCGCATGAATACCACATTCGTCAAGCCGGGAGCGGATTTTCTTTTCCACGTTGGCCATGAAGGTTTCAAGGGCATCGTGCCGCCGCTCCAGCACATCCATAATTTCTTTGTAACCGATCGGATCCAGATAAAGCAGAGAGAGATCTTCCAGTTCCCACTTGATTTTTTGCATACCAAGACGGTGCGCAATAGGGGCATAGATTTCCATGGTTTCCAAGGATTTTTTCCGCTGTTTTTCCTCGCTTTGAAACTCCATGGTACGCATGTTGTGCAGGCGATCCGCAATTTTAATGAGAATAACGCGGATGTCCTTTGCCATAGCCATCAGCATTTTTCGCAGATTTTCCATCTGCTCCTCTTCCTGGCTGACGAACTCGACGCGGGCAAGCTTGGTAACACCCTCTACGATATCTGCGACCGCCACGCCGAATTTCTTTGCGATGTCGTCATAGGTGACACTGGTGTCCTCGATGCAGTCATGCAGCAATGCAGCAATGATGGAATCTTCATCAAGCCCCATCTCTGCAGTAATGATAGCGGCGGAAAGGGTATGTGTAACATAGGGCGAACCATCCCGCCGTTTTTGGCTGGCGTGTGCTCCAACGGCATAATCAAAGGCAGCGCGGATACGGGTCATATCCACGCTGGAGTTGCCAAGCAATATGGTTTTTTCCAGATTTTCATACAGTTCATTGACAGAAACTGTCGACATAGTATCAACTCCTAACCTTTTTGTATTGCCAGACTGTCACTGACGCGAGAGCATTTGCATCAATTTGGAAGAGAAGAGATCAACCTTCTGCTCAGCGTGGCACAGGGTAATGGTAAGCTGTGTTTCATTTTGTTCGAGATGCAGCAAATGCAATTCCTGAAATGTAGACAGGCAGACGTAAAGTTTGGGGGGATAGTGGATCCAGGCGCTGCAAAGCGCCGCGATTTCTTCCACAGTGCCGGAAAGGGTGCCGCCACAGGAGAGAAGGCCGCGCCAGAGCCGGGCAAAATCCGCGCGGTCGGGCCGCAATTCCGCGGCTTCGGCGGCGGAACAACTGTCCAGCATGGAAATCCGCCGACAGGTGAGCATGAGATCCGCAGGACGAATACTGCTGATCAGAAGCTGTACCGAACGGCGGCCGCGGAATTCATTGACCTGCGGGAAAAAGGCGAGATCGACAAGATCGCCCACACAGAATCCCAATTCTTCGGCGGAATGGGAAAAATAGATGCATTCGTAGCTTTGACCAAACTTATCGACGCGCAGCCGAACATGTTTGCCGCCGCCGACAGGGATAATGGCTTCCACAACCGCAGCCAGTATACACATACAGGGGCGCGGATTCCCGTTGCCAAAGGGTTCCAGCTGATCGAGAGAAGCGATAGAGTCCATACTGAGCAGAGCTGGGTCATCGATCGTAAGATCCACTTCCAGACAGAGGGTATCCGTAGGCGGATGGGCGAGATAGTAGTCACCGAGTGCCTGACGAAACGCATCAATCTGGTCACGGCGGATGCTCAAACCAGCTGCCAGCGCGTGGCCACCAAAGCTTTCCAGATGCTCGGAACAGGCAGAGAGCGCTTCAAACAGATTGAAGCCGCCAAAGCTGCGGCAGGAACCTTTGCCTTTCTCACCCTGGAGCGAGATCATAACAGCAGGCAGCGAGAAGCTCTCGGTCAAACGGGAGGCGGCGATGCCGATTACGCCCTGGTGCCAGTTTTCGCAGGCCAAGACGATGGGCGTCATAGGAGGATCAGGCTGCAGCATGGCATTGGCCTGTTCCCAGATTGCAGTTTCAAGAGATTGCCGGCTACGGTTCATCTCGCAGAGCTGTGCAGCCAGCTTTTGCGGTGTGCTGCTGCCGGAAGAGAGCAGCAGGTCAACGGCGACAGAGACCTGACCCAGCCGGCCGGCCGCATTCAAACGCGGTGCAATATTATAGCCGATTGTGGTGGTGTTCAGCTTCTTATCCTGAATACCGGTCTCTTGTACCAGAGCGGCCAGACCAGGGCGGGGATTCTCAATCAATTTTTGTAATCCCGCCTGAATCATATAGCGATTTTCTTCTGTAACAGGCATAACGTCGGCGATGGTGCCGACGGCCAGAAGATCAGAATAGCGATCCAGTACGCGCTGGCTGTTGCCGTCAATGGCACAAACCAGCTTAAATGCCACGCCGACCCCGGCGAGAGACTGGCTTGGATAGTTGCAGTCCGGTCGTTTTGGATCAATGACTGCAACAGCATTGGGCAGAGTTTCCCGGCACTCATGATGATCGGTGATAATCATATCAATGCCAAGTTCCGATGCAAACTCCGTCTCCTGAATGGCCGTGACGCCGCAGTCCACAGAGATAATCAACGTGACGCCACGCTGGTGCAATGCGCGGATTGCATCAACATTCAGACCATAACCCTCTTCGATGCGATCTGGGATATAAATATCGCAGTGCAGTCCAATGCTGCGGAGATAGTCCGCCAGCAAACAGGTGGAGGTGATGCCATCCACATCGTAGTCCCCATAAACTGCAACGTGTTCCCCATTTCGTACAGCACGTGTAATGCGCCCAACTGCCAGCGGCATGTCGGTCAACAGAAGTGGATCTTTGAGAGAATGGATACCGCCATTCAAAAACTCGTATGCTTTCGCTGCTGTATGGATTCCACGCAGAGACAGCAAAGCAGCGAGCAATGGGGAAAAACCGGCAGCAAGCAGCGTGGGTGAAATCACGGGCCGGTGCAGCGGAATATTCCAGTTTTGTTGCTTCATCTGCTATTACCTCGGGCCGACCGCGAGAACCGTCTGTTGCCGACCTTAAAAACCGATTCCAAGACAAAGACAGACGAATTTGTCAAGGTTTGTATCTTTCATACTTATTTAATAAACAATAGAATACCAGAAAGCATAGGGTTTTGCAATGAAAATCTCCATCAGCTTTTCATATGGTTTGTAAAATAAATAGAAACACGAGGCTGCCTTTTGGCAGCCTCGTGTAGAAAATTTAAATGGATCAATCAACATCCAGAGCAGAAATCAAACCGTAGCCGCCCTTTTTGCGGCGATAGACAATCGAGAACGCCTCGTCATCATCTTGATTCTTGAAAGCAAAGAACTCATGTTCCAGCAGATTCATCTGCAAAATGGCTTCCTCCGTAGTCATTGGTTTGATGGAGAACCGTTTGGTACGAACAACCTGAAAATCCGGTTCCTCTTCCTCGGGTTCCATTACGACAGGAGTGACGTCACGCTCAAATACACCTTCTCGAAGCCTTTTCTCAAGGCGGGTTTTGTTCTTCCGAATCTGCCGCTCAATTGCAGCGCAGGCAGAATCGACCGATGCGTACATGTCACTGGTCAGTTCACTGACGCGATAGAATACACCGTTGTTTTTCAGTGTAACTTCCGCCAAGAAGCGACCGCGTTCTGTGCTGAATGTGACAAAAGCCTCTGTATCGTCCTTTCTAAAGAAACGATCGAGCTTTCCAATTTTGCGTTCAGTGTATTCTCTGAGCGTATCAGAAGCGGGCATCTTTTTTTCAATAAACGTGAACTTCATGGTATCAACTCCTTCGTGGGTGATTGGGTTTTGCTGTGCATATTGTAGCATAGAACTTGAGAAAATGGAAGAGGCATTTGTAAAAAATGTGCAATTATTTTAGAGTTTTTTTCAAAACAGGGGTGTAAGTCAATGTTCCGTTGATGCGTTCACTTTGCATAAGACAAAATTCTGAGACAGTCTGATGTAGGACATTCGGGATAAAACCGCGAAAATCCTTCGGCAGGCGAACCTGCCGGCCGAGTGTGACGTGTGGGGAAAAGTGACGGTCCTCCAACAAAAATCCCTGCTGTTGCAATGCGTTGGAAAGCTGATCGGCAAGGGAAAGCAGTTCCGGTGAAGCTTGCAATCCCATCCACCAGATATCCCCGCCCTGCCTGTGGAAGCAGCCAAGGTCGCGCAGTGTAATAGAAAATGGGGAGCAATGCACGGAATCCATGCTCTTTCGAATGGCAGGAATGCGGGAAGGCGGAACATCGCCGAGAAAGGCAAGCGTGATATGAAAGTTGTCCTCATGGGTAAAACGACCCGCGGACGCTGCATGTGCCAAGTGATCCCGAACGTCGCCAAGCGCCTGTTTGACAAAGGGGTCAAGATCAACAGCAAGAAATAAGCGCATGAAAAAACCTCCAAGATGAAAAGCGGGGATTCCCCCGCTTTTCTAATCAATATCCGTGTGGATGGTACAATCAGGGAGCGCAGTTTGCAAAGCTGTCAGCTGCGCATCGGTCGGTAGATCTCCCACCAGATACAAATCAGTTAAAGCCGGTAATTGTGCCAGAAGAGAAGAATCGGGAATTTGTTGAATACGCAGTGTCAGCGTAGTGAGATGAACCAATTCGGTTAAGGGTTCCAAGTCGGCAATCCGGTTGTCGGATAGATCCAGAACCTGCAATTGGGACAATTCTGTTAGCGGGGTGATATCTGTGATCCCACAGTCCCGTAAAGACAGTTCTGTCAGATTGTCCAGCGCAGTCAAAGGTTTGAAATCCTCGATTGGATTGCTGTCCAGATGCAGATGAACGAGTTTTACCAGATCGGTAAGCGATTCCAGATCGGTAATTTCATTGTCGGATAGATCCAGTGTTTGGAGCTCCGTGAGCGCTTCCAAGGCGTCGAGATCTGAAATCTTGTTGCTGGAGAGATCCAAAATCTGCAACTGCGTCAGTGTTTTCAATGGTGTGATATCAGAGATCTGGTTGCCGGACAGGTACAGTTCAAGAAGCGCTGTCAACTGTGATAGCGGTTCCAGATCCGTAATCTGGTTGTCTGTCAGATCCAAAACTTGCAGTTGAACCAGATCAGCCAACGACCATAAATCCGAGATTGCATTATTTTGCAGTTCAAGTCCCGTGAGCTTATCAAGATCAGCCAGCGGCGACAAATCGGAAATCTGATTGTCGTTCAGAATCAGATAAACCATTGCAAAAAAGTCATCGAGGGGAGGAACTGTACTGAGCGCGCAATCAGATGCATCCACTGTGGTTTGACCAATATAAATGGTGTTGGAACCGAGATAATAGGTGCCGAGATTTGGATCGTCTGGCCTGGGTTGTGGCTCTGGTTCCGGTTGTGGTTCGGGTGTTTCCTTGGCGGCATCTGGTGCGGTAGGGAAAGTCTTTGGATATTGTGGACAGATTACAACACAATCTGGGTAAGCATTCCGAAATGCCTGTACCTGAGCCTCAGAAAGCGCAGGGTTATCCGAGATCCCAAGTTCTTCCAGTTGAAACAGCACGAGAAGATCGCACAAAATATCGTCGGTCAGACCCACATTGTTCAAGCCCAGCCGGACCAGCTGCGGCATGTCATAGAGTGGGGAAAACACTGTGATGGGATTGTTGCTCAGCCAAAGCTCTGTGAGTGCCGGAAGCGTGGGCAGAACGCTGAGGTCGGTCACGGCATTCTGCTCCAGATCAAGATACGCAAGTTGATCGAGTGATTCCAATGGTGTCAGATCCGAAACCTGATTATTCCATAAACTTAACCACTGTAGTGTGGTCAGATTTTTTAACGGTGAAAGATCCGTAATCTGATTGTCACGCAGATCCAAATATTTCAAATCTGTGCAATCAGACAAAACCTTGAGGTCAGTCAGTCCCAAACCGCTGAGATCGAGCATTTCCACATCGGAGTCAAAGGTGATGCCCCCTAACGTCAGCTCCTTGACCGGACGGATTTTATCACCGTCATAGGAAATGCTACAGTTCGGAAGCGCAGTTTGGAGCGCCTTCAACTGTTTGGAAGTCATGGAAACATTGGTGAGACTGAGGCGGAAGAGGCTTTTCAGGTGATAAAGCGGAGTGAAATCCGTTGCAGTGCAGCCGTCCAGAGACAGACTTTGCAGGCTGCTCAGATGAGAGAGACCGGACAGATCGGAAATGGCATTGCCCGACAGATCCAACACGCGCAGGGAGACAAGTCGGGACAGTGGTTCCAGATTCGACAGCTGATTTTTGGACAGATCCAGTGCAGAGAGATAGACAAAGTTTGCCAGACCACCGGTGTCTGCGTCGGTCAGATTGCAATCGGACAGATCCAGCGCGGTCTGGTACAGGTCGACTGTCTCGGAACCGATGGTGACATAGCGGACTTCGGTCTCCAGCAAGCTGGCACGGATGGTTGCGCGGATTGCTTTCAGCTCTTCCAGTCGCTCGGCCATGGTGTCATCGCTGCGGTGCTCCAATGTTGCGGTGTATAACGTCTCAATGGCATTGTCCAACTGATCGAGACCCATATAGATCTCCGCTTCCAGTAGATAGGCTTTTGCGGTTTTTCGCAGATCCAGCGCCAGTTCGATGTCCCCAAGTGCGTCAAAATAATCGCCCTGGGCGTAACAGATGGCAGCATTATTATAAAGTTGTCGGTAATGATAGCTCTGAACACCGAAGTAAGCCGCAATGATGAGCAGAATCCCTAAGACCATAACTGCAAGCGTGGGGGCAGCAATCTCATAAGAGTCCTGAAAATCCGGATCGTCAAGGATACGCCGTACTTTGGGGTGATCCAGAATCCGGCGAATGAAGGAGATATTACGAACCTTTTGCGGCCACGACCTGAGGTGCTCGGAGAAAGTGTGCAATTTGGAATTCATAGAAGTCTCCAGTAAAAAGGCGGGCCAACAAACAAAATAATTATATCGTAGGAATATGGTGAAGTCAAACCGTCAAAGGTAAAGAATTTTAAAGTTTCATCACTTGAAAAACAGGCGAGATACTGCTATCATAAACTCGTTATTTTGCATCAAAATCCCGAAAAGGAGACGGTATGAAACAGGAGATAAAAATTTTAACAGCGGATTTGTCAATGATACCTTCCCTGCGGCATTTGTGGAAGCAGTGTTTTGGGGATACAGATGCCTATCTTTCTCTGTTTTTTAACCGTCGGTTTTCCGCAGATCGGACCTTGACTGCCTGGATGGAGGATACACTTGCCGGGGCGGTGTATCTGTTGGAGGCAGAGTTGGAAGGACGTCCGCTCTGGTACGGCTATGCGGTGGGAACGCTGCCGGAGTACCGCGGGCAGGGAATCAGCCGCCGGCTGCATGAGACGGTTTTTCATATGGCGGCGCAGCGCGGCGCGCTGTACGCCGTGCATCCGCAGAGCGAAGATCTGATCGCATTTTATGAGAACCTGGGGCTCCATACAGGATTTTTTTACAAGCGTGTGACCCTTACAGTGGAACCTGGGGACAATGGTTCCCTGACACTGACGCCACTCTCTGCAGCGTCCTATACCGCGTTGCGGGATGGGGCCTTTGCCGGACCCGGTTTTGTACGCTGGGACGAATCGGCGGTTGCCTATGCTGTGGAAGAAAATGCGTTCTGCGGCGGTTTCTGCCGGGCACTGACGGATGGAGAATCCGTTTGGGCGCTGTTTGGTAACGTACAGGATGATGTGCTGTTCCTGCGGGAGACCACCATGCCGGACGATGTGATCTGTCGGGCGGCGCCGTTGCTGGCAAAGGAATTTGGTCGGACAACGATTGTCCTGCGTCTGCCGGTCAGCAGTCACCTGGAAGGAACAATAGAGATGAGCGGGATGATCCGCGGAGAAAATAGTCCCGAATGCGGCTATTTGAACCTGATGCTGGACTGACCCGATACGAGATAGAGGAGGCAAGTATGCACTATGATGCCGGAACCTGCGACGTTGCCGTTGTAGGGGCGGGACACGCCGGAATTGAAGCCGCGTTGGCGGCGGCGCGTCTCGGATTGGATACCATCTGTTTTACGATCAACCTGGATGCAGTGGGCAATATGCCCTGCAATCCCGCCATTGGCGGAACAGGAAAGGGACATCTTGTCCGGGAACTCGATGCGCTGGGCGGCGAGATGGCGAAAGCTGCCGATAAAGCCTGCATCCAGTACCGGATGCTGAACCGGGGCAAAGGCCCTGCGGTTCACTCCCTGCGTGCGCAGGCAGATCGCCGTCTGTATCAGAGCGTGATGAAACATACCCTGGAAAAACAGGAGCATCTGCGGGTCAAACAGGCGGAAGTCTGTGAAGTTGGCGCAGAGGACGGCACAGCCCGCTTTGTCCGCACCCAGACCGGTGCAACTTATCGTTGCCGCGCCGTGATTATTTGTTCCGGTACCTATCTCCGAGGCCGCACGATTATCGGGGAGGTTCTGCGCGACTCCGGGCCTGATGGACTGGCCGCGGCCGGTCCGCTGAGCCAGTGCCTGCGGGATCTGGGACTCACACTGCGCCGGTTCAAGACCGGTACGCCGCCGCGTATCAATGCGCGTACCGTGGATTTCAGCAAGATGGAACTGCAGCCGGGAGATGAAACGGTGGTTCCCTTCTCCTTTGAAACCGAGGTTCCACCGGAAAACCGTGCGGTCTGCTATCTTACGTATACCAATGCGGCTACGCATGATATTATTCGGGCAAATCTGCACCGCAGCCCGCTGTACGGCGGTGTGATTGAGGGGGTTGGCCCCCGGTATTGCCCGTCTATTGAAGACAAGATTGTCCGCTTCTCTGAAAAGCCCCGGCATCAGCTCTTTGTTGAACCAATGGGGCTGCATACGGAAGAACTTTATGTTCAGGGTTTTTCCTCCTCTCTTCCGGAGGATGTGCAGATTGCCATGATGCACACCATTGCCGGTCTGGAACATGCAGAAATGACCCGCCCAGCCTATGCCATTGAATATGATTGTGTGGATCCCACAGAACTGTATCCCACGTTGGAGAGCAAGCAGATTGCCGGACTCTACGGCGCCGGGCAGTTCAACGGCTCTTCGGGTTATGAAGAGGCAGCCGTTCAGGGATTTGTCGCGGGCGTCAATGCCGCGCTAAAGATTTTGGGCAAGGAGCCGATGGTGTTGCAGCGGAGCGACGGGTATATTGGCACGCTGGTTGACGACCTTGTGACCAAGGGAACCAACGAACCGTATCGTATGATGACTTCGCGCAGCGAATACCGTCTGCTGCACCGGCAGGACAATGCGGACAAGCGTCTGGCTCCAATCGGGCACCGCGTCGGACTGGTGTCGGACGAACGCTATCAGCGCGTTGTGGAAAAATATTCCGCAGTGGATCGGGAGGTCGAACGGCTGGAACATACCCATCTCGGCCCAACGCCGGAATTGCAGGCATTTCTGGAGCGGTGCGGCACGACGCCGATTTCCAACGGCGTCAGCCTGGCCGAACTGCTGCGCCGCCCGGGCGTGAGCTATGACAGTCTGGCCCCGTTTGATCCGGCACGGCCGAAATTGGACAGCGTTGTAACCGAGCAGGTGGAAATTACGCTGAAATACGCAGGGTATATCCAGCGGCAGATGCGACAGATTGGGGAGTTTACCAAGATGGAGTCCCATCGGCTTCCGAATGGCCTTGACTATGCTGCGATTACCGGACTGCGCCTGGAAGCCCGCCAGAAGCTGGAAAAAATCCGGCCGGCGAACTTTGGCCAGGCAAGCCGCATTTCCGGCGTATCACCGGCGGACATTGCCGCGCTGATGGTCTGGCTGGAAAAGAATCGCCCCTGATTTGGAAAGGAGCAAATCATGGAAAAAGTGATGTTGGGTCTTTCCGGCGGTGTAGATTCCGCTGTTGCAGCGGAGCTGCTGCGCCGGGATGGCTATGAAGTGTATGGCATCTATCTGGATATCGGCCTTTCCGGTGGTGCGGAGGATGCAGCGGCGGTGGCGGAGACCATTGGTGTACCGCTGATGATTCAGGATATCCGCGCTGCCCTTCAGGAAAATGTATGCGTTCCGTTTGTCGAGGCGTATTTCCGCGGAGAAACACCAAACCCCTGCATTATGTGTAATCCTTCGGTCAAGTTCCGTATTATTTTAGCGGCAGCGGACGAGATAGGCGCGCGCTTTGTTGCGACCGGACACTACGCCCGTGTCCGCCGCGATGGGGAACATGCCGTTCTGCTGCGCGCCAATTCGTCAAATGACCAGAGCTATATGCTCTGCCGCATCCTGCGCAGCCAGCTCGACCGTCTGTTGCTGCCGCTCGGAGCACTGGAAAAGGCAGAAGTACGAAAACTGGCGGAGAAGTTTCAATTGCCCGTAGCCAACAAACCGGACAGTATGGAGATCTGCTTTATTCCGGACGGTGACTATGGCGCATATCTGGAGGCAACCGGAAAAGCGCCGGGACCCGGCAACTTTGTCGATGTGTCCGGGAATGTACTGGGACAGCACCGTGGTATCCACCGTTATACACTGGGACAGCGCCGAGGTCTTGGCGTGGCTGCCGGCCGCCGGATGTTTGTCTCGGAACTGCGTATTCCCACCAATGAAGTGGTTTTGTCCGACGGTACAGGCCTCTATGTGACCGATATTGCGGCGAAAGATGTCAACTGGCTTGTCGATCCACTAACCGTGCCGTTTCAGGCGGAAGTAAAAGTTCGACATTCCAAAACGCAGACAAAGGCGGAAGTCATACCGCATCCGGATGGAACGGCTGCAATTCACTTTGCAGAACCGGTTCGGGCGCCGACTGCGGGACAGTCTGCGGTGTTTTATCGGGACGATATTGTCCTGGGCGGGGGATATATCGCGGCGGATTGCTAGCGGATTGCTCTGTTGAAAACCAATCCTGCAACATGAAAAAATTCAAGAGAAACTTTATTCGTTATGCCGCGGCAGTATGAATTGATGAGAGCGAGGGGAGCCCTTTGAATCATGCAAAACGACAGACTATCGTTTTCCTTGTGATTGCCCTGTGCCTGACGCTGTGTTCCTGTAGTTTGGAGCAATCGTCGAAGCCATATCGGGTGCTCAGAACACTGGAGGGTGACAACTGCTATGTTGTGTTCCGGAAGGGAGATCGAATCGGCGAATGGATGATTGCTGCAATGAAGGTTTTGGCTGCTAACGGGACAATGACAGAATACTCCAAGAAGTGGTTTGACAGCGATTTGACGTTGATGCGCGGGGATAAAGCAGCTTTGGATGCGTACGACGCTGAAAAAGAGGCACGGAAAGTGGTAATCGGGATCGATCCGGAGGCAGTGAAGCTAACTGAGGGCAGCGACGGCAAATACAAAGGCTTTGACATTGATCTGGCGGAAGCTGCCTGTACACTGCTGGGCTGGACCATCCAATATCATGAAATCCATGTCGCGGATGCAAAAGTAGAGCTGAACGCCGGGGAAGTGGATGTTGTTTGGTGCGGATTCAGTGACAGTTCCGTGAAGGATACGCTGCAACTTTCTCCGGCCTATCTCAAAAACTCTTATGTTGTAGTGACAAAAACCGATTCGGAAATTACACGCTTTGGTCAAATGGAAGGGGCGACGGTTGCAATCACGAAGGGCAGCGGTGAGTATGCGGCTGTGGTTGATGACCTTCTTGCATCCAGTAAGATCAAAGAGGATAATATTTTGCTTTGTGATAGCCAGGAAGATTGCTTTGACCAGCTGAACAGCGGAAAGTGCGATGCAATCGTTGTGACACAGCGCCTGTTGCAGCAGCACAATCAGGCAGATTGAGTGCTCTGGAATTGACCGGGTTTCGGATCAATGCTATAATAAACCAATTATCGTAATCTTTACGGATACTTTAAAAATAAGAAAGAAACCCGGTGCAATCTGCCGGGACTACGGATAGAAAAGAGACTGGTATATGTGGATTTCTGATCAATGGCGGGACTTTGAACTTCTGGACTGCTCGGACGGTGAAAAATTGGAACGCTGGGGCAACTATCAACTGGTTCGGCCGGACCCACAGGCAATTTGGTCGCTGCCCAAGCGTCACAGCGGGTGGAGCGGCTACGATGCCCGCTACCGCCGCAACAACAAGGGCGGTGGAAGTTGGGAAAAAAACCGGCTTCCCGCGAGCTGGAATATTCAATACGGTCCATTGACCTTCCGGATCAAGCCCATGAATTTCAAACACACTGGTATTTTTCCCGAACAGGCGACCAACTGGGATTACGCGATGGACAGAATTGCCGCCGCCGGGCGGCCAATTCGGGTTTTGAATCTGTTTGCCTATACCGGGGCGGCTACCGTTGCCTGTGCCGCGGCAGGCGCTTCGGTCTGCCATGTCGACGCCGCAAAAGGGATGGTTGCCTGGGCCAAGGAAAATGCCGCAGTTTCCGGTTTGCAGGACAAGCCGATCCGTTGGATTGTCGATGACTGCGCCAAGTTTGTCGAGCGGGAAATCCGCCGTGGCAAGCGATACGACGCACTGATTATGGATCCGCCCTCCTATGGTCGCGGTCCTTCGGGCGAGGTCTGGAAGCTGGAGGATAATCTCTGGTCTTTCGTCAGCCTCTGTGCCAATGTGTTGTCGGATCATCCGCTGTTTGTTATCATCAACTCCTATACAACCGGGCTTTCCCCGTCCACGTTGACCTATATCAGTGAGAGCATCTTTACCAGAAAGTTCGGCGGGCACAGCGAAAGTAAGGAACTTGGACTTCCGGTTACAACCACAGGGCTGGTATTGCCCTGCGGCGCCTCTTGCCGCTGGGAATGTGATGCGGCGGCAATCCGGAGGGGAATGGAATAATTCTATGGGAAATATTATTGAAGTCAAAAATATCAGCTATCATTATCCGGGAAAGGCGGATCAGGAGTCTGTCTTACAGGATGTCAGCCTTTCCATCGAAGAGGGAACCTTTGTTGCGGTGCTCGGCCACAACGGCTGCGGCAAGTCCACGCTTGCGAAGCATCTAAACGGCATTCTGGTACCGGAGAGCGGGAAGGTGCTGGTCGACGGGATGGACACCGCTGATGCGTCCTTGCTGATTTCCATTCGCCGCACCGTTGGCATGGTGTTTCAGAATCCGGATAACCAGATTGTGGCCAATGTTGTGGAAGACGATATTGCATTTGCGCCAGAAAATCTGGGAATAGAGCCTGAGGAGATCCGCCGCCGTGTCGATGCAGCGCTGCGGCAGGTTGGTATGTACGAATACCGGATGCACGCCCCGCACCTGTTGTCCGGGGGTCAGAAGCAGCGCATTGCCATCGCGGGCGTGCTTGCCATGCAGCCGCGCTGTATTGTGCTGGACGAGCCCACGGCGATGCTGGACCCTGCTGGTCGTGCCGAGGTCATCCGCACCATTGCCCAGCTGCGGGAACAAGGGATCACGGTCGTTTTGATTACCCACCATATGAAAGAGGCCATTGGCGCTGACCGGCTGATCGTGATGTCAAACGGTCGCATTGTGGCCGACGGTCGTCCGGAAGTTGTGTTTTCCGAAGTGGAAATGCTGGAGCGCGAGGGCCTGACGGTTCCGGAAACCACCCGCCTGCTTTGGGAGCTCAGAAAAGCGGGTATGAATGTTCCGCTGGACGCCCTGACCATTGACGACTGTGCCGCAGCGGTTGCTGCAGCCCTGTGCTAGAGGAGGAGAGAAGATGCCCAGTATCAAAACCGAGGCGCTCTGCCATGTATACAGCCAGGGAACCCCGTTTGAAAAAGTTGCAATTGAGCAGATTAGTCTCGAAATTCCGGAAGGACAGTTTGTCGGTGTGATTGGTCACACCGGTTCCGGTAAATCCACTTTTATTCAGCACCTCAACGGGTTGTTGAAGCCCACCGGCGGCCGGGTGCTTTATGACGGCGAGGATATCCACCGTTCCAAGGTCGCGACTCGGGATGTCCGGTTCCAGGTTGGGTTGGTTTTTCAATATCCAGAATACCAGCTGTTCGAAGAGACTGTGTATCGTGATATTGCCTTTGGACCGAAGAATATGAAACTGAGCGAACAGGAAGTGGATGAACGTGTTCGCGAGGCCGCCAAGTTTGTCAATGTGCCGGAGGCACTGTTTGACCAGTCTCCTCTGGAGCTGTCCGGCGGGCAGAAACGCCGCGTTGCGATTGCAGGCGTTATTGCCATGCGGCCGGGTGTGCTGATCCTGGATGAGCCGACCGCTGGATTGGATCCCGCCGGCCGGGAAGAGATTCTGGAAAATATTCGGGAATACCATCGTATCACAGGCAGTACCATTCTGCTGGTCACGCACAGTATGGAGGACATTGCCAGAATTGCCGAGCGCCTGATCGTGTTTGACGGCGGGACGGTTGCGCTGGATGGAACGGCGGAAGAAGTGTTTTCACAGGCGGAGCGTTTGCAGCAGATTGGTCTCGCTGTTCCGGACTCCACCAGTATTGCGATGCGGTTACGGGAGCACGGTATTCCGATTACAGACGGAATTTATACCACAGAGAAGCTGGTGCAGGCGGTACTTGCCTGCAGGAAGGAGGGAAATCTGTGCTAAAAGATATCACACTCGGCCAGTATTTCCCGGGAAACACAATTGTACACCGCCTGGACCCCAGAGCCAAAATCCTGTTGACCATCGTTTACATCGTGGCACTCTTTGTTGCGAAGAGCTACGTCTCTTATGCTGTGATGGCCGCGGTTCTGATTGCCTGCATTGCGCTGTCAAAAGTTAATCCCAAAAATCTGGTCCGTGGTCTGAAGCCGCTGATTATCATCATTATTTTTACCGGGTTTTTGAATATGTTTTATAGCTCCGGCAAGGTGCTGGTGGAATTCTGGATTTTTAAAATTACAGAAGAAGGCATCAGAAATGCAGCGTTCATGATTCTGCGTATTGTGATGTTGGTCATGGGTACGTTTCTGCTGACCTATACCACATCCCCCATTGCGTTGACGGATGGTCTGGAGAGTTTGCTCAATCCACTGAAAAAAGTCAAGGTTCCGGTGCATGAACTTGCAATGATCATGAGCATCGCACTGCGGTTCATTCCGACGTTGATTGAGGAAACCGATAAAATTATCAGTGCACAGAAAGCCCGCGGCGCTGATTTCGAGACCGGTTCGCTGGCCCAGCGTGCAAAGGCGCTGCTGCCGTTGCTGGTGCCGCTGTTTGTCAGTGCGTTCCGCCGGGCGGACGAGCTGGCCGTTGCCATGGAGTGCCGCTGTTATCACGGTGGGGAAGGCCGGACCCGGATGAAGAAGCTGGAGTGGAAGCGCTGTGATATTCTTGCGTTGCTCCTCGGTGTTCTTCTGCTTGTGGGTATCATTGTATTGGCGAGGTTTGGTCTGTGAAAAATATTGCCCTGCGTTTGCGCTATGACGGCTCTGCCTATCACGGATGGCAGGTGCAAAAAACAGAAGTTACCGTGGCGGAAACTCTGGAAACCGCTTTGACAAAAGTCTGCGGGCATCCAGTGAAGGTAGTCGGTTGCGGCCGCACCGATGCAGGGGTGCATGCTTTGCGCTACTGTGCCAACTTCCGCACGGATTGCCGCATACCAATCGACCGGATTCCGTTGGCTGTCAATACCCGCTTACCGGACGATATTGCGGTCACCGACGCCGTCGAGGCGGAGCCGGATTTCAATGCAATTGGTTCCTGTATTCAAAAGGAGTATGTCTATCGGATTCTCAATTCCCGGATCCGCGACCCTTTTTTGCAGAAACGGGTTTGTTTCTATCCCGCGCCGCTGGATCTGGAACGTATGCAGCGTGCAGCAAAAGCCTTTGAAGGCACGCACGATTTTGCCGCGGTTCGCTCGGTCGGTACGGAGACACGTACGACCGTTCGGACGGTTCACTGGTGTGGGATCGACGTTGTGGACGGGATCATTGAGATGCGCGTCTGTGCCGATGGGTTTCTGTACAATATGGCGCGCGCCATTGCCGGTACGGTGGTCTATGCCTCCCACGGTAAACTGGAGCCGGAGAATATTCCGAGCCTTCTGGAACGCGGAGACCGCCGTCTGACCGGACCAACGATGCCGCCGCAGGGACTGTACCTCTCGCGGATCTGGTATGATGGTCCTGTTGGAGAGATGATGACGAAATAAGAAAGAAAAGTGTAAAATTTTAGCAGTTTTCTGTTCCTTTTGGGGGGTTTGTGATATAATGCCCCACATATATACGATGTTTGTCACTGTTTTGCCCAGATGTTCCGAATTGGGGGATGTCTGAAGCCTGGACAATATCGCCGCTCCGGCGGAAAAATAGAAAGAATATTCCATCAGGAGAAACAACATGAAAATTATCATCGATGTGGTGCTGGTGCTGATTCTGGTGCTGTGTATCTGGATCGGATACCGAAAAGGCCTGGTTTCCGGTATTGGCGGTCTTGTTGCCATTGCAGTCTCACTGTACGCTGCAACGCTGTTTGCCAATACGTTTTCCCATGAGCTTGTCCCTGTGCTGTATCCCTTTGCGGACGGCTATATGGAGTCTCTTATGGGCAATGAGGTCAGTGAGAAACTCGGCGTCAAAGAAAGCGAACTCTCGCTGGACGACTACCTGGCCGAAAATCCGGATCAGACCGAGGCTTTCTGTACCGAAAGCTATCAGGCGATCGGCATCTATGAGACGGAAGCCAAACATCTGGCAGAGAAAGCGCAGGACTATGCAGAGAATAATACAGTGGGCATCCGGGAGGCCATTGTACAGACGCTTTGCAGTGCTGTGGCGCATACGGCCATCGTCTTGCTCGGGTCGCTGTTGATTCTTATTTTGATCACCGCGATTGCCAATATTCCCAATCTTTCATTTAGAATTCCCAATATGGATATACTGAATGATGTAGGTGGTGCAGTTGCCGGATTGTTCAGAGGCATCATCTTCTGCATGGTTTTGGTCTGGGCCCTGATGTTCCTGGGTATTTTGATCGGAAAGACCACCCTTGACAGTACCATCCTGGCAAGATTGCTTGCCAAATTGAATCTGCTCAGCCGGATTTTGGGACTGTAATCCTGTACATAAAGCAGGATCGTTTCTGTGGTTTGAAATCCGAAGTCTCGATCGTTTGGAAACCAGACAGTATAACAAAGGTCGATAGGAGTTTAGTATGGAACCAATTATTTGCGCACGTTGTAAAAAGAATGTGGCAGTACTGTTTATCAGCAAAATGGAAAACGGCAAGACCATCAACGAAGGTCTTTGCATGAAGTGCGCCCGCGAACTGAAAATCAAACCGGTCGATGATATGATCCAGCGCTTGGGTTTGTCTGATGAAGAAATCGACACGCTAACCGGTGAAATGACCAACGCAATGGGCGACATAGAGGGAATGATGATCCCCCAGGATGATGATCTGGACAATGATGATGAGGACGGCAAGACTGCAACCTTCCCGTTTTTGAACCGTTTGTTTGGCGGGCCGGACGGTCCCAACAAAGACGATGCTCCGTCGTCGGAAGGGCACGCCGCAGAGCGGCCCGGCCGGGAACCGCGGGAGGGAAAAGGAAAGAAAAAATTCCTCGACAATTACTGCATCTCTTTGACTGAGCGTGCCAGAAACGGCGAGCTTGATCGTATGATCGGCCGCGACGAAGAGCTGGAGCGTGTGATTCAGATTTTGAACCGCCGCCAGAAAAACAACCCCTGCCTGATCGGTGAGCCCGGCGTCGGCAAAACGGCCATCGCTGAGGGTCTTGCCCAGCGTATTGTTAACGGCAATGTCCCGTATAAACTGCGGGAGAAGGAAGTCCTGCTGCTCGACCTCACCGCTCTGGTAGCCGGTACGCAGTTCCGCGGTCAGTTTGAAAGCCGTATGAAAAAGCTGATCGAAGAGATTCGCAAGCAGGGCAACATCATTTTGGTCATCGATGAAGTACACAATATCGTGGGCGCCGGCGATGCGGAAGGTTCGATGAATGCCGCCAATATTTTAAAACCTGCCCTGTCCCGCGGGGAAATTCAGGTTATCGGTGCAACCACCTTTGCCGAGTACCGTAAGCACATTGAGAAGGACTCCGCACTGGAACGCCGCTTTCAGCCGGTTACGGTGACGGAGCCCTCCATCGAGGACAGCATTGCCATCATCCGCGGTATTTCCCATTACTATGAGGACTATCATCAGGTGACGATCTCGGACGCCATGTGCCGGCAGGCTGTTTTGATGTCGGAACGCTATATCACCGACCGCTTCCTGCCCGATAAGGCCATCGATCTGCTCGACGAGGCCTGTTCGGATGTTAACCTCAAAAACAAGAGTCTGGAGCGCGTGTCCGAGATCCAGAAGGAGCGCGCCGATCTCGACAAGGAGCGCGAGCTGCTCCTATCCAACACCGAGCATGAGGACTTTGAACGCCTCGCCGTCATCCGCAGCCGTGATATGCAGCTCTCGGATGAGATGAACGTGTTGCAGGCCAATGGTCGGCCACAGCTGACCATTGACAATCTCGCCCGTATCATTGAGCTGTGGACCAAAATTCCGGCCAGCAGCATCCGTGAGGACGAATTGGAGCGCTTGTCAAAGCTGAATGAACGCCTGAAAGCGCACGTCATCGGTCAGGATGATGCCATCGACGCAGTCTGTGCGGCCATCCGTCGTAACCGACTGGGATTGTCCGCAAAACGCAAGCCCTCCAGCTTCATCTTTGTGGGCAGCACGGGCGTGGGTAAAACCGAGCTGGTCAAGCGCCTTGCCGCCGACCTGTTTGATACCCCGGACGCATTGGTTCGGCTGGATATGTCCGAGTTTATGGAAAAGCACAGTGTTTCCCGTCTGCTTGGTTCGCCTCCGGGATATGTCGGCTATGATGAAGCCGGCCAGCTGACGGAAAAAATCCGCCGGAAGCCCTATTCCGTCGTGCTCTTCGACGAAATTGAAAAGGCGCATCCCGACATTATGAATGTCCTGCTGCAAATCCTGGACGATGGCCGCATCACCGACGCACAGGGCAGAACGGTAAACTTTGAAAATACTGTTATCATTATGACCACCAACGCCGGCAGTGAGCGCAAGACCGCAACCCTTGGTTTCAACCAGAGTCTCAACGAACAGGGGAAAGAACGCGCGATGAAGGCACTCAATGAGTTCCTGCGTCCCGAATTTCTCAACCGTATCGATGAAATCGTCTGCTTCAACCACTTGACGGAGGAAAACTTCCGCGAAATTGCCAAACTGATGTTGAAGGAATTGCAGGATGTCATGGCTGAGAAGGGCGTTGAGCTGCTCTATGAGGACAGCTTGCTCGATTATCTGGTGAAGAAGAGTTATTCCGTCACCTATGGCGCCCGCAATCTGCGCCGCCAGATTCAGAAGGACGTCGAGGATCGGATTGCGACCGAAATGATCGACCGCCGCGGCGAACCGTTCAGCCGGATCGGTCTGTCTGTTAAAGACGATGTCGTAACTGTGCTGGCCGTTTAAAAATAGAAGAAGTCTCCCTCTGAAAAGAGGGCAGTCAATGAAGCTGACTGGCAGATTCTGAATCTCTGAAGTCGATAAAAACATAAAGTCGCTGGACAAATGTCTGGCGACTTTTTTATATTACTTTGTAGTATTCGGTAGTAATTGGTACAAATTTATACGAATCAGCTCTAATTTTTCTGAATTTATGATAGAAATAATATATTCAAAGATTTTTCGCTCCACATTTAGTGGATGTTAAAAAACGTTTTACGATAAAAAGGTGATTGGAAATGAATACAAACTATCCGGAATCCTATCGCGTACTTGGTCTGAGGATTGCATACTATCGGAAAAAGGCGAGATATACCCAGGAGACGTTTGCCGAAAAGATTGATAAAAGCGCCAATTTTGTGGCACAAATTGAGGGCCCCGGTATGACCAGAGGGATTTCTCTGGAAACGCTTTTTAAAATGGCAGAGGTACTGAACATATCGCCATCGAAATTTTTTCTGGAAGATTAAAAAGGTATCTTTTTGAAAGGTTGGTCTGTTTTTCTTTTTACAGAACACTTGTACGCAGTGCGTTTTTGTCGTATGATAAGATACAGTTAGGCATGAAATTTTAAGAAAAAAGAAGGAAGGTGGAACAATTCTATGGAACTGTGTCTCGTCGGCGTCAATCATCAGCATGCGCCGGTTTCGGTGCGCAGCCGCTTCTCCTTCACGGACAGTCAGAAAATTACCTTTCTGACCCAGGCACTGGATGCCGGTATTCCAGAAGTCGTTGTGCTGTCTACCTGCAACCGCAGCACCGTGTATTTTGCCGCAGAGGATGCGGAGACGGCGCTGGAACAGATGCGGGAGCGGTATCTTGCCTTCTTCGACGGTGTGGATTTTGCGGAGTATCTGGTCTGTCTGCATGGGCGCGAGGCGGTATATGAGCTGTTCTGCGTCACCTGCGGTCTGCATTCAGCGGTGATTGGGGAAGATCAGATTCTTGGGCAGGTGCGGGACGCCGTGACCTTTGCTGCGCAGTTGGGGGCGACCGGCAAAATGCTGAACAAGTTGTTCCGCGAGGCGGTTACGCTCTCCAAAGCCATCAAAACCGACTTGAAAATTTCGCAGATTCCACTGTCGGTCAGTTATATCGGCCTGAAATTGTTGGAAGAAGCGTTGGACAGCCTGTCGGGGAAGCGGTTTTTGCTCACAGGCTTTGGAAAAATGAATCAGCTCACGCTGAAGTATTTGCTGGATGCCGGTGCGGAGCAGATCATTCTCTGTAATCGGACCCTGCAAACCGTGGAGGAAGCGCAGGCGCAGTCTGATCGCGTGGTATCCAGGCCGTTTCTGGAGCGCTATGCTCTGCTGCCGCAGGTGGACGCAGTCATTACAGCGACTGCCGCGCCGCACGCGATCTTTTACGCGGAAAAGATGCCGGTTTTACAGCATCCGCTGTATCTGCTGGATCTTGCGGTGCCGCCGGATGTCGAGTCCGCGGCTGCCGAGTGTGAGAACGTGCATGTGTTTGAAATCGACGACATCAAGCGGCTGTCGGATGCACATCTGCACCAGCGGGAAGCGCTTGCACAGGCTGCTGAGGTTCGAATTCAGACTGCTGTAGACGAGGTACTGGTCTGGATGCAGCAGACCCGCGTAGACCCGACCATCCAGTCGCTCAATGCGCGTTGTCATGAGATCACAGAGGACACGACGCAGATTTTAACCCACAAGCTGGAGTTATCCGAACGGGAACAGCGGATTGTCGGCAAGATGGTGAAGGCCAGCCTGCAGCGGCTGATTCGGGAACCCATGCTGCGGCTGAAAGGCTTGCAGGACGAGGGGACACAGGCGGCCTATATTGAAATGATGAAAACGCTATTTGATTTATAGAAGGTGATGCAGTGGAAGGAAATACGATTCGGGTCGGAACGCGGGGCAGTAAGCTTGCATTGATCCAGACCAACGCAACCATTGCGCAATTACAGACCCGGTTTCCGGCGTACCGGTTTGAACCGGTGATTGTAAAGAGCACAGGCGATGCCCGGCAGAATATTCCGTTGCGGGCTTTTTCCACAAGCGGTATTTTTACAAGAGAGCTGGAACAGGCATTGCTGGATGGAACCATTGATTTTGCAGTCCACAGCATGAAGGATTTGCCGGCGGTACAGCCACCGGAGCTGATGCTGACCGATCCGCCGAAGCGGGCAGATTGCCGCGACGTCTTGATTTTGCGTGACGGTCTTTCCAGTCTGGAGGATCTGCCGCAGGGGGCGACGGTCGGCACAGGCAGTCTGCGCCGCAGTCGGCAGCTTTTGGCACTGCGTCCGGATTTGCAGATTGTTCCCATTCGCGGCAACATCGAGACCCGGATGCGCAAGGCAACGGATGGGGAACTGGATGGCGTGATGCTTGCGGCAGCGGGATTGCAGCGTGCCGGATATGCATCCGCAATTTCGGCGGCGTTTTCGCCGCTGACGATCCTGCCGGCACCGGCACAGGGAATTCTTGGACTGGAAGTCCGGAAGGACAACGCCGCAGTCCGTGCCATTCTGGACACCATCCGGGACAAGGCCAGCGCCATTGCGGCGCGTGCGGAACGGGCGTTTCTCCGAGGCACCGGCGCGGGCTGCCATGCTCCGGTCGGTGCGTATTGCGTGGTGGAGGGGGACAGCATCACGCTGACTGCGGTCTATGGTGCGGAGGACGACGGGGCGGCGCTTGTCCGCGGTTCTGTCTCCGGTAAGGCAGAAGCGGCAGAGGCGTTGGGATTGCAGCTCGCCGCACAGCTTTGTACTGCATACGAAAGGAACAGCCTATGAAATCGAGAGACTGCAAAGTGTATCTGGTCGGCGCAGGACCCGGTGACGAGATGTTAATCACCCGAAAGGGATTTGACTGCATCCAGAAGGCGGATTATATCATCTATGACCGTTTGGTCAACCCGCGCCTGCTGGATGCCGCGCCCGCTGGCTGTCGGCTTTATTATGTCGGAAAGGCCGCCGGGCGGCACTATATGCCACAGGAGGAGATCACAGAACTGATTGTCGAATGTGCGCAGAAGGGTGGTACCGTAGTGCGGCTCAAAGGCGGCGATCCGTATGTGTTTGGTCGCGGCGGGGAAGAAGCGCTGCGGCTGGCGGAACTGGGGCTTCCGTTTGAAGTGGTGCCGGGCATTTCTTCAGCCATCGGCGGGCTTTGCTATGCCGGATTTCCAATCACGCACCGGGAACTGGCGCGGTCATTCCATGTTGTGACCGCGCATACCAACTCCCACGGGATGGAGCAGGCGCCTCTGGATGTTCTGGCGCAGGAGGACGGGACACTGGTCTTTCTGATGGGACTGTCTCAGGTGCGTGCCATCTGTCAGGGGTTGATGCAGGCCGGAAAACCGGCGGAGACGCCGGCTGCCGTCATCAGCCATGCCACAACCGCGGCGCAGCGGACGGCGGTCGGTACGCTGGCAACCCTGCCGGATGCGGTAGAGCAGACAAAGCTGACGTCCCCGGCTATGATCGTCGTGGGGGAAGTGGTAACGCTGCGGGAGCGGCTGAACTTTTTTGAAACGCGGCCATTGTTTGGACGGCGTTTTCTGGTAACACGGACCAGCAGCAAAAGCGGCGGTCTACAGGCTCTGCTGGAGGCAGAGGGTGCCGAGGTTCTCCATGCACCGATGCTGGAATTGAAGCCGGTGCCGCATGCATTGGATGCGGCGATGGCGCAGATCGAACAGTTTACCCACATTGTCTTTACCAGTCAGGTCACGGTGGAGCAGTTTTTCAATGCGCTCGACGGGGCGGGGAAGGATGCCAGAGCATTGTACCATGCCAGACTCTGTGTCATTGGGTCTGCAACAGCGAAGGCACTGCGGCAATACGGACTGCGTGCCGATGTCATCCCGGAGCAGTTTACGGCAGAGGGCTTGTGTGAAACACTGGTACCGCAACTGCGCGCAGAAGATCATGTATTGCTGCCGCAGTCGGCGGCAGCGCGCCCCATGCTGCGGGAGACCTTGCAGCGATACTGCCGCGTGACACCGATTGCGCTGTACACTTCGGAAGCCGCGGATTGTGATACGGAAGCCGTATGGGCGGAACTCCGCACCGGAGCCATCGACGGCATTACATTTACCAGCTCTGCTGCAGTACACAATTTTGCAGACAGTGTCGGGTTTGCCGATGTCACCGCACACCGGATTCCGATCTATTCGATCGGTGCAGCGACCAGCGGAACGCTGGAGACGTATGGCCTTTCCCCGATTACCAGTGAACAAAGTACAATGCAAAGTCTGACACAGACAATTTTGGAACAATATCAAGTAAGGTGAGTAACATGATCAATCGACCAAGACGACTTAGAAAAAATCCGGTTATCCGTACGATGATGCAGGAAACCACACTGCGCTGTGCGGATTTTATCTATCCCCTTTTTGTAGTAGAGGGACAGGGCATCCGGGAACCGATTCCCGCGCTGCCCGACGTCTACCATCTTTCCATCGATCAACTGGAGGCGGAAGCTGCAGGACTGCGGGAGACTGGCGTCAATTCTGTCCTTCTGTTCGGGATTCCCGACCACAAGGATGCCTGTGCCACCTCCGCCTTTGAAGAAAACGGCATTGTCCAGCGCGCGATCCGTGAACTGCGCCGGCTCATGCCGGAGCTGTATATTATTACAGACGTCTGCATGTGCCAGTACACCGACCACGGCCACTGCGGGATTCTCACGCCGGACGGCTATGTAGACAATGACAGCACATTACCGTATCTAGCCAAAATTGCGGTCAGCCATGCGGCCGCGGGCGCAGACATGGTAGCACCCTCGGATATGATGGACGGCCGCGTCGGTGCGATCCGCACGGCGTTGGACGAAAACGGTTTTGAAAATGTGGCGATCATGGCTTATTCCGCAAAATATGCGTCCAGTTTCTACGGGCCGTTCCGTGAGGCGGCGGGCAGTGCGCCATCGTTTGGAGACCGCAAAAGCTATCAGATGGACTGCCACAACAGCGATGAGGCGATGCGGGAGATTGCATTGGATATCGAAGAGGGCGCGGACATTGTCATGGTCAAGCCCGCCATGCCCTATCTCGATATCGTCCAGCGGACAAAAGACACCTTTGATGTGCCCGTTGCAGCCTATCAGGTTTCCGGTGAGTATTCCATGCTGAAATATGCAATTTCCGCCGGCCTTCTCAGTGAAGATGCGATGACAGAGGCATTGATTGGCATCAAGCGTGCCGGCGCCGGTCTCATTATTTCCTACTATGCCAAAGAGATTTGCAGAAAGCTGAGGGAAGAACGATGAAGCATACCAAGTCAGAAGCTATTTTTAAGGAATCCCAGCAATATATTCCGGGCGGCGTCAACAGCCCGGTTCGCGCCTTTCAGGCAGTCGGTACCGCGCCGGTGGTAGTCGCCTCGGCACATGGTAGCCATATCCGGGATGTGGACGGCAATGATTACATTGATTATATCGGTTCCTGGGGACCGATGGTATTTGGGCACAGTCCCGCGTTTTTGACAGAAGGGCTCATTGAGGCCGTTGAGCGCGGCATCAGCTACGGTCTGCCGACCGCAATTGAGACGGATATGGCCAAGCTGCTGCAAATGGCCTACCCGGCAGCGGAACTGGTTCGTATGGTCAATTCCGGGACAGAGGCGACGATGAGTGCCATCCGCGCTGCGAGAGGGTACACGGGGCGCAACAAGATTGTCAAATTCGAGGGCTGTTACCATGGTCACAGCGATGCGCTGCTGGTCAAGTCCGGCTCCGGCACACTCACGTTTGGTGTTCCCACGTCCGCCGGTGTTCCGGCCGATGTGGTGAAAGACACCATTGTCATGCCATACAATGACAGCAAAGCAATGGTTGATCTCTTTGCCGGTTGCGGCGATGAGATTGCCTGCGTGATTGTGGAGCCCATCGCAGGCAATATGGGGCTGGTTCCCGGTGACCCGAAGTTTTTGCAGACATTGCGGGATTTGACGCGGCAATATGGGGCGGTTCTCATTTTTGACGAAGTCATCAGCGGCTTCCGCGCGGCTTTTGGCGGTGCAGCGGAAGTTTACGGCATTGATCCCGATATGGTTTGCTTTGGCAAGATCATCGGTTCCGGTCTGCCGGTCGGCGCCTACGGCGGCAGACGCGAAATTATGTCCTGTGTTTCTCCCATGGGACCGGTCTATCAGGCGGGTACACTGTCGGGCAATCCGCTGGCTATGTTCCTCGGCCTCAAAAGCCTGACCCGATTGCAGCTGCATCCGGAATATTATACAGAATTGGATAAGAAGGGGGCGCGTTTGGAGGCAGGTATCCGCGACAATTTGCAGAAGCTGGATCTGCTGTTTGCCGTCAACCGCATGGGCAGCCTGCTGTGTCTGTTTTTTGCACCGGGATCCATGACCTGCTATGATGCGGTCAAAGCATGCGATACCGATTTGTACCGCGTGTACTTCCAGAAAATGCTGGAAGCCGGTATTCTGTTGCCGCCGGCACAGTTTGAGTGTATGTTCCTGTCTCTGGCGCATACGGATGCGGACATCGACCGCACCATTGCGGCAAATTATCAGGCATTGGCTGCCGTGAAAGAGAGTATGGCCTGATGTTTTTCCCGTTTATGATGGATGTCGGCGGGAAGTCTGTTGTCGTTGTCGGCGGCGGCGTGGTTGCGTTTCGGAAATGTGCTCTGTTTTTGCGGTTTGGGGCGGATGTTACTGTGATTGCGCCGGAGATTTGTGAAGAACTGGAACGGCTGGAAGGGATTCGGTGCATCCGGCAATCTTTCGATACAGTGCAGCTTGCCGATGCTTTTGCCGTCATTGCCGCGACAGACGACCGCAAAGTGAACCGTGCAGTCAGCGCATACTGTCAGGCGCATCGAATTCCGGTCAATGTGGTGGATGACCCGGCATTGTGCAGCTTTATTGTGCCTGCAACCGTGCAGCGCGGGGATTTGACGCTGGCTGTTTCCACTGCGGGAAAAAGTCCTTCCCTGGCTGCAAAAATCCGGCGGGAGTTGGAAGCCTGGTATGGTCCGGAGTATGAAGAACGGCTGGCATTATTGGGAGAGTTGCGGAAAAAAGTGCTGGCTTCTGGTATGGAAACATCGGAACGGCGCAGGTTGCTGATGCAGGCAGCAGCGCTGGAACTGGAGGACCTACAAAAATTGCTGTAAACTGTTTAATCTGGAGTTACAATAGAAAATAGAACAAACGGGCAGATGTATATGCATCTGCCCGTTTGCTATGAAAGGGGATATATGAAAAAAGGAGGTGACTCCACTCATTTTTCCATTTGTAAAATGGAAAAACAAGCGATGAGAAAGCAAAAGGAGGACCGATAAAAAGGGAGGCGATTATATGAAAAAAGATGATTGGCTAAAATGAAATTGTTATGCGGAGAGCTGGATCGAAACATTGCCGTCGTTGTCAATAGACAGATGCATGGGTTTTACATATTTGTTTTGGAACTGGCGCTTTTCTGCATCGGACATATGGACACGTGTGGAAAGGTATGCCTGTTCCATCATTTCCTTTACATTGAAGCCCTGAAAACGATCTTCAATATAAGTCTGTATCTCATTAAGCAGTGCCATGGTCTTCAGCTCTTCGTTGTTACCGCTGCAAAAGTCATCGATATAACAGTAATAGATTCCACAGCTTTCCATGGCATTGCGAATGTCAATCCCACAGTTTTCGTGTTCAACCATGAGCAGGAAATTGGCTTCCGGTAGGTTAGAGATCAGACCCCAGTAATCGGAATCGCTGGATACAATAACGAAAGAATCCACATGATTCAGGAAAAATTCGCGGCAAGTTCCCACAGAAAGTGCGGTATCCACCAGAGATTTACTGGATTTGATGCGTTCAACCAGAGTGTGCTCAACGGGAATATCGAGGATACGGTCGAGGATACGCCATGCACTGGCGGTATGGACATCATCATAAAGGATAATTTTGCTGACCTTTTCCAGTTCGTCTGCTTCCAGATTGAGCAGAGTGGAACAAAGCTTATAGGGATCAGAGTTTTCACAATCCACGACGAATACCGTGTTCTGGCTTGCAGCGATAAAGTCATAAATGTTGTTTTTGGTCAGGTCAGCGGCATCAGAAACCTTGGAAAGGTCGGTAAAGAGTTCCCCGTTGGCGTTGTACAGCCAGGAGACAAATTTTTTGTCGTTATAAAGCAGATTGCCGTGGTCTTCAGGTGTCCAGTTCATATAGACCTGGTAGGGGTAAAAGTTGCGGTTTTGGGAATAAATGTATCCGGCGCGCTTGATGCCGGCTTCTGTCTGCCCATCCGGCATAATAAAAAGTGGTTTGACATAGTTCCAGTCCAGCCAGAGCGGGAACAGGTTTTTGCAGTTGTTGATGCGGTCAGAGATCAGACGGTTGATGTCTATCACATAACTGTTTAATTTATAATTGGCTTTGATTAGTTGAATCCCATCTGCCTCCAGATCAGAGATAATTTGTGGAGAGATGAATTCCGGCAGTGTATGTAAATTTTTAAGGTCATAGAAGATGGCCCGATGGATTGCAGCAAAATTCTGTTCGATACGGGTGCGCAGCATACAGAGGTTGCGGACGATACGGGCACAGCGGTCCTCATTCAATTTGTTGTACCATTCCAGCTGCGGCGCCTCATGTTCATTTTCAAAAATGCTTTTGGAGACGCCGAGTAAATATGCTATTCGGGAGACAATATCATAGGTGCTGTTATGGTGTGGAGAGTACGGATTGGTTTCTTCTTCGGATTCTATTTTATAGAGAGGTGTCGTCTCGTCTGTTGACATATCTTGAGCGGATGATTCCATAGGAGCTTCCGATGGTTCTTCTTGAATAGACACTTCTATTTCATCACAGACTGTCTCTTCTACTGGGGTGTCGGGATTGGAACATGAGAGTTTATTGGAGAGAATAGCTGGTTCTTCGGTATCGTTTAGGAAAAATTTTAATGTGTCAAAATAAGAATCACCGATTGTCATAGTAAAAATCTCCTTTTCTGATTTTTAAAGCCTTTCATTTTATGGCCTTATCATAACGGAATCATTTTATTTTATCAAAGGAGTTCTTGCGAATTTTGAAAAAAGCCGACGTACAAGTTTTTGACTGTACGTCGGCTTTTTTGAGTTCAGAGTGGAAGGGTAAACTCGGCAGTAAATACATGATCTGCTGCTGTCGTAAGAAAAGTACCGCCAAGCTGTTGGATAATCTTATTGCAGGTCTGCAAGCCGATTTTTGTGCTTTCTACACGATTGGGGATTTTTGGAATACTATTAGAAAACAGGAAACGGATCTTATGTTTTTCCTCTGTTACAATAATTACAACTTTTTTTGTTCGGTCTGCATGTTTTTCAATGTTGGAGAACAAATTGTCAAAAACACGCTTGAGATAGATAATGTCGACTTGCAGAGAACTGGAACTCTGAAGATTTTTTGTGAATTTTACCACGAAACCAATGTCCTGCAGGTGGATGATATGCTCGCCAAAAAGCTGTTCCAATAGGATGTTGGCATCAAATTCTTCTGGTTTCATCTGAAGAGAGGGTTGTCCGAAAACCAGAAAATACTGAAAAATCTCTTCGATCAACGACTTGATCTGTTGTGCCTTCTCAACACCAGCAGTGAGATATTGATGCAGCTGCTCTTCTGTTTGATATTGTCCGCCGGCGGACAGGTCCAAATAGCCGAGCAATGCGGTCAACGGTGTCCGGATATCGTGGGAGAGCGCAGTGATGAGGTCGCTGTTCGCCTGCCATGCCACCTGTTCATTCTTCGTCTGTTCGATAATGGAGATCCGCATGCTGTTGATATCATTAGCAAGCGTGTTCAATTCATCATCGCTGGAAAAGGTAATTTCTTTTTCCAGATTGCCATTGCATACCTCAGCCATCTCCTGGGAAAGTGTGATAATGGACTTAGTGATCCGCCTGCTGTAGATCAGCATGATACATACAAAGAAAATAAAGCAGATGGACAGAGCGACAATCGTACAGGCATTATAAATATAGGTCTCCGAATAATCGTAAAGCGCGACAGAGTAGAGACCATCGGAAAAGCGGATGGGAAATTTTGTATCATCCTGATTAGAGACAATTTCAACGTCAGGATTTGGAATGTCATGGGGGTTGAAAAGAAAGGTGCTGTCATCCCAGGTTGCTGACGGTGCGCCGCCTTTGAAAAACAGATGATCGTCTTTATAGAGCAGGAGATAAACATGTCTCTTATTGTTTGCCCATGTGGAAAGCGCCTCAGTATCTTCAGAAGAAAGCGCCTCCTTCTGGACAAATTCGTTTAATTCCTGAATTTGTCTGGCAACGCGCTGTGCCACCGCGGTATCGTTGAGATAATATCTTTTAATCATGGCATTTCTGACCAGTATTTGCAGCAGGAACAGCAGGATGCTGCAGATCAATGCAGCCAGTAGAATGTAAATCATTTTCGCACGCAGCGAAGTAAACGTTTTCTGTTTAATCGATCTGATACCCCTTTCCCCAAATTGTCCGGATTAAAGTGGGATTAGAGGGGTCGTCCTCCAGCTTTTTCCGGAGATTTAGAATGTGTACCATAACGGTGTTGACAGAAGAAGGAAGATATTTTTCATGCCAGACATGCTGATAAAGCTGAACCGCACGGACAGTCTGACCGCGGTTTTGATACAGATAATTCAAAATATCATACTCTTTATCTGTCAGATTAACGGGTTTGTTAAATTTATAAACCACATGATGCTCATTGTCAATGCGCAGGCGCTCTTCCTGATTGACAGCGGTTTCTTTGCCATGGTAAACGCGGTAGCGGCGGAGCAGGGAATCCACTTTCATGAACAGTTCCGTTTGCGAAAATGGCTTTACCAGGTAATCGTCTCCGCCGTTTTCATAGGCTGCAACCTTGTCTGTGTCCTGTGTTCTTGCGGTCAGAAAAAGAACCGGAACAAAGGAGCGTTCCCGAATCTGCCGGCAGGCTTCAACACCGTCGATACCGGGCATCATGATATCCATCAGAATGAGATCAATGTCGGGATGCAGTTTGCTGTAAGCAACGGCTTCTTCTCCGCTGGCGATCTCCGTGATGTGATATCCCTTGGTTTCCAGTAGAATACGAACGATGGTTCGGATGTCTGCTTCGTCGTCAACTATCATAATTTTTACAGGTTCGTTCATACAGTCACCTCCGTTTGCTTTATTGTAACATAAATCTTAAGTGCTTTTTGTGCTGGATCGCAGATTTAAGAATTTTTAATCCGAGATCAATTTGTCGAATTATGATCTTGACGCACTATATGTGGTGTGATATGATTTCTCCTGTCGTTGATTTTTAACAAATAAAAGGAGGAAATTTGGAGATATCGTTATGGAACAGTATTTTAAAATTCATGAACGGGGCTCAACAGTAAAGACAGAGATTATGGCCGGTCTTACCACGTTTATGGCCATGGCCTATATTCTGATGGTCAACGCAGGTATGTTTTCCGAGCTCGGCACGGTTTCCTATGGCGCGATTTACATCGCAACTGCAATTTCTGCCGTCATTGGTACGGTTGCAATTGGATTGCTGGCAAACCTGCCGTTGGCACAGGCTTCCGGCATGGGCCTTAATGCCTATTTTGTCTATACAGTGTGCTTCACTTTGGGATTTACGTATGCAAATGCATTGTTTTTCGTCCTGATTGACGGCCTGATATTCATTCTGCTGACGCTGACCGGTCTGCGTGAAAAAATCTTTGAAGCCATCCCCGATGCAGTCCGCATTGCGATTCCGGCCGGTATCGGTCTGTTTATCGCTTTCATTGGCCTGCAAAATGCAGGGATTGTTGTGGCAAACAGCAGCACCGGCGTTGCACTGGCCTCCTTCAACCTGTACGGCGGTACCACCACCTGGGCACAGGTGATGCCTTTGCTCGTAACCTTTATCGCACTGATCGCCATTGCAGTTCTGGCAAAGAAGAATGTCCGCGGCTCCGTCCTTTTTGGCATTGTGGGCGGCTCGATTCTGTACTATGCACTTGGTTTCACCGTCCCCGATTTTTATAAAGGTTTTGCAGAAACCCTGAGCTTCAATCCGCTGTCTGCCTTTGCCGATTTTCAGTCTCAGGCATTTTTGAAGGTGTTTACGGAAGGCTTTGATTTTTCCGGTTATCTGGCAACGCACAGCACAGGCAGCCTGGTTGTGGTGTTTATTACGACCTCTTTGGCATTTTGTATGGTTGATATGTTTGACACCCTGGGTACGCTGTATGGTGCGTGTTCCCGCGGCAATCTGCTGACCGAAGATGGCAAGGTTCCCAATATGGAAAAAGCCATGCTGGCCGATGCAATTGCGACGACGGCCGGTGCACTGTGCGGTACGTCTACGGTTACCACTTTTGTAGAATCCTCCGCCGGTATTGGTGAAGGGGGCAAAACTGGATTTGCTGCCATTGTCACTGCCATTTTGTTCTTTATTGCCATGTTTATCAGCCCCATTGCCCAGTTAATTCCAACCTATGCAACGGCAGCTGCGCTGATCTATGTCGGCATTTTGATGATGAACTGTGTCAGGAATATTGAATGGACCGATATCGAGGTTGCGGTTCCCGCATTTTTGACCGTTGCCATGATGCCGTTTACCTACAACATCAGCTACGGTATTGCGCTGGGTCTCATCTCTTATGTTCTGATTAAACTTGCACTTGGAAAGGCAAAAGAGGTCAATGGCGGCACTTGGGTGATTACCATCCTGTTCCTGCTGACCTTCGTCCTGACCCACTGATTCATTCATTGAAAGAAAACAGCGTACACAAGATCATCTGTGTACGCTGTTTTTCCTTCATTGATTTCATTTTATTCATACATCGAATGTGACAAGGCAAAACAAAATTCCTGTGAAATGTATTGCAGTCTGCCGATTGCTTTTGTAAAGGCTTTGTTTTATAATGTTTGTAATCTTATCGCAATATTATGATTAAAAAGGAGAAATAAACATGGCGTTTTATTACAGTGAACCCTCTCACACTTTTAACGAATATCTTCTCGTTCCCGGTTACTCCTCTGAGCAGTGTATGCCTGCGAATGTCAGTCTGAAAACTCCTGTTGTCAAGTTTAAGCGTGGCGAGGAACCTGCTTTGACCATGAATATTCCTCTTGTTTCTGCCATTATGCAGTCCGTCTCCGGCGATCGTCTGGCTGTTGCGCTCGCAAAGGAAGGCGGCATTTCCTTTATTTATGGTTCCCAGTCCATCGAAGATGAGGCGGAGATGGTCCGTAAAGTCAAGAACTACAAGGCCGGTTTCGTGACCAGCGATTCCAACATTCGCCCGGATGCAACACTGGCGGATATTCTGGAGTTGCGTGAGCGGACTTCTCACAATACCATTGCGGTTACGGATGACGGCACTTCCCACGGCAAGCTGGTCGGTATCGTTACCAGCCGCGACTACCGCGTCAGCCGTATGGATCCCGCTACCCTGGTCCGGGACTTTATGACCCCGTTTTCCTCTCTGATTTACGGCAATGAGAGTACAACCCTGAAGGAAGCCAACGACATCATCTGGGATCATAAGCTCAATACACTGCCCATTATCGACAAGGAAGGGCGTCTGCTCTATTTTGTATTCCGTAAGGACTACGATGCACATAAGAAGAATCCCATTGAACTGCTGGACGCTTCCAAGCGCTATGTTGTCGGTGCTGGTATCAATACACGAGACTATGAAGAGCGCGTTCCCGCACTGATTGAAGCGGGTGCAGACGTACTTTGTATCGACTCCTCTGAGGGATTTTCAGCATGGCAGGCCAACACGCTGCGGTTTATCCGCGAAAAATACGGCGATACCGTGAAGGTTGGCGCGGGCAATGTTGTTGACAAGGAAGGCTTCCTATTCCTGGCAAATGCAGGTGCAGACTTTATCAAGATCGGCATCGGCGGCGGTTCCATTTGCATCACCCGTGAGCAGAAGGGTATTGGCCGCGGTCAGGCAACCGCAGTGCAGGAAGTTGCGGCTGCGCGGGATGAGTACTATCAGGAAACCGGCATTTATATTCCCATCTGTTCGGACGGCGGCATTGTTCACGACTATCATGTGACACTTGCGCTGGCCATGGGTGCAGACTTTGTCATGCTGGGCCGTTACTTTGCACGTTTTGACGAGAGCCCCACCCAGCGGATTACGATCAATGGAAACTACATGAAAGAGTACTGGGGCGAAGGTTCTGCCCGTGCCAGAAACTGGCAGCGCTATGATATGGGCGGTGCAAAAAAGCTCTCGTTTGAAGAAGGCGTTGATTCCTATGTTCCTTATGCCGGTGCGCTGGCGGACAATGTCCGCATGACCTTGAATAAGGTCAAGTCGACCATGTGTAACTGTGGTGCAACCAGCATCCCCGAATTGCAGGAGAACGCAAAGATTACGCTGGTCTCTGCAACCAGCATTGTCGAAGGCGGTGCCCATGACGTTCTGCTGAAGGACAACATTACACAGATCAAATAATGTATAATAAGGAACCGGCCCAGTCCATCATGGTGGACTGGGCCGGTTTTACTTTTCCATAACGTAATTTGTCAGAAGTACACCGTTTCTTTTTACCTGCTGCTTTTTTACAATATGATATCCTCGTTTTTCAAAAAACGGTCTGGCTGTTATCGATACATAAGCATGTAGTTTATCTATATCAAAAGCCCGTTCCAACTCATCACAAATTGCAGTTGCAACGCCTTTGCGCTGATATTCTTTGTGAACGAATAATTTATCTAGCAGTCCGGTTCGATCGATATCCCCAAATCCCACTATGACATCATTTGTAACAGCAACAACAGTAAAGTGTTCTGAAAAAGTTCGATTCCATGATTTCACGTCTACATTTCCGGTTGCCCATGCATTTAGCTGTTCTTGTGTATAGTCTTTTGTGTTAACAGAGTGAACAGTGTCGTAGAATAATTCGGTCAATGTTTTACAGTCTGACGGATCATATTTTCTAACAATCATTTTTTCCTCGATAAAAATTACCCCATCAAACCGTGGCTTGATGGGGTTTAAAATTAAGAAGCCTTTTTTTCCTTACTGAGTGCAATCCAGATAAAGGAACTGACTGCGAGCAGGAACGGGTAGAACAGGAATGGGATAATATCAAAGGCGGAAATGGTATGTCCCAACGTGACAACGGCGGAAACAGCGTACAGCATCTGTGCACCGTAGGGGATAATACCCTGGAAAATACAGCTGAACGTATCCAGAATGGAGGCTGCCCGTTTGGGAGAAATGCCGTAGGAGGTGCTCATTTCCTTAGCGATCGGACCCGCCATAACGATAGCAACCGTGTTGTTTGCCGTGGCAATATCCATTGCGCCAACCAGCAGACCCATGCCGACCTGACCGCCCTTGTTACCTTTGAACATCTTTTTGATATGATAGAGCAGGGAATCGAAGCCGCCGTATGCCCGGATCAGGCCACACATGGCGGAAACGAGGATGGTGACCAGAATGGTTTCAAACATACCAGATGCACCGGTACCCATGTTGGCCAGCAAATCGGTGGCTGCAACGCTTCCGGTTGCAAGCATAATGATACTGCCAGAGAAAATACCGACCAGCAAGACAATGAAAACATTCAGCCCGGCGACGCCGCCGACCAGAACCAGAATGTAGGGAATGAGCTGGAGCAGATGGTATTCTTCCGTGATTTTGTCGTTGATCTGGGTGTTGAAGGAAAAGACCAAGATCAAGATCAGAGTTGCGATTGCTGCGGGCAGGGCGATCCAGAAGTTTGCCCGGAATTTATCGCGCATGGCGCAGCCCTGGGTATTGCAGGCCGCGATGGTTGTGTCAGAGATAAAGGAAAGATTGTCGCCAAACATGGCGCCGCCCATGACGGTTGCGATGCAAAGCGGCAGACTGAAACCGGAAACATCTGCGACGGCAACGGCAATTGGCGCAATCAGCGCAATCGTGCCGCAGGAAGTGCCCATTGCAGTGGAGACAAAGCAGGAGACGACAAAGAGAACTGCGACGGCAAACTTTGCAGGGATGATGGAAAGCATGAAATAAGCTACGCTTTCTGCGCTGGAGCGGCCAACAACGCCAACAAAGACGCCGGCGACCAAGAAGATCAGGATCATGGTCATAATGTTTTTGTCGCCAACACCTTTTGCCATGAGTTCCAGTTTATCGTCAAAGGAAACGCTGCGATTCTGCAAGCAGGCAACCAAAATGGCCACCATGAAGGCGACGACGATCGGGATGTTATAGAAGCCCATCTCGATTTTCATAACGTACTCAAATAAAATACCCAGTCCCAGATACAGGACAAGAAATACCAAAATAGGGAGCAGCGCAATGCCCCTGCCTTTATTCTGTTCGTTCATACAATTCCTCCAAATGTTTTCTTTTTACAGTTTTTGCAAAAGAAAACCGGTATGGTATCCAAACGGGCTGATACGGGCAAGAAAAAAGCTCTTATCCTTTTATCACATTCAGGACAAGAGCGCGTTGCGTATCATAGGAACTGGATATGCGCTTCATTGTATATAAGGCTTTCTTTCACAAAGACATTATAAAGGCTCTGCCGTTTTTTGTCAATATAGCACGAAAGCAATGCAGCTTTGAATCGGTGCTTCCCAGCAATCTGTGAAACAGAGAGGCGGACAGGTATCTGTCCGCCTTTTCCCATAGAGCGAAGATTCCTTTGTAGTTGCCGGATCAAGCGGCAATGTCTTTTTGCCGGTATCGAATCAGACCCAAAAGAACGGCTACGATTGCATACAGACAACCGAGCAGGATCAGCTTTGTATCGAGCGATGTATGCTCTACGATGTCGGCAGGTTCGGCATAGGCAAATGGCGTGATGTATTGCAGGAATTCTGTGTTACTGCTGATGTTGCAGAGGATGTTCATAAAGTAGAAAATGGCAGCCAGTCCCAAGCCGACCCCAATGCTGCCACGCCGGAGAAAAGCGGAAATGCCGAAGCATATCAGACCGATTTCAAGCTGTAAAATGAAGTAAGCACCGTGCAAAAGAAGCAGTTCCCGCATGGGGAGCGATTCCCCGATGAAGAGGATGGAAGCGACGCTGAATAAAAAGACAAGCAGATTCATTACGAGGATCTGCGTGACAACTGCCAGCAGTTTTTGAAAAACGATGGAAAGACGCGAAACTGGATGAGTTAGCAAGAATTCAGCCGTATGTTCACTTTCTTCTTTTGCCAGCATGGTAATTCCGAGGTAAGCAGCGAAGAAACCGCCGCCGATGCCCAAAATATTGCCGCACTCCACACCATAAAACCCGATCAGTGAGCCAAAGTTCAAACGATCCATACCAAAGGCCTGTGTAAATCCACCCATATTGGCAAACATTTCTGAAACGCTGTCCATCTGATCCCGCATTTCAGGAAACATCAGAACGCAGATCACCAGCATGAATGCGATGGACATGGACCAGATAAACAGGCCTTTGCGCCCGCGGCGCAGTTCCATTCCAAAGACGATCATTCTTCTTCTCCTTTTTCATAATAGTGCAGGAAGATTTCTTCCAGTTCCGGCTCGGTCACAGTCATGTCGGTAATGGGCAGACGATGCAGCTCGGCAAGGAGTGGTTTGATCTCTCCCTGATACAGAAAGCTGACGCTGTTTCCCAAAGTGCGGACGGATTTTGCTGCAATAGATGTCGGAAGTGCTGTTATACCCTGTAGTGTGACACGTTTTGCGTTGGATCGTGACAGATTTTCTATACTGTCCACCGTAACCAGACGGCCTGCACGAATGATTGCTGCCTGTGTGCAGTTGTGCTGTACTTCTGACAGGACATGAGAGGAGAAAAACACGGTGGCCCCTTCCCGATTTCGTTCTTTCAGAAGATCAAAAAATGCCTTCTGTATCAAAGGATCCAGTCCGCTGGTGGGCTCGTCCAAAATATAGAGCTTTGGTTTGTGTTGCAGCGCACAGACAATGGAAACTTTTTTGCGATTTCCAAGCGACAGTTCCTCTATGTGTTTGCTGCGATCGAGGTGTAATGTCTCACAGAGCACGTTTGCTTCCTCCGTGCAGTCCATGTGCCGCAGTTTGGCGGAGTAAGAGAGTAGGTCTCCAACACGCATTCTGCCATAGAACATGGCCTCTGACGGCATATATCCTACCTGTGACAGATAGTCCGTCGCACAGGAGAGCGGTTTCCCAAGTACCATGGCACTGCCAGAGGTGGGAGCAATCAGGCCGAGCAGGGTACGGATCGCGGTGGACTTGCCCGCGCCATTGGGGCCGATGAACCCGAAAAATGCACCCTCTTCCACGGCGAATGTTAAGTCCACAATCCCGCGCGCTTTGCCATAATATTTTGTCAGATTGGTGGTTTCAATTCCCTTCATGGTTTGTGACTCCTTCAATCGCTTTGCTTCTCAATGATGTCCCATTATATCACGATTTTTATAAAAATATTATAAAGATGACACTGTATTTCCCGGTTTTGTTTTTCTGGGATAAATCTTATAGCGAAGATCCCCTGTCTGCCAATGAAAGCAAACAGGGGATTGAAAGCGATTCAGACCGATTCTCGATCATGGAGCGGTGTTCCCAGAAATACACTGCCGTTCCGGATACCGCGCAGCGTGTTAAAAAAGATATAAATCCAGAGTACAGATAATAGGACAGTGAGGAATACTGTGTAACCACCGGTAAACCCGCAGGGATAGGCGCCAAAAATTTTCAGACTGGCAATGGTGTAGGCGGCGAGCGGAAAGGTGAAAGCCCACCAACCCAGCGTAAACGGCATGCCGCCGTGCCGGACATGATAAAGGCAGATCAGGAAAATGATGCCGATAATCCAGATACCGAATCCCCAGGTAATCATACAGAGAAGGTTCACGAGTTCTACAGAAGCGAGCAGCCCCAGTGCAACGGCGTTGCTGCCAAGATCAAAGAAAGTGCCTGCGGCCAGACCGACCGCGCTGAGAAAAATTCCAAACGTGGGCGTTGTGGCTGGGGTTGGAAGTTCTGCCTGTGCCAGCCGCACAAAGACAATGGCACTGATAAAGAAAAACAGGAAAAAACCAATCCCGAAAAAAGCGGCATTTGTTGTGAAGAGAATGAGAGAAAGGGACGGCTGATAGGTCAGAGACATCGAAAAGACCGGGCAGCCGATCAACAGGACCGCCATATTGGCAATCGGGGCCATCAGCCAGGCGAAATTCACCATCTGCGGTGCAAAAGCCTCTTGTGCGCTGAATATGCGGTATGTTGTATAGAACGTACAAAAGACCACAATCACACAGGAGATGATCCAAAGAAGCATACAGGCCAGATAAACACCATACTGCGGCAGCCATACACTCCAGATATTATAAAGATTCGTGGCAATGATGACCGTTGCGATCCCGGTTGTCACATAGAAATTGGAGGTTACGGGATGATGAAGATCGCGCACCGCATAGTTTGGATAACGGATCCAGCGCAGGGACCAGACCACCAGGATAATGCAGTAGGAGAAAATTGCGATTGCGGCAAGTGCCAACCCAAACCAACGGGTGGGATACCAGTGATCTTGCCATTTCCAGAGAATATTTGCCAGCCCACCGGTACCCATGACGAGTGCAAACCAACTCGGTGCGAAGTGTCGGATCGGATGAGATTCTTGCATGGTTCTGCCTCCCGTTATCTTTGATCAATTTATCCGTGTAAGGGATATAACTTTAGTATATAATAAAATGCCGTCAAACGCTACACAAAATATAAAATGAGGAAAAATAGAAATACTTTGTCGGTATATCTGATACCGTAAAGTCATTGTGAAAATCACATATTCCCGCAATTCCGCACATAATGACACTCCTTTTAACAAAAAAGAAGTTCTTATTTCTACCAAGTCCTGTAGAAATGAGAACCTCATTGTTCAATCATTATTGTATGTATTCCTCCTAAGAAAATCATATTACATTTTTATAGCGGGCCTGCTGATAACGGAACAGCAGGCCCATGTACCATTCTATGTGTTGGTCAGAGAATGGTACTATTGCAGATAGCCTCGCAGGTCAATCGCCAAGGTTTCCTCTTCTGCAATCAGACGTTTCGCAATATCTTTTGCCTGTTCGTCGGCAGAGGCATAGCGGTTTAGATAACCGGTCAGAGATTTGACGCCCATGTTGCAGCCATCTGTGATCAGACCAGCGACGGTGCTGTCTGTTTCATTCATTGCCAGTTTGACATTGGTTTTTATCCAGGACATGCCAAGCGCAACCGGATTGGGGGAAGCGCAATGCTCGCCGCAGTGCAAAAGCAGTGTGTGCGTTTCCTGGCCGAGTGCCTCATGTTCCTTTTTTGATGCGGTCAGTCTTTGACTTAAGTTTGCATCTTTTACGGCAGATAACACCCCATCAATAGAAGCAACACCCATCTGAATTCCTGAACTACACTCTTTTAGCAATTCAGCTGTATCATATAAAACCATTGTAAATAACCCTCCTTTCGCTCGTATCTGTAGTATGTGTAGAGAAACTGCCGGTTTCCGCGGGAAATTTCGTTAAAAAATAAAATAGAATTTTTAAAATTGGGATACCAAATACTTGATATTATGGTATAATACTTGCATATTTTTCAAATAAAACGAAAAATATTCTGTTTTTTCTGAAACTAAACGGATATATATACATCTTAATTGGAAAAGGAGAGTGGATTATGGCCGTCAATCTGAAGGGAAGAAATTTTTTGAAACTTCTGGACTACACAAGCGAGGAGATTCGTTATCTGCTCGATTTGGCCGCACAGCTGAAGAAGGAAAAAAAAGCAGGGATTCCGCACCGTCATCTGGAAGGTAAGAATATCGTTCTGCTGTTTGAAAAAACATCGACCCGTACGCGCTGTTCCTTTGAAGTGGCCGGTATGGATCTTGGTATGGGCGTGACCTTCCTCGAGCCTGCAAGCTGTCAGATGGGCAAGAAGGAAAGCATCGCCGACACTGCCCGTGTTTTGGGAAGAATGTATGACGGCATCGAATACCGTGGATTTGCACAGGAAACGGTTGAACAGTTGGCGGAGTACGCCGGTGTTCCGGTTTGGAACGGACTGACAGATCTCTTTCATCCAACGCAGATGCTGGCGGATTTGCTGACCATAGAGGAAGAACTGGGCCGGCTCAAAGGGTTGAACTTTACCTATATGGGCGATGCCAGAAACAATATGGGCAACTCTCTCATGGTGGCCTGTGCGAAAATGGGCTTGAATTTCACTGCCTGTGCACCAAGATCTCTGTTTCCCGCAGAGTGGCTGATCGAAACCTGCCGCGAGATTGCCAAAGAAAACGGCTGCACCGTTACGCTGACAGATGATGTCGAACAGGGAACCACCGGTGCAGATGTGATTTATACGGATATTTGGGTCTCGATGGGTGAGCCGGATGAAATCTGGGAATCCCGCATTGCCCAGCTGAAGCCCTATCAAGTCAATGCCAATGTTATGCGCAATGCAAAGAAGCATGCCATTTTCATGCATTGTCTGCCTTCCTTCCACGATTGCAATACGACAATCGGAAAAGAAATCTCTGAAAAGTTTGGTCTCCCAGAGATGGAAGTAACCGACGAGGTGTTTGAGTCCGAACAGTCGGTCGTATTCAATGAAGCAGAAAACCGTATGCATACGATCAAAGCGATCATGCTTGCAACGCTGCGCGGCTAAGGAAAACAAATATCAAATAATAAAACAACACTCCTGCCAGATTCTTGGAATCTGGCAGGAGTGTTGTTTTACAGTCGGATTATGCCTTGTCCTCTATGGACTGCCCGTGTGGACAGGTACCATTTACGATATTTCGCAAATGGGTGACGGTCATGGAAATGAGACGGGAAATGGGCATGGACTGTGTGCCGATCACAATATTATCGCAATGGGTAACGGGCAAAAAAAGTTTGGTCGCTTTGCTTTGCCCCATAGCGACTGCCATTGCGGGTGTGACCTCGCCAAACAACGCATCTGCGATCAGAAGACCAATGGGGCAAACCAGAACATCGGAATCACGGCAGGCGACAATCACGGGATTCTCACCGGTTGCACCGGCATCCGCGCCGGCCTTTAACATAGCGGCGGTCGCGATGCTGTTGGTGCCGACGGCGATCAGCTCGCATGGAATAGCGGCGGCTTTGATACTCTCTACTAACAGTTTTCCAATTCTTCCGCCCTGTCCATCAATTACTGTGACTCTCAATATGGGAACCCCCTCTTGATTCAAAAGATGATATCAGGTATTATACAGGATAAGAAAGTGCAGTGCAAGAGAATCGCAGGAAAATACCATTGCTTTCTTCTTTTTGTAAAGTTCCGGCAATTCTTACATAGAATAGGATCAGAATCCTGTCGCCATGCATTGTATGGGAGGAATCATTTATGGATATCAAGACTGCAATCAGTAATTGGGTCGATGCGCACAGAGCAGATATCATTGCAGACATTTCGGATTTGGTCGCCATCAAAAGCGTACATGGAGAGCCACAGCCTGAAATGCCTTTCGGAGAGGGACCGGCGAGAGCACTGGACGCAGGGCTGAATCTCTGCAAGCGGTTTGGTCTTTCTGTTAAAAACTACGACTACTATGTTGGAACGGCCGACCTGATCGAAGGGGAGCGGGTTCTGGACATTTTGGGCCATCTCGATGTGGTCGGAGAAGGGGACGGCTGGGAAACCGATCCCTATACAGCAACAATCCGCGAGGACGGCTATCTCTATGGCCGCGGTACAGACGATGACAAAGGGCCGGTTGTGGCCGTAGCCTACGCCATGCGTGCGGTCAAAGAACTGGGATTGCCAATCCGGCGCAATGCGCGTCTGATTATGGGCACCAATGAGGAAACCGGTTTCGACGATCTGGCGCATTACTATGCCGTGGAACAGCCTGCGCCCAATACCTTTTCGCCGGATGCCTCCTTCCCGGTATATAATACGGAAAAGGGCAGTTATAAGCCGACGGCATCCAAAAATTGGGCGGCAGAAACGGTGTTGCCCCGTGTCATCGGTTTACAGGGCGGTTACCGGATCAATGTACTGCCGGCCGACGCCTGGGCGATTGTGGCCGGTTTGTCCGAGGAAGAAGTCCGATCGATTGCAGAGAAAACAGCGGCGGAGTTGGGCGTTTCTGTGACCGTCACGCCGGTGGAAACCGGAATCAAACTTGCCGTGACTGGAACCTCATGCCATGCCTGCAATCCTCATGAAGGAAACAACGGCAATACGGCCCTGATCCGGATTCTTGATACCCTGCCCCTGACAGAGTGCACCTCAACTACGGCTCTGCACACGCTTGCAACATTGTTTCCGCACGGAGACAACTACGGCACCGCAATCGGTGTTGCGCAAGAGGATGCCATCGCTGGCCGCCTGACCATGGTGCTGACCATGATAGAGGCAAGTGACACCGGGCTGACCGTCCGTTTTGACAGCCGTGTACCCATTTGTGCCACACCCGAAAACTGTGCCAAAATTGTGGAAGGCCGTCTTGCTGCCGCAGAATTTACAGTGGAAGGCGGGATGGAGCCGACGCACCATACACCGGCGGACAGTCCCTTTATCAAGACACTGTTGCGGTGTTATGAGACCTACACCGGAAAGCCCGGCGAATGCTGTTCTATGGGCGGCGGCACCTATGTCCACTATATCGAAGGCGGTGTTGCCTTTGGCGCAGGAATGCCTGGCTTTGTTTCCAATTTGCACGGTGCAAACGAACACATCTGCATCGAGGATTTATTGACAGCCTGCAAAATTTTTGCACAGGTGATTGTGGATCTGTGCTGTGATTTGAATGCATAATAGCAGGGCATTCCGATAAAATAACTAGAAAGACCAGGCATATGAGTGCGCTCATACGCCTGGTCTTTTCCAAAAAAGGAGGGGAAATTATGGAAAAACTGATTCGCAGCAGCGGTATTTTGATGCCAATGACAGCATTGCCATCGCCATACGGTATTGGTACGATGGGGTATACGGCTCGGAATTTTTTGCAGTTTCTGCACCAGAGCGGGCAGCGCTGGTGGCAGCTGCTTCCCATTGGACACACAGGATATGGGGATTCTCCGTATCAGGCATTTTCCGCATTTGCCGGCAATCCTTACTGGATTGATCTGGAGGCGTTGGCAGCTGACAAACTGCTAACGGAATCGGATTTACAGGAAGCCCGGTCGAACAATACAGAACGCATCGATTACGGCTGGCTGGCACAGACGCGGATTCCTCTGCTGCGGCGGGCATATTTGCGTATTGGGGCAGTAGAGCGGACGGCTTTGCAGGAGTTTGCAGCATCGGAGGGGGCATGGGTGCAGGAGTATGCCATGTTTATGGCAGGAAAAGAGCAAAACGCCATGCGTCCCTGGACTGTATGGCAGGATTGGCATAAGCCTTCCAGCATGGCGCTGGAATTTTACATCTGGTTGCAATATCGGTTTTTTCAGCAGTGGGATGCACTGCGGGATGCAGCCTATGTACTCGGAATCCGGCTTTTGGGCGATCTGCCACTGTATGTAGCCCATGATTCCGCCGATGTCCTGCTACATCCGGCATGGTTTCAATTGGATGCTGTGGCCGGTGTTCCGCCGGATACCTTTGCAGCCACCGGGCAGCGCTGGGGAAATCCGCTCTATCGCTGGGATGTCATGGCGGCGGAAGGATATGGCTGGTGGCGAACCAGAATCCGAATGGCAGCGCGGTTGTACGATGCGGTTCGGATTGACCATTTCCGGGGCTTGTCCTCCTATTGGACCATTCCAGCTGCTTGTGAGACAGCGGAAAACGGGCACTGGGAAGCGGGACCCGGTGAGGAGTTTGTCCGGATGATCCAGGAAGAAGTGCCGCATCTGCAATTGATTGGGGAAGATCTTGGCACTATGACGCCGGAACTGCCGACATTTTTACAGGACTGCGGACTTCCAGGAATGCGGGTGTTACAGTTTGCATCTGCCGGGATGGAAGGAGAAATGCACTTTCCGCAGTATGCACCGGAGCACAGCGTCTACTATATCGGAACCCACGACAATGCAACGCTGCGGGAATGGCTGGAGACAGCCGATCCGGCGGTGGTATCAAAGATTGTGACAGATCCGGACACTGACCCGATAGAGCAAATTTTTCGTGCGGTGATGCAGTCACCTGCGGCGCTTTGTATCCTGCGGATACAGGATTTGCTGGGGCTTGGGCAGGAGGGCCGTTTGAATGTACCGGGAACTGCCGCGGGAAACTGGCAGTGGAAACTGCATACGTTACCATCTGATGAAATTGCCGATGCTTTGCGAACATGGACTGTGCAGAGTGGTCGAATGTGTGGAAAATAAGTGAGAATCCGGGGAAGAATTTTGCAATTTTATAATGTAGGATAGTAAAAACCTAAAGACAATCAACCTGCTGTATGCTATACTGTTCCATATGAGTTTGTAGCGGCCAACAAAGGAAAAGACAGGAGAATCAGGTTGAAACATAAGGAAAAAACAAAGCAAGCAAAAAATACGCCAGTCCGTCCTATCAAAAATAGCCGAACAGCACTTGTTATCGATATCGCGTTGCGGATTGCGGTTCTTTTAATTTTGATCCGCGCCTGCTTCCGTTTGGATTTTCAGAGTGTGTTCTATTGTGTTTTGACGCTGGCGCTGTTGATCTTGCCATCGGTGTTTGAACACAATTTCGGTGTAGATCTGCCGTCTGGTCTGGAGATTATCATCTCACTGTTTATTTTTGCAGCGGAGATTTTGGGAGAGCTGGGCTGTTATTATGTCCGCTACACTTTTTGGGATACCATGCTGCACACGGTCAACGGGTTTGTCTGTGCGGCTTTTGGCTTTGCGCTGTTGGATATCATCAACCGCAATCCAAAGATCAAATTTCAGTTGTCACCGTTCTATTTATCCGTCGTGGCATTCTGCTTTTCCATGACCATCGGGGTACTGTGGGAATTTTTTGAATTTGGCTGTGACATGCTATTGAAAACGGATATGCAAAAAGATACCATTGTTCACCTAATTTCCTCGGTCAAATTGGATGCAACCAACAGCAATACCCCCGTTGTTATCTCCGGAATCACCGACGCGGTTGTCAATGGGAAATCCCTGGGGCTTGGCGGCTATCTTGACATTGGTCTGATTGACACAATGAAAGACTTAATGGTGAACTTTATCGGTGCCCTGGTGTTCAGCATTGTGGGGTATTTCTACATCAAAAATCAGGGCGGTTCCAAGTTCGCGGGGAAATTTATTCCCGTGCTGTTTGAATCGGAATTACCACAACAGGAGGAAAAAACGAATGAAACCAACAAAACGAGTAAGACAAAGAATGAGTCTGATTCTGGCCGGCCTTCTGATTTTGACGCTTGCCGCCTGCGGTACGACGCCAAAGAAAGAAGAACAGACTACAACGGCGCAGACGAAGGAAGCGCGCGCATCGATCAACATCGCGGTACTTTCCGGCCCGACAGGAATGGGAATGGCAAACCTGATGCAGGAAAGTGAAAACGATACAACGGCAAACGACTATCAGTTTACGATCAGCAGTGATCCTTCGGATGTCCTGGCAAAGGTAATTTCAGGAGAGTACGATATTGCAGCTCTCCCGACCAATACGGCCGCTGCGGCCTATGCCAAGTCTGAGAAGGCTGTACAGATGCTTGCGATCAATACCTATGGCACCTTGTATGTGCTGCAGAATACAGCGCTGGAACCGGAACCGCTGACCGATCTTTCCCAGCTTGCCGGAAAAACCATCGAGACTTTTGGCCAGGGTGCCAATCCGGAGTATATTCTGGACTATGTGCTCACGAAAAATGGTCTGATAGTGGGAGAGGATGTCACGGTCAATTTTTCTGCAACAGCGGAAGAAGTGCTTGCGGCCGCAGCTTCCGGAACTTCTGCGTTTGTCATGCTGCCGGAGCCCAGCGCCTCTGTGCTGCGCAGCAAGAATGCTGCATTTACCACGGCCTTTGACTTGACCGAAGCTTGGGATAGCTGTGCGGAGAGTCCACTTGTCATGGGTTGTCTGGTGGTTTCTACCGCCTTTGCAGAGTCAAATCCTGCTGCCGTATCCGCGTTTTTAGAGGAATATGCAGATTCTGTAGCGGAAACGCAGAACAATCCTGAAGAGGCCGCAGTATGGATTGCATCGTATAACATTGTACCCAGTGAAGCCATTGCTGCCGCGGCGTTAGAAAACTGCAATTTAACCTGTATTACCGGTGAAGCTTTGCAGGAGACAGTCGAAGGCTATTATCAGATTTTGTTTGACTACAACCCTGCTGCCATCGGAGGAGCAATTCCGGATGAAGCGTTCTACTATACTGGAGAATAAAACATTGCGCATCTTGCTGGCCGTCGCCTTTTGGGCGGCGGTTTGGCAATTTTGTGCGCTTTGCGTCGGGAAACAGCTGTTGATTCCGACACCGTTACAGAGTCTGCGGGCGCTTGCGGATTCCGTAATCCACGGGGAATTCTGGTTGATCGTGCTGGAAAGTTTGCTGCGTATTTTCGGCGGTTTTGCAGGGGGATGTATTCTTGGTATTTTGTTTGCTGTGTTGACAACAAGGTATGCTTTGTGCAATGTGATTTTAACACCGGCGATTCGGTTGGTGCGGGCGATCCCGGTTGCGTCATTTATTATCCTGGCGATGTTATGGATCCATTCCAGTCTGCTGCCGGCCGTGATTGCGGCCCTGATCGTTTTGCCTGTTGTCTGGGCCAATGTTGCCGCGGGGATCTCTCAGGTTGACCCACAACTTCTGGAAATGACAAGAAGCTATGGATTTTCCAGCTGGAACCGTCTGCGTCTGCTTTATATTCCCTCTGTTCTGCCTTATTTTGTATCGGGTGCCGTCACGGCATTGGGACTTGCCTGCAAATCCGCTGTCACAGCAGAAGTGTTATGTAAACCGAATTGGGGAATTGGGACACAAGTTTATTATTCCAAAATTTATCTTGAAACGGAAACACTGTTTGCCTGGACTGTTGTGGTGATTTTGCTGAGCCTGTTCCTGGAGCGGGGAATGGCGAAGCTATTAAAGAAGCTGCCGGGAGGTGCAAACTGCGCATGATTGGGATGGAATCGGTTTCCCTGGCTTTTGGAGAACGTGTGGTATTGAAAGATTGCTCCGTGATCTTGCCGGAGCAAGGCGTGCTTTGTTTGTTTGGACCGTCAGGTTGTGGCAAAACAACCCTTGCCCGAGTTCTGACAGGGTTACAGCGTCCGGATGAGGGTAAAATCCTGGGAATTTGTCCGGGGGAAGCGGCTGTAGTATTTCAGGAACATCGGTTGTTGTCCTGGCTGACGGTACGGGAAAACATTACGGCGGTATTGTCAAGGCATGAGGATCTAGGTACGATAGATCGTTGGCTGCGGGCGACGGAGTTGGAGGCGGTTGCCGATCGGCTGCCGTCCACGCTCAGCGGTGGGATGCAGCGCCGGGTTGCGCTTGCCCGCGCCCTCGCCTATGGCGGCAGACTGCTGGTACTGGACGAGCCATTTCAGGGCTTGGATATACCCGCCAGACGGAAGCTTTATCCCTATATCCGCGCCGCCGCAGAGACAAAACCGGTGATGCTAATCACGCATGACCGGGACGAGGCCATGGCACTTGCCGATGCAGTCTGGTTTGTGGATGGACCGCCGCTTGAGGTGATAGAGCGGCAAACAATTCAAAGGGCGTGACAGGATACAAAGGGGTGGAAAGAAATGGAACAGCAGGAAAAACAGGAGCAGCAGCTCCGCAGACGAATGGAAGAGCTGGCAATACGCGCACAACAGCGGGAAAGTTATACCTATACGGAGTTTTTGAATCTGGCGGAGCAGGATCTATTGGTCAGCAAGGTGTTGCCGGCTGGCAGTGCACCCTATCGTCTGTGGGGCGGATTTGCGAGTGCGGAACGGAAAATTGCCTGCTTCGGAGACGAAGAATGCTGTGGTTACATGGAAACACCGCCGATTGTCTGCCTTCGCATTGCCCCGTTGCAGCGGAAATTTGCAGAACCGCTTACACACCGCGATTTTCTGGGGACTTTGATGGGGCTTGGGATCCGGCGTGAAGTGTTGGGCGACATTGTTGTTTTAGATTGCAGCGGCTATCTGTTCTGTTTGGAGAGCATTGCGTCGTATATCATAGAGCAATTGGATAGGGTCAAGCACACGGCGGTACAGTGCTGTCTTGTGGAACCGCCAGAATTGGTGAATCAAAAGCCGGAACCAACTGCGGTCAATGTTGCGTCGGAACGTCTGGATGCTCTTATTGCGGCGGTCTATTCCCTCTCCCGAAATGAAAGCCAGGCTCTATTTTCCAAAGGATTGGTGTTTGCAGATAGTCGGATGGTGGCAAACACCAGCTTGGAGCCTGCGTCAGGGACGATGATTTCTGTCCGGGGAAAGGGTCGGTTTTGTTATGAGGGCGTTGTGCGAGAAACAAGAAAGGGCAGATTACAAGTTTCTGTTTGCATTTATTAGAGGAAAAAGAAAATAAGTGGAATGATAACTGACAGGCTCCTCTATACATTGTAGAGGAGCCTGTCAGTTAAGCATTACAAGCATCCTGCTGTGCAGCGATGGTTGCCAGGGTATCACCCAATTGCGTAAGCACTGCGGCGAGCAGGAGCAGATCCGATTGATTGGGAACTGCATCTGCGATGGCGCAGGCAAGTGCGCTGATCCCGACAGGAAGTGCACAGTTTCCCACAGTATCACCTCCAGACCAGTCTATGCACCGTTTCCAGGAGTTGGCAAAACAGAGACCAGTAAGAGAGGATTGCATCTTCTGGAAAAACAAGGTATACTGTAATAGGATAAGTCAGACGATACTGTCAGAACCGAGATGGAAAGGTGCAAACAACCCATTATGAACGAATATTCTCCCATTTCCAGCATCCATAAACACCGATTTGATCCAACACAGGCAGTTGAAACGGATATTGATATTCTGGATATTGCCCATGCGCTGTCCATGCTTAGCCGGGCCAATGGGCATTTCTGGCAGTTTTATTCTGTGGCGCAGCACAGTATCAACTGTGCTATGGAAGCGGATGCCCGTGGGTATACCCCAAAGGTACAGCTCGCCTGTCTGTTGCATGATGCATCTGAAGCATACATTGGAGATCTTACACGACCTCTGAAACAGCATTTGCCGGAATTTGAGCGGATTGAACATCGGTTACAGGCAACCATCTTCCGTGCACTGGATGTTCCAGTGCTGTCAGAATCGGAGCAAGGTCTGGTTCATTTGGTGGATGATTCCCTGTTGTATCACGAATTTGTCATGTTACACGGTGACAAGTTGTTTGACACGGAACCTGAACTTGCGCGTCTGCCCGATATCAAAGAATACCCGCACAGAATGGTGGAGGATCAATTTCTGTCCGCCTATTACTGGTTAAAAGAACTTACAATGTGAAGGAGACGGAACCATGAGCAAAAGAACCATACTGTTTACGATTTTTACTTTGGCCATTAGCGCGGCATTGACAGCTTTGAACACTGTAAATCTGGTTTTGCAGATAAGGGATCGGTAGAAGGATCAATTATCTGACAATTGAAACAATCGATCAAAAGGAGCCTCCGGCTGAGTATGCCGGAGGCTCCTTTTCGATAAAGCCGTTATATATGGGGACAAATCAATAGTTTTCGGCTTTGATCTGGAAATAAGCCTGCGGATGAGCGCAGACAGGACAAATTTCTGGTGCTTTCTGACCGATCACAATGTGACCGCAGTTGGAACACTGCCAGATCATATCCTCATCGCGGGAGAACACAAGACCGCCTTCTACATTGGCAATCAGTTTGCGATAGCGTTCTTCATGTTCCTTCTCAATCTTACCGACTTCCTCGAACAGATAGGCAATCTCCTCAAGGCCCTCTTCGCGAGCCTCTTTGGCAAAGGTAGCATACATGTCGGTCCACTCAAAATTTTCGCCGTCTGCGGCGTCACCAAGGTTGGCGAGGGTTTCTGGAATACCACCGTCATGCAGCAGTTTGAACCAGATCTTTGCGTGTTCCTTTTCATTTGCGGCAGTTTCCTCAAAGATCTTTGCGATCTGGACGTAACCGTCTTTTCTTGCTCTGGAAGCGTAGTAGTCATATTTGGTTCTTGCCTGAGATTCTCCTGCGAATGCTGCCATCAGGTTGGCTTCTGTTCTGGTACCTTTGATATTCATAACAAACTTCTCCTTTTTGGTTATGTACTATAATTATGCTTCAGATGCGTTCAAAATCATCCGCGCCATGTTTGCAAATTGGGCAAATAAAATCGTCGGGTAAGGTATCACCTGTGAATTCATAGCCACAAATTCTGCAACGCCAGCCGGTACCCGTAGCTGTCGGCTGCGGCTTGGGCTTAATGCGGGCCTGATACTCGGCATAAGTCAGAGAGGGCTCTCTGGAGAGCAGTTCACCGTCGGTAACATCAGCCAGAAACAGCGTATGTGTGCCCAGATCTGTGCTGGAAATCACCTTGGCGGACAGAAAGGCATTGGTGTACGAGGGAATATAGCACAGCCCGTTTTCGCTGCGGGGGAGCAGATTGGGCGTAGCAAATTTTGTGGTGTTTTTGCCGCTTTGCATTCCAAAATGCTGGATGACTTCAAACGGCGTCTCTGTGGTCAGCATGGACAGATTAAAATTTCCGGTGTGCAGAATCATATCATGGGTCAGATTCTGTTTGTTTACTGCAACGGTAATTCGATTCGGTTTGGAAGTGACCTGGACTGTGGTATTGATAATACAGCCATTGTCCGAACCATTTTCCTGTGCGGTCAAAATATAGAGACCATAGCTGATGTTATACATAACTTTTTTATCCAAATTGGGAACCTCCTTTTTGCGGGAACAGTGTTCCCGCAAAGATATCAGGATTCGTGCTGTACCAGATTCAGCACAGCAGACTTGGATTGCAGTCCTACAGCCTGATCGACGACCTGACCTTGCCGGAAGAGTAACAGCATGGGAATACTGGAAACCTGATAGCGCTGTGCCAGCTCCATCTGCTCGTCAACATTGACTTTGCAGAAGCGGACATTCGGGCAGGTCTCAGAAACCTCTTCCACAATGGGAGAGAGCATGCGACACGGATTACACCAATCCGCATAAAAATCGACCAGTACAGGAATTTCAGAGTGAAGGACATCGTTCTCAAACGATGCGGTTGTTGTTGTCGTAACTGCCATAATCGTATCTCCTTTCAGAATTAGGGTGTCCAGAGTAAGAAAAAATATAGCATAAAATAGTAATGATTCTTATTTTTATAATTTTATTATACAGGACAGTTCCAGAAAATGCAAGAGGAGATTTTAACATTCAGACTTTTTTTTCTGGTTCCAGTCCAACATTCGGTCGATTACCATGGAATCATAGGGGAGCGTTTCAAACCCCCGCCTTTGATATAAACGGACAGCGCCTGTATTTTCCTGCTCCACTTCCAGTCGGAATCGCGCGGCATCAGGCTCAGCAACGTCCATCAAATAGGTAAAAAATTCGCTGCCAAGGCCGCGAGAACGGTACTCCGGCAGGATGAAAAGCTCTTCAATCCAGACCACCATGCCGCCAGCCTCCTGAGAATAGGTTTTTGCAGTCAGGGCGTAACCGACCGGACGGTGGTTCAGTTCAAACAGATAACCGGAAGCATAGGTATTGGCACGCATGAGTTCCGAAAAAGTTTGTTCCCGGAACGCGAGGGGAATAGGCGTCATGACGGCATCACTGGAATAAAAAGCCTCTGTGAATTGAAGGTAGATATCACGATCGGCTGGTGTTAGTTTACGAATCATAATCAAATAGTCCTTTTTATAGATAGTATGTGGCGAGAAAACCAAAGTTTTCATATCCATCATAGCGTAACTCGACAGGAAAATCCAGTGATTTTTGGAAATGCTGATAGGACAAAAGTTGCTGTACAGTTTAAATGGTATGGTAAAAATATAGAATCGATTTGATACAATGGACAGGTTTTACAGAGCGAAAAGAATAATTGAGGAGAATCAGGATGAAAGAATTTCTCTTGGATACCATGTTTCGGACGAATAAGATAAGCCAGAAGCCACTGGAACACCAGAAACGGATTATACTTTTGCGTGAAGAAGAATTTCAGTCAGAAGTCAATGATATTCCACATAAGAAAACGCTTCTGTTGGGCATGACACGCATGAAATACTGCAAAGCTGAATTATATGGCTCCTGTATTTTTGGAACATTGGTAATTCCAGTGAAAAAGAATCCTATTGAGGGAAAAATTCAGTTTGGTTTCTATATATGGGAGTCGCAATTGTATTTGATCGGTGACGAAGAGCAGCTTACCCACCTTGTAGGCCGGATGCAGGAAAATCAATTCTCAGAGAGTTTGACCGTGATTTCAGCCATTTTCCTGCCTTTGGTGCTGCTCGTTGGTTGGCATGGTATGAATTTTTGTATTTATGCCGGAACTGCAGTAGAAGATGGGATGTCCGGGTGTGTTTCTGCTTACCATTATCATCGTAGGGATAGAAATCACAATTTTTAAGAAAAACCGGCTGTTATAGAATGGTGTTTTCAGAAGTTTCAGAGGCATCTAACATCCGGAGTGTTTTCGTACTGCAAGGCAATAGTTCACGGATTCCAATGCCTGCATTGGATAAGTGGACGCTTGGTTATAGCTTTCAAAATACTGTGCGGTGATTTCCGGCGGTGTCAGATGTTCATAAATCAGAAAACCGGCAGTCGAGAGCAGGTGTTCTAGTTCTGGGTAGGAATACCTTGCACGCATGGTTTCGTTGGCGGCATCTGCAAGCTGTGCCTGTTTTTGTATGGGCGCATTGGTCTGCTCAATGAAGCCGGTTTCCTCTGGATAATCAAAGACCAGCGTACTGCCCTCTGGAAGCAGTCTGCCGAGGGCGGACAGCAGAGATTGCCATGTTTGCTTTGAGAGATAATAAGAGAGTCCGAGCAGACTGCAAAAACCAATTGCCTCAGGATCAAAGACGGGGTGTTCAAGGAGTGTTTGTATCCATTTTGTTGTTACGAGATCGGCTGCAATAGAATGAACATTATTCGGAATTGTGCAGTTTGCATTTCCGAGCCGTCTTTGTTTGTCGTGCAGCATACTGGGCGTGTCAAATTCAAAAATCTGCAAGTTGTTTGCCCAGCTCGGCTGCCGATAGGCAAAGGTATCGTATCCTGCGGCAAAAATGAGATACTGCGTTGTACCGAGACGAACAGCGGTTTGCAGTGCAGTTTCCGTATACGCCGCTCTGCCGAGCGGGGAGGGGGCAAGACAGTGGTCGACGATCCAACGAAGTGCTTCGGCTTTTGTGCCGATAAACGCCGGATTAAAATACCGGATGCCGTTTGCCATGTTATCGGCAATATGCTGATAGTCTGCATCGCCAAGCAATATTTTGGCCAGTGTGTCATTGAATACTGTGACGGTGTGCATTTCTGCGTGATATGCCCGGGCGAAGGCACTGACCAATGCGGTCATACTGGTTTGTTCCATGAAAACAATCCTCCTGTTTTATAGTTCATTTGATGGCTTCCTATAGGAAATACACCCGTTTCAAGAGAAGGACAAGACTTGATTTTTTCTCGATTTTGTGGTAATATCAAATAGAAAAAAACAAGGAGGACGTTTGCATAATAGCAAACGTCCTCCTTGTTTTCCAATAAATAAAATGCTTACATATGATAATTCTCAGAGCCGCTTGGTTCCAGAGACAACATATTTTTCATCGTCGGACAAGACAACGTCAACATGAAAATAGGGCGCCAGCATTTGTGCGAGTGTATCCTCATGGATTAACCCGACAGAGACTTCTTCTGCACCGACTTCCCCGTGAAACGCATCAATCTGAGCACGGCTCATACTGTGGGCAATGGTCAGACGGCCATTTGCAGCAAGACAGGATGCCAGATGTGCAATCAATGGTTCCGGTTCGGGAAAGTGTGGAAATGCGTCATAGATCATAACGCAGTCAAATGCTTCAGGAAGCTGAAGCGTTTGAATATCTGCACAAATGACGCGAACACGTGGATCAGGGAATTTTTCAGCGGCGATTTTTGCCATTTTCGGTGCAATATCTACCCCAACGAGCCTAGCAACCTTGCGCTGTAGGTAGTCCGGAAACAGCACGCCAGTGCCACAGGCAACGTCCAACACACGAACGCCTTCAGTAATACCGCCATAATCCAAAATAGTGCGGATTTTATCATCACTGCGAATGGTTTCAGCATCCCAAGTGGGGGCGCATCGGTTGAAATAGGCAATCATCTCTTCTTTTGTCATTCCGTGTGTCATAGTAGTACCGCTCCTTTCACAGATGTTTCTGCAGATTTATTGTAACCGGAACAGAATATCTGTGCAAGCACAAATGAAAAAATCTTAGTTAAGATTTGGAGAGAAAGAGGGTACAGACTGTAAACTTCTGTTTGGAGATTATGTAAAATAAGTGGTGGCAGGCGGTTGTGTGAACGATGGCGTAACCGTTCATTTTATGATCCATCAAGTTGTTTGGCGCTGATGGTTCCGGCTTGACCGGAATTACTCGATAGGCAGCTGAATTTCAGTGAGCCACTCATCCACATTTTCGTTGTTCCATATTCCATCGATATAACATTCTCGGGGATAGCCGCTGATTTTGTAACGATTTTCCTCGGCATATTTTATAATATAAGCATAGGCTTCTCCGAGTTGTTCATAAGCACCTTTGTGATAAATGCAGATTGCTCTTGTTGCGGGCAGCGTTCGAAATTTGATTCTGTCATTGCCGTTCCCGATTTTTTCCACCGCCTGTGAGTATCGTGTCAGAATATTTGTTTCCCTATGTTCGCCATCCAGATATTCGCAGAAACAATAATCAGGCTTTGCACATTCAACGTCAGGATTGAGCCGGCGACATTCAGTTGCAGAAGATAAAATGAATGTTGTGAGTTCGCTGTAATCTTTTAAAAGCCGTTCTTCACTGTAAACAACCGTTTCCGGGATTTCTTTTATAACTGCTTGATACTTCATGGATTTGTCCTCCAATAAATAGTTTATTATGGAGAGCTGCGCTTGAATATTTGTTTGCTTCTCTCTAAGCTCCGCGGCTTTTTTTTGTAGAGTTTTTTTGAGAGGGGTACCATCCAGATAGGATTTGATTTCCTCCACGGAAAAATCAAGCTGACGAAGTGCTTTTATGGTAGCAGCGAATTCTAACTGGCTTGTTTCATAAAAGCGGTAACCTGTGAATTCGTCTACGTATGCGGGTGTCAGAATATTTTCTTTTTCATAAAAACGTAATGCTTTGACTGTAAGCATTGAGAGCTTGGAAAAGTCACCAATTTTCAGCATCTATATCATCTCCACAGTCCTATCATAATCTATCCCCTAAAGGGAGAGTCAAGTACCAATCGAAATCCTCAAATTTTTATTCAACGTGCAGATGCAGAACGGAGCATTTGTGGAAGAACAGAGAAGTGCAGACAAAAAATCAGGCGGTCTCTTCCAGAGATCGCCTGATTTTGCAGAAAACAAAATTGTTCCGACATGGAGCTACTGGCCGGACTCGAACCGGCGACCTGCTGATTACGAATCAGCTGCTCTACCAACTGAGCTACAGTAGCGTAAGAACCTTTGAAATACAGTGCCAGAACAAATTGATTCTAGCATAACCATAAGAAGAAGTCAAGAAGCAGCATTCATTTGATAGCATGGAAAACCGTAAAATTTTCCGTCGTTTTTGTAGGAAACTTGAAGAACGCTTCTGGAAATTTGCAGGAAAACGAGTAAAATGGATATAGCAATTCAGTGATAGATGCTGTATAATTCTCTTTACGGTAATTTCTATGGTTCTACGAAGTGTTATTTGCACGTTAGAAAAGGAGATCCATCGTTGAAACTGAATCGTAATATGCTGATTCGCCTGCTGATTATTCTCGGCGTTTTGGGTCTGAGCATCTGCCTGATCTATTTCGCGTTTATCAAGGCGAGTCCTGAACTTCTCGATATCATACGGGAAGGCGATGCGGAGGAAATCGAGCATTATCTGCAATCCAACAGCAATGTTGGTGGTATGTTGTGTACAGCTTTGCTGCAAATTGTGGCCATTGTTTCTCTGGTAATTCCAAGTGCCCCGATTCAGGTTGCAGCCGGCGTTGTTTACGGTACGTTTACTGGATTTGCTGTTTGTCACCTTTCCAGTGTGCTGGCCAACACGACTATTTTTACGCTGGCTCGTCGACTGGGGGAAAAGATGAACGCCCTGATCCCTGTGGGGGAAAATTCCTCAAAACTGGATTTTATCCTGCAATCAGAGTCTCCATTGTATATGACGGTGATTGCCTTTATGGTTCCCATTTTGCCCAACGGAATCATTCCCTATATTGCGGCAAAAACCAATATGTCTATAAAGCGGTTTGCTTTTGCCGTCTATGTCGGTAGCTTTATTCCGTTCTTTATTATGTGCGCAGTTGGAAATAAAATTGTGGAGGGCAGCTTTGTTGCTGCCGCTGTTTTGCTCGGCGGCCTGTTTGTGACAGTAATTCTGCTATTCAAATTCCGTGATATTGTGCTGGTGTTCTTGAAAAGATATTACCGCAGACTACGTAAATGGGTGTATGAAACATTTTTTACAAAAAAGAAATGAAAAAACAGCTTCCGGACTCGGTCCGGAAGCTGTTTTTTCTATTGGTGAAGATGATTAGGCTGGTATCGGCAAGACACATCCGGCAATGACGCCGAGGGCGGCAGCAATGCAGATCAGAAGAATCGGATGTGTTTTTTTCTTAAAGGCCAGAAATGCGATAAGTAGGAAAATTACAAGTGAAACATAGAAAGGTGCGCCGGAAAATACGGTGAGTGTCAATCCCTTCGGGAAGAATACGGTTTTACCGATGGAAATAACGGCCATACCAATCAGGCCGATAACAGCGGGTTTCAGACCGGACATGCAGCCGCTGACAGCACGGCTGGTTTTGAACTTCTGAAAGAATTTTGCAACGATGAGAATAATAATAAAGGATGGAAGTACGACGCCAAGCGTAGCGCAAATAGCACCAAAAATACCGGCCATTTCCGTTCCAACATAGGTTGCCATATTGACGGCAAAAGGACCAGGAGTGCTTTCGCTGATTGCAACGAAGTTGACAACAAGTTCGCTTGCAATCCAGCCATGAGACTCTACTTCTTTTTGGATCAGAGGCAGCATAGCGTAACCGCCGCCGATGGTAAAGGCACCAATTTTAAAGAAAGTCCAGAATAAAGTCAGATATATCATGGATTATTCCCCCTTTGCTTTCAGGTTTGAGGAAACCAGACCGACGATTCCGCAGAAAACGATAATCAGCAGAACGTTGATATCGAGGAATGTAGCGCCAATAAAAGAGATTGCCATAAGTCCGTAAGCGACCGGGTTTTTCGGACACTTTTTATACATTTTTACGAGGGACTGAAGAACCAACGCCAGAACACCGGCACGGATGCCATAGAAAGCGTACTGTACGGCCTTAAACTGCTGGAATTGGTCAAGTACACGGGCAATGATGGAGATGATAATAAAGGATGGGAGTACAACACCCAGCGTAGCACACAAGGAACCCCAGAAACCGGCAACCTTGTGTCCGACAAAAGTAGCGGAGTTGATTGCAATCGGACCGGGTGTCGATTCTGCGATTGCAACAATCTCCAGAAGTTCATCGTCAGAAATCCACTTGTGGGATTCCACAGCTTCTTTCTGAATCAGTGGGATCATGGCCAAGCCGCCACCGAACGTGAAAGCGCCAATCTTAAAGAAGGACGTGAAGAGCGAAAGGCAATTTTTCCGTTTCGTGGGCGTTACGTTTTGTTCATTCATAAGAACAGAAACACCTCTCTTTTCATTTTGGTTGGAAAATACCGACTTCTCACAGCGATTTTCCATTTATTTGCGGTATCATTGTAACGAGACTGTTGTCATAAATCAATTCAAATGATAGAATGAAAAATATAAAATTTTACTTATGGAGTGGAGAAGTAGAATATGACAATTCGCCATCTACAGATTTTTAAAGTGGTATGCGATTGCCAGAGCGTCACAATCGCAGCAGAAAAACTGGGTATGACTCAGCCCGCAGTCAGTATTGCGATCCGGGAACTGGAAAGTTTTTACCGGACCAAGTTATTTGATCGTATTCACCGACGGATTTATCTCACCGAGAGCGGTACTGTGCTCCGTCAGTATGCGGGTACCATTTTAGAACAGTTTGACGAAGCAGCAACGGTCTTGCGGGACAATGGCAGCTTTACGACCTGCCGTTTCGGCGTCAATATTTCTATCGGAGAGACCATTTTACCGGATTTGCTGCAACTGTTGCGTGGAAAACTTCCGAATTTGACGCCGGAAGTGGTAATTGATACCATGCAGACAGTCGAGCGAAAACTTGCAGGCAATGAAATTGACTTTGCAATCATCGATAGTCTTTCCAATGAGCAGCAATATCATATCGTTCCAATTTATACAGGAGCAATGGTTGTCCTGTGTGCGCCGCAGTACTATCCCGCAGATACCATCACAGTTCACGAACTGGCACAGCAAAAACTTCTGTTGCGAGAAACTGGAACAGGAAACCGCGTCTGTACAGACGCAGTGTTTCAGACCCATGGTTGTAACGTCCGTCCACAGATGGAAAGTATGAGCGATCTCAGTTTGATCAATCTGGCCAAACATGGGTTCGGAATGACCATTTTACCGGAAGAAGTGGCGGCAGATGCGGTGGAAAGCGGCCAACTGAAAATTGTTACGCTGGTAGATGGAATGTTTCAGCGGCACTATTTTATTGCCTATCACAAGAGAAAGTATTTGACCGCAACCATCAAAAAAGTACTTTCCATTCTGACTGCCTATGGAAAATAAATCGCCAGACCGTATGGAAATCGCCCGGACTCAGATTCTCAGTCCGGGCGGTTCTATAAATTACACGCCAGTGCCGTCAAAGTCGGGGATCAGCTCAGTACCGGAGGCATCGAGTTCCTGTAAGAACCCAGCTGTAATATTGGTGTGTTTCAGATAGCGCACAGCACGATAATAGGTATGCTCGGAAATGGGCTGTTGCAGCTCTGGAAAATCGGACAAACCCGGCATGGGGGTGTATTGACCCATGAGACTAAACAGTATGCTGCCGGCTGGGAAGGTGTCTGAAACCCAATCCAGAACAGAAAAGGTGTTTTCCAGACAGCCGGGCAGCATTAGATGCCGGATCAGAACGCCGCGCTGTAGCATACCATTGTCATCAAATACGGCGGGACCGGTCTGTCGGTACATTTCCAAAATGGCAGCTTTGGCGACTTCGGGATAATTTGCTGCCCTGGAATATCGTGCGGCAGGCGCAGACTCCAGATATTTCAGGTCAGGCAAATAGATGTCAACACAGCCGTCCAGCATGTGCAGCGCGTCCAGACTGTCGTAACCGGAGCTGTTATAGACGACAGGGATCTGAAGCGGAAAATCCGTCAGTGCTTCCGCAATAGCAGGAGCATAATGACTTGGCGTCACGAGATTGAGATTGTGAACACCCTGTGCCTGTAACTCCAGAAAAATGGTGCGTAACCGCTCGATTGTAACCACCGTCCCTGCACTGCCCCGGCTGATTTCATGATTTTGGCAAAATACACATTGCAGATTGCAGCCGGAAAAGAAAATGGTACCGGAACCGCATGTACCGCTGATACAGGGTTCTTCTCCGAAGTGTGGTGCTGCACGGGCAATCGTTGGCAGCAGTCCGACACCGCAGAGGCCACTTCCCGTATTGCTGGTACGGACCGCTTCACAATGCCGCGGACAAAGAATACATGTTGTAGACAGAGCGGAAGATTCCATACTTGTCAATCACTTTCTATCGAAGATCTGGTGGGCAGAAGGTTCCCCTGTAACCTCAAAACGGAAGAGAAGGTCAAGGGCTCTACACGGGGATATAGTCTTATTCCCGGATGCAGTCATTATAGTATAAAGGCGGAAGAATTGCAATTGACGTGCAAAATGCACGAAAAAAGCGAAAAAAAACGAAAAATCCGAACATTTTATCTAGATAACAGAATGATTTGTGTTGAATTATTCGGATTTGTGGTCTACAATAGGCATAGAATTTACGAGCGGGAGTAAAGATAATGGTTGACATTGTACTTGTGGAACCTGAGATTCCGATGAATACAGGAAATATTGCAAGAACCTGTGCGGTAACCGGGGCAAGACTGCACCTGATTCGTCCGCTCGGATTTGATATTTCGGAAAAAGCAGTAAAGCGTGCGGGGCTGGATTATTGGCATCTGGTGGAGATTTCCGTATACGACAGCATAGATGAATTTTTCGCTGTTCACGGGACTGACAATATCTGGCTTGCGACAACCAAGGCACCGCAGAGCTATGTGGAGGCCGATCTCTCCGGCGATGTCACGCTCATCTTCGGGAAAGAGACAGCAGGCCTTCCGGAAGCGCTGCGGGAACAGTACAGAGACCGATGTATCAGGCTTCCCATGCGGAATGTTGCCAGAAGTTTAAATCTGTCTAACAGCGTAGCGGTTCTTTGCTATGAGGCGCTGCGTCAACAGGGGTTCCCTGGACTCACCGATACCGGGAGCATGAAGGAGGAAAATACCATTGAGTAGTTATAACAAACAAACGGTAAAAGACATTGATGTAGCGGGCAAAAAGGTGCTTCTGCGCTGTGATTTTAATGTGCCGCAGAACAAGCAGACGGGTGAAATCACCAGTGACAAGCGCATTGTGGCATCTCTTCCCACCATCCAGTACCTGCTTGACAACGGCGCAGCAGTGATTGCGTGTTCTCATCTTGGCAAGCCGAAGGGTGAATGGAAGTCTGCTCTGACTTTGGCGCCCGTTGCAAAACGTCTGTCAGAACTGCTTGGCAAAGATGTAATTTTCGCCAGTGATATCGTTGGTGAAGATGCCACTGCAAAGGCTGCGGGGTTGCAGCCTGGCCAGATCATGCTATTGGAAAATCTCCGTTTTGAAAAGGGCGAGGAGAAAAATGATCCTGCCTTTGCCCAAAGGCTGGCTGCCCTTGCAGATGTTTATGTCTCTGATGCTTTTGGTACCGTACACCGTGCCCATGCCTCCACTGCTGGTGTTGCGGCGTTTCTGCCCGCTGTTGCCGGTTTGCTCGTGGAGAAGGAGCTGACTGTTATGGGCAACGCACTGGAAAACCCCAAACGTCCATTTACAGCCATCCTTGGCGGCGCCAAAGTTTCTGATAAAATCGGCGTTATCAACAATCTGCTGGAAAAGACCGATTGCATCATCATCGGCGGGGGAATGTCCTACACTTTCCGTGCAGCGCTGGGCGGCAAGGTTGGTCGTTCTCTGCTGGAAGCCGATAAGATTGATTATGCCCGCGAAATGATGGAAAAGGCCAAGGAACGCGGCGTCAAGCTGCTCATTCCGATTGACAACCTTGCAGCGGCTGACTTCGCACCCGACGCAGCCTATCAGGTGGTACCCTCCGAAGCCATTCCGGACGACCTGGAAGGCATGGATATCGGTCCTAAGACCATTGAACTGTTCACAGAAGCCGTCAAGGGATCTGGTACCATTGTCTGGAACGGACCCATGGGTGTGTTTGAATTCCCCAATTTTGCAAATGGTACCAAAGCCATGGCAAAGGCATTGGCAGACGAACCCGATGCAATCACCATCGTAGGCGGGGGTGACAGCGCCGCTGCAGTCGAACAGTTGGGCTTTGCCGACAAAATTACGCATATCAGTACCGGCGGCGGTGCATCACTGGAGTTCCTGGAAGGTCTGGATCTGCCCGGCGTTGCCTGCCTTTTGGATCGATAACAGCAGGAAATAAAAAGCGAAGAAAGAACAGAACAGGGAGAATCATATTATGAATAAAAAATACAGAAAGCCTCTTATTGCCGGCAACTGGAAAATGAATATGCTGCCCTCTCAGGCAAAACCCTTTGCAGAGGAGCTGCATGCGCTTTTGCCGAAAGCAAAGACCTGTGATATCGCAATCTGCCCGCCTTTTGTCATTATCCATGCGCTCCGCAAGGCACTGGAGGACAACCGTGTTGCCGTCGGCGCACAGAATGTGAGTGACAGAGCGGTCGGCGCTTATACTGGCGAAGTCTCTATGAATATGCTGGCTGACATGGGCATAAAGTATGTTATCGTAGGCCACAGTGAGCGCCGCGGCTACTATGGAGAAACCGATACCATCGTCAATGCAAAAGTGAAAGTCGTTCTGGAAAAGAATGTGATTCCCATTATCTGTGTTGGTGAGACAGAAGATCAGCGCGAAAAGGAATTGACCATGGAGCATATTGCGTATCAGGTCAAGGCTGCCCTCGCAGAGGTTCCGGCGGAAAAGGTTCGCCGCTGTGTTTTTGCTTATGAGCCAATCTGGGCCATTGGTACTGGCAAAACCGCCACTGTGGAGCAGGCACAGGAAGTCTGTGAAGGTATCCGTACCGTGATTCGGAAGAAATACGGTGCCCGCATCGCCAGAAGCGTCCGCGTTCTCTATGGCGGTTCCATGAATGCAGGCAATGCGGCTGATCTGTTGGCACAGCCGGATATTGACGGCGGTCTGATTGGCGGTGCCTCTCTGAAGCCTGCAGATTTTACTAAGATTATCGAAGCAACCAACCAGGAGTAATGGAGTAATCAGAGTTATGAAGAAGCTTCCACTCGTTCTCCTCGTCATGGATGGCTTTGGCCTGGGCGAGGAGAATTCGGGAAACGCAATATTCACGGCGCGTACCCCCGTGCTGGATGAGCTGATGCGGACTTGTCCCACGACAAGTCTGATTGCAGCCGGGACGGATGTCGGTCTGACAGACGGACAGCAGGGCAACAGTGAGGTTGGACATTTAAATATCGGTGCGGGGCGCGTGGTTCGTCAGGACCTTCCCCGCATTTCCGACGCGATTGCAGACGGCAGCTTCTTTCAGAATCCTGCTTATATTAAGGCGATGAAGTCCTGTCGGGAGAAGGGGACGGCGCTCCATGTGTTGAGTTTGCTGACAAATGCCGGTGTGCACGCCTATACACCGCACATCTGGGCGATTTTGGAGATGGCAAAGCAATACGGACTGACCAGAGTCTATCTCCATCTTTTCACCGATGGCCGCGACGAGCTGCCGCGCTCTGGCCTTGGTCTGATGAAAGAGACACTCGAAAAGCTGGAAGAGATTGGTATTGGCAAGATTGCGACAGTACAGGGTCGCTTTTTTGCCATGGATCGAGACAAGCGTTGGGAACGTCTGCAAAGAGCCTACGATGCCATTATGGATGGACAGGGTATTTTTGATCCGGATCCTGTGCATGCCATTGAGGCAAGCTATGCGGCCGGGATCTATGATGAGTTTATTGAGCCGGTGATCTGCGATAAGAATGGAAAGTTTCAGCCGGAGGACTCGGTTATCTTTATGAATTTCCGTCCCGATCGGGCCAGAGAACTGACTCGGGCACTTGCTGATCCTGCTTTCAGTCACATTGAGCGAAAACGCGATTTTTTCCCTGCACACTTTGTTTGTACGACAGAATATGATGAGCGGATTAAGTGCGTCAGCATAGCCTTTCCGCCGGAGGTTATCGAGACGACGCTCGGAGAGTACATCAGCAGACTGGGTATGAGCCAGCTGCACATTGCAGAAACAGAAAAGTACGCACATGTGACGTTTTTCTTTAATGGCGGTAGAGAAAAACTCTATCCCGGCGAGGATCGCGTATTGATCCTTTCCTCCCGAGATTTTCCAACTTATGACTATATCCCGGAGATGAGTGCATACCAAATTACAGAGGAATGTGTAAAACGGATTCAAAGTGGGAAATATGATTTTGTAATTTGCAACTTGGCAAACTGTGATATGGTTGGCCATACCGGTGTGTTTTCTGCGACAGTTGAGGCGGTCGAGATTGTGGATAGCTGTGTCGGCCGCATCATAGAGGCAGTTCGGGCAGTGGGAGGTGTTGCGGTTGTAACAGCCGACCATGGCAATGCTGACCGAATGTATGATGCAGAGGGCGGACCTTGTACATCGCATACCATTAATCCGGTTCCCCTCATTGTCGTCGGCGTGGATGTTGCATTGCGCGAGGGTGGACGGCTTGCAGACATTGCACCCACAATTTTAGAGTTGATGGGGCGCGGGCAGCCGGAGGAAATGACCGGAGAGAGTTTAATTACACATTAGACACGATTTGCTGTCGAAGTGTTCGGCGGCAAAGTGGAAGGAGTAAGCACCATATGAAGGAATACTTTGAAATCGTTGACGTTTTGGGAAGAGAGATTCTGGATTCCCGCGGCAATCCTACTGTAGAAGTAGAGGTTTTTCTGGACGACGGTACAGTTGGTCGTGCAGCAGTTCCTTCCGGCGCATCCACCGGAATTTTTGAGGCCTGTGAGCTGCGTGACGGCGATGCCGGCCGCTATCTCGGCAAAGGCGTTCTCCGCGCCGTTGACCATGTCAACAGCGAAATTGCTGAAGCTTTGATCGGACTGAACGTGCTGGATCAGGTGGCCATTGACCGCCTTCTCATTGAGATCGACGGCACACCGAACAAAAGCCGTCTCGGCGCAAACGCCATCTTGGGCGTCTCTCTTGCCTGTGCGCAGGCGGCTGCCCTTGCAACCGGCAGTGCCCTGTACAACCACATTGGCGGTATCAATGCCAAAGTACTGCCCGTTCCGATGATGAATGTTTTGAACGGCGGTGTCCATGCTGCAAACAGCGTGGATATTCAGGAGTTCATGATTATGCCGGTTTCTGCCCGGAATTTCCATGAGGCGCTCCGCATGTGTGCAGAGGTATTCCACACGCTGAAGAAAGTCGTTCCACCCAGCGGCGTGGGTGACGAGGGCGGCTATGCGCCTGATCTGGAAAGCGACGAAGCTGCGCTGAAGGCGCTGGTTACCGCAATTGAGCAGGCTGGATATAAGCCCTATGATGACTTTATGATTGCTATGGATCCCGCTTCCTCCGAGTGGTACGAGGAAAGCGACGGCTGTTATCATCTGCCGAAGCGTGGCACTGTCATGACCAAACAGGAACTGGTCGATATGTGGGTCGATTTTTGTAACCGCTACCCCATTATCTCTATTGAAGATGGTATGGCCGAAGAGGATTGGGACGGCTGGAAGCTGCTGACCGGTGCACTTGGGCACAAGATTCAGCTGGTTGGGGATGATCTGTTTGTCACGAATGTGGAACGTCTGAAAAAGGGCATCGAGCTCGGCGTGGCCAACTCCATTCTGATTAAGGTAAACCAGATTGGTACGTTGACCGAGGCATTGGACGCCATTATGATGGCACATCGGGCGGGATATACCGCAGTGGTCTCTCATCGTTCCGGCGAAACCGAGGATACCACGATTGCGGATATCAGTGTTGCAGTCAATGCCGGTCAGATTAAAACCGGTGCGCCCAGCCGCACCGACCGCGTTGCAAAATATAATCAGTTGCTTCGCATTGAAGAAGAGCTGGACGATGTAGCGGAATATCCCGGAAAACAGGCGTTTTTTAGCATCCGCTGACAAAAGCGGAAAATAAATCCTCCAAAATCGTATAAATGGGGTTTACGACGGAAACACTATCCGATGTAAACCCCATTTTTAGTTCGGAGGTAATACCATGAAAAAGAAGAGCTTTGCGGAAGGTATGGAAGCGTTTTTCACCGGAAAAGGTTTTTACATCGTTTTGCTTCTGTGCATTGCGGTGATCGGCTGTTCTGCGTGGATTCTGTTCCATGGGGAGCCAGAGACGGAACCCAGTACGGATATCACACTCTCTACGCCGGAAGTTTCCACCGATGCCGCAATCACCGAAGAAGAGGAGACAGCGGATTTGGAATCCGCTAACGTGGAATCCACGGAAACAGAAACGGCTTCTATGACCGAGGACTCGGATGTCGATGCAGCGGAGGAAACCATCGCGGAATCAGAGGCTGTAGAGACAACCGTAGAGGAAACCACAGATCAGTTTGTCTGGCCCTGTAACGGTGCGGTCGAAAATACGTTCTCTATGGATGCACTGGTCTATAACCGGACCATGGCAGATTGGAGAACCCATGAAGGCATTGATGTGTGTGCAGAACTGGGTGAACAGGTACATGCGGTTGCAAGTGGAACCGTAGAACGTGTTTATAACGATGATCTGTATGGTACCACGGTTGTGGTCAGCCATGGCGGCGGTTTGACCAGTACCTACTCCAACCTGGCAGAAGTACCGACTGTCAACGAAGGCGACACGGTTTCTGCCGGCGATGTGATTGGTGCGGTTGGTACAACGGCGCTCTGTGAGGCCGGGGAAGTCAACCACTTGCACCTAGCAATGGCACAGGATGGTGCAGCGATTGATCCCTGCACGTATTTGCCACCCAGATAACCTGATTCTCCCCCTTATATAAGGGGGAGAATCCTGAAAGGGAAGTACGTCGAAAAAGTTGAAAATAATACAGAAAAAAGTATTGACAAACGACTCTGTTTCCAATATAATAAACCTCGCTGGTCGGGAAACCGAAGGCAAATAAGGCGGCATAGCTCAGCTGGCTAGAGCATTCGGTTCATACCCGGAGTGTCACTGGTTCAAATCCAGTTGCCGCTACCAAATAAGGCCCGTTGGTCAAGTGGTTAAGACACCGCCCTTTCACGGCGGTAACATGGGTTCGAGTCCCGTACGGGTCACCACAAATAGAGATTAGACAGTGGTCTAGTCTCTATTTTCATAGGGAGGCTTAGCTCAGCTGGTTAGAGCGCATGCTTCACACGCATGAGGTCGGCGGTTCGAGCCCGCCAGTCTCCACCATAAAAATGCGCCTGTTTTTACAGGCGCATTTTTTCATGCTCTTTTTGACGCTTTAACGATTCCAGCACAGATACAGGAACGGAAAGGTTTCCTTTTCCGATTCCCAGTTGAATATCGGGTTTCCGGCTGCCGTGGTAGTCGCTGCCGCCCGTTGCGATCAGATGAAACTCCTGTGTCAATTTTGCGGATGTTTGCATTTCCTCCGTGGAGTATGTTGCGTAGTAGACCTCGGCACCGACAAACTGTTCCTCTGTAATCAAGGAAAACAGCGTCCGCATGGTTGACATATCGTAATCATACAGCATTGGATGGGCAAGTACGGGCAGTCCACCCGCCTGCCGGATGGCCGCAGCGGCCTGTGAGACAGTTAGATATTTGCGTTGCACATAATAGGGACTGCTTCTGTTCAAATACCGCGCGAATGCAGTTTTCATATCCGCACAGAGCCCCTGTTCGATCAGCCAGCTTCCAATGTGCGCCCGGCCAAGCACCGTATCTTCCGGGTAACGTGCCTGTAGGGCCGAGAAGGATATCGGTAATCCGTCTTGCTCCATTGCCGCTATCATTCGGCGGTTGCGGGCAACACGATCCGCTTGCAATTGTGCCATGCAGGCCTGTAAGCTGGGGCTGTGGATGTCAAGAAAATATCCGAGAATATGCACTTCCTGTCCCACAAATTCAGCGGACAGCTCAATGCCCGGTACAACCTCCAGACCAAGCGATTCGCCTGCCAGACAGGCTTCTTTCACACCGGAAACGGTATCGTGATCGGTGATAGCAATGGCGGTCAGACCAAGCCGCTTTGCCAGAGTGACAACGTCACGCGGTGCGTCGGTTCCATCCGAGGCGGCAGTATGCACATGCAGATCAATGGCCATTGTTGATGCTCCTTTGTTTTCTGGTCTTATCGTGTCAGTTCTGCGATCATGCGATTGGCCGTCTCATAGAGTTTGCCCGGTTCTTCTCCAATAAAGAATTCACCGTTCTCGTATAAAATAGTCCCGGCCACCATGGTCAGTTTTACGTTTTCCTTGGAACCGCTGTAGACCAGGTTTTTGGCGATGTTGTGGAGTGGCTGCATATTGGGGCGCATCAGATCGATGACAATCAGGTCGGCCTGTTTGCCGGGGGCGAGAACGTCGCAATTCTCCAGGCCCATCGCATGGGCACCGCCTACGGTTGCTATCCGCAGCACGTCACGGGCGTCGCAGGCCGCCGCATCGTTTTGTGCAAGCTTTTGCAGAACACTGACCAGATACATCTCGCGGAACATATCCAACGCATTGTTGCTGGCTGCCCCGTCTGTTCCGATCGCGAGCGGGATGCCGTCTGCCATCATACGGGTAATCGGCGCAATGCCGCTGGCGAGTTTGGCGTTGGAGCCGGGATTTGTGATGGCCCACAGGCCGCGCCGCTGCATAATCTCCAAATCTGCCTCGCTCATATGTGTGCAGTGGAATCCGCCGCCGCCGTAATCAAACAGACCAAGACTTTCAAAAAAGACAGTGGGCGTTGTGCCATGCCGTTCAATACAGCCGGCGACTTCAGCTGCTGTCTCAGAGCTGTGGGTAAACACGGGCTGCTGGTACCGATGCGCCAGATCGGACAGGTATTGCAGACGTTCCATGCCGATTGTATATTCTGCATGAAAACCAAGGCGGAAACTGATTTTCGGATCGATTGCGTTGAATTTTTTGAAATACTCCTCCTGCCATTCCATGGGCTTGGCACCGTCACTGAAACCGCCGCAAAGTACGGTTCGGAATCCGGCGTCGATGTTTGCCTGTACGTAGTGTTCCGGGTGGATGTACATATCAAAGCAGGAAGTGATGCCGCTGCTGAGATATTCCAGGATGGCAATTTTGGTCATTGTGTATACCTGTTCTGGTGTCAGTTTGTCCTCCATCGGAAAAACTTTGTCAAACAGCCAGTTCTGTAGAGGCAGATCATCCGCATAGGAGCGCAGAAAGGTCATTGCTGAATGGGCATGTGCATCTTTAAAGCCCGGCATTAACAGATTGCCCTGTAAGTTGATTTCCCGCTCAAAAACCGGTTTTTCTTCCGGGGCAGGGCCGACGTGACAGATGGTGTTGCCGTCCGTCCAGAGTTCACCATCTGTAATCTGTACACCATCCACCATGGTCAGCAGTCTGCCATTGTAAAATCGAATCATTGTATAGTATCTCCTGTTTTTCTATTTAGATCAGAATCTTTGCGTATGTGAATATCATACCATTTCCCCAAAACAAGCGCAAGGGCGCGGGAATGGGGGACGTGTTAAATAAAGAAACGCCGCTGTAAAAACTACAGCGGCGTTTGTGGTATCAGCGCAGATAATCACCGATATCATTGTTGTTATATTGCTTTTTCAGCTTGACAACGATCGAACCGTCGGGCTGGGTCAATTCTTCCAGAATCTGATATTTCATATTGGCGTGGTCCAATTTTGCTTTATAGGGTGCATACTCTTCCTGAACGGTGCGGACAGCAAGGTCGTGATCCAGATCCTCTTTCAAAAGAAAATGCAAGGTCTGCTGTAGGTAGGCAGACTTGACTCTGTACATTTGCGTGTACCTCCTTATTTTGTAATTGTATTTTATCACAATTCAAAATTTCCACGCAAAGAGAAACTTGTGCCTTCTCGAAAATTTGTACATTCAGCGCAGGCACAGTCAAACGAGTATTGTGCGAAATGCTCATCCGTTACATGGTTTTACTCATTTTCCCACACAGAAGCGTTCAAAAATGCGGTGGGTTACATCTTCGCGCACTGTGCGTCCGGTAAGCTCTCCCAGTGCTGCCATGGCGTCCTCGGCTTCGGTGAGCACAGCGTCCGGTGTGATGCCGTACTGCATGGAGCGGATACAGGCTTCGATGGCCGTGAGCGCTCTGCTGACTGCATCGGCATGGCGGGCATTGGTTAGAATTTCTCCAGCCTCTGCGGTATCGCAGGGCGGGAACAGCGACGTAACGGCAGCGTCCAGGGCTGCAAACCCCAGCTTTTCTTTGGCTGAAATATGACAAATGATATCAAAGCGCTCTTCCAGCTGTGCAAGGTCCAGTTTCTGCGTCAGATCGGATTTGTTTACGATTGCAATGGCGTGGGGACAGGCCGCTGCGATTTCCACAACCGTTCGATCTTCTTCGGTAAACGGCTGGGAGCCGTCAAAGACAGCGAGAACCAGTTTGGCCGTTTGTGCCGCACTGACTGCCCGATCAACGCCAATTTTTTCCACAACGTTGTCGGTACTGCGCAATCCAGCCGTATCGGACAGTCGCAGCAGCAGACCGCCGAGCCGGATTTTTTCCTCAATTGTGTCCCGCGTGGTGCCGGGAATGTCCGTGACAATGGCACGGTCATAGCCGAGCAGAGCGTTGAGCAGCGAGGATTTGCCAGCATTGGGACGGCCGATGATGGCCGAGGGAAGACCGCTTTGCAGGATGCTGCCGCGCTCAAAGCTTTTCAGAAGCTGCCGCAGCTCTCCGGCGGCGTGTTCCAGCGTGCCACTGTAATTTTGCAGCTCAAATTCATCTATTTCCTCATCCGGATAGTCCAGAACGGCGTGATAGTGTGAGACAATGTCAACAAGATTGTTGTAAATACGATCCGTTTTTCGCAGGATGGCGCCACCCAACTGCCCGGCGGCGTTGCGTGCAGCTTCGGCGGTTTCAGCGTCGATGAGGTCGATAACCGCCTCGGACTGCGTTAAATCAAGCCGGCCATTTAGGAAGGCGCGTTTGGTAAATTCTCCGGCCAATGCCTGTCTTGCGCCGGCGGCAAACAGGGCTTCCAGTGCTTCACGCAGGACAACCGGGGAGCCGTGACACTGCAATTCGGCGGTATCCTCGCCGGTATAACTGTGTGGGCCGTGACTGATGGTGCAGAGACAGATGTCAAGCATTGCACCGTTTGAATCGAGAAGGTCGCCAAAAACCAGCGTGCGGTCGGCGGAGTCGGACATCCGTTTTCCGTTTTTGGGACGAAATACAGCGTCAATAATCGGAAGCGTATGGTCGCCGCTCAGACGAACGATGCCGATGGCAGAAATCTGGGATCCGGTGGCGATGGCGGCAATGGTATCAGACATAAGGTATTCTCCTTATAGAAGTAATTCAAGAAAAATGACGGCGCCCATGTGGACACCGTCTGACAGCAATCTGATTTATTTGGAAGAGGAAATCAATCTTCTGTTTCCTCGGCCTCGGCGGCTTCTGTCAGATAATAGCTGAGGGAGAGGAGACTGTCAGAAAAATGAATGTCCTCGACAAGCACGTCAGAATTTTTGACGTCCAGTTCAATATCTGTAAAATTCCAAATGGCTTTCACACCATTTTTTACAACCATCGTGGCAACTGCATTTGCAATGCGTTTGGGAACGGTAAGAACCACAATATCCACGTGATGCTCTGCCAGAAATGCAGGCAGCGTATCTGCATGAAAAATCTGTGTATCAGCAATTGCGGAACCGACTAGAGCAGGGGAAACATCAAATGCACCGAGGAGACGGAACCCGCGCTTTGAAAAATTAAAGTTCCCCACAATGGCGTGACCCAGATTTCCGACGCCGACGAGAACGACGGAATATTGCCGGTTCATGCCCAGAATATTGGAAATCGCGTCGCGCAAATTGGCGATATTGTACCCATATCCCTGCTGACCGAATTCTCCAAAACAACTGAAATCCTGACGGATCTGAGAGGGCGTCAACTTCATCTGGTTGCTGAGCTCTTTGGAGGAAATCCGTTCAACGCCACGGCTGGAAAGCTCATCAAGGTAGCGAAGATAACGGGGAAGGCGGCGTATGACATTGGGCGAAACTTTCGATCGCTTCATTCTTACATAAATCTCCTGCTTGGAATTTATAGTGGAACAAGACCACAAAATAGAAATTTTTCATTATTATAACACGATGCGTTTTGATATTCAAGAGAACAGCTATTCCACAAAATCGGGAAAATGGTGTATAAACTACGAACAATTTTGTGATTTCATATGAAATCACAGGGAATTATTTGGAAAGATCGTTTAAAATCCAGGCATAGGTGGAAGGCACCGCCTGTTTGATCGCTGTACAGTCGATTTGCAGTGCAAAATATTTGTCGTATAAAGCAACGGAAACTGTCCATGTGTTGTCGGTTTGCCATAGACGGACGAGACAGACGGTGCCATAATCTGATACAATCTGTTTCTCAAGATCCGGAACGGAGTCATAAATCTCCGGAGCCTCAATCGTCGAAACAGAAGCGTAGGGACAAAGCTGCATCAGTACTGTGATCCATTGTGCGGCTTCTGAATCCCCAGTATAGGTTGTATAGAAGTCAGACAGTGCTTGAAAGAGCTGGTCGGCTGGTGCAAGATCGACAGTCTGTTCAGAATCGGCTTTGGCGGTGTCGTTCATATCGCTTGTTTCAGTATCCGCTTCATCTGTTGCAACATCCGTAGAAGATTCCCTTGTACGGGGATCGTAGGCTGATTCAACGGATACCGCACTCTGATCGCTGGATGCCGTAGTGGTCTCTTGCGGTTCGGCTGTTCCGAAATCAGGTGCATTCCAGATAGGAAGGCGGGAAGCAGCAAACAAAATGAGAACAAGACCCGCTGCAAGTCCGGCAAACCGCAGGGGAGAAAAGCAACGGCGTGGAGGCTTGGCGGTTTTGGGCGCTGTTTCCTGCCGAATCTGTGCCATGATTTCCGGGGAGAGATCGACGGATGGAGTGTCCGGTTCCGCCAATTGAGAGGAGATTACAGAGAACGCTGCATAGGCACTGCGGCAGTGCGCACACTGCTCCAGATGGACAAGCAGTTCCGTCCGCTCTGCTTCCGGTAAGTCACCGTCAATCATGCGGCTAATCTGTTCCTGATAGATTTCACAAGTGCGCAAATCTCACACCCCCCTCTGTTTCTGAGACGGAAAATTACCGGAAAAGTTCCCGTCTTTGACCAGAAAGGCGCAAAGTTTTTTGCGGGCGCGATGAATGCGCGAGCGAACTGTGCCGGGTTCCAAAGACAAAATTTCTGCAATCTCTTCATAGGAACAGCCGTTAAATTCCCGCAACATCAAAATCTCTCGTTCCGCAGAAGAGAGCTGCTGCAAACCAGTTTGGATAGCAACCCGCAGTTCTTTCTGTTCCAATGCGTGCTCCGGAGAAAAACGCAGATCCGGAATCTCCCATTCTGTGGAATCCTCCATTTCATCTTCTGTAGTAAGAGAAACTGTGGGATGCTGTTTTCGGAGAAAATCGGTGCAGCGGTTACAGGCCAGACGATAAAGCCAGACAGAAAATTTACTTTCCCCGCGAAAGGATGCCAGACCGCGATAAGCCTGAAGAAAAATTTCCTGCGTCAGATCGGTAGCGTCCTGTGGATCGTTGACCATACGGTGTGCCAGGTGATAGATGGATGTTTGATATTCCAGGACCAGCGGTTCAAAGGCGTCGGAGTCTCCGTCACGAATGCGACGGATCAACGTGGCTTCCTCTTCTCTGGTCATGGGCTGTCACCTCAGTTCCCGTTTGATCTGTGCTGCGATTTTCCTAGCGTCGTCCAGGGTCTCAATATGGACGACCTGGTTTTTAAAGTAGCCGGAATGTGGGACGCCCTTGAGATACCAGGCAAAGTGACGGCGAGCCTCAAGACAGGCGATCTTTTCGCTTTTGTATTCTGCCGCCATCTCAAATTGCCGGATTGCGGTATCCACCCGGACGGCGAGGGGAGGAAGCGGCGGTCCCGGTTCCCCGCGCAGGACGGCATTGGCCTGCGCAAAAATCCAGGGATTTCCGAAGGTGCCGCGTCCGATCATTGCCATATCGGCGCCGGTATAGCGCAGAATGTGCTCGGCGTCCTTGCCGGAAAAAACATCGCCGTTTGCAAGTACCGGAATGGATACGGCACGCTTGACCGCAGTGATACAATCCCAGTCCGCCACACCGGCGTACATCTGTGTTTTGGTGCGGCCATGGACTGCAATTGCGGAAGCGCCGGCCTGTTCGGCCATCTGTGCAAAGGATACTGCATTGACGTGCCCTTTGTCCCAACCCTTTCGGATTTTTACAGTGACAGGAACGGAAACGCTTTTGACCACGGCTTCAATGATGCGGGCGGCAAGTTCCGGATCACGCATCAGGGCGCTGCCTTCGCCGTTGCCGGCGATTTTTCCGACTGGGCAGCCCATATTGATGTCGATGATATCCGCGCCGGACAGTTCCAGCGCTTTTGGTGCGGCTTCTGCCAGTACGGAAGGTTCACTCCCGAACAGCTGAACGGCGCTGGGATGTTCCTCCTCCCGCATTGTCAGAAGCGTGCGGGTTTTGGCATCCTGATAGACCAATGCCTTTGCACTGACCATTTCCGTATAGGTCAGCGTTGCCCCCTGTTCCCGGCAGATGGTGCGAAAGGCGATATCCGTCACACCGGCCATGGGTGCCAGCGCCAATTTGCCGTCGATGACGACGTTGCCAATTGTCAGCATACTGTTATATTCCTTATAGTGCAAGTTCCAGTCCGACCGGGCAGTGGTCACTGCCCAGAACTTCGGGGAAAATGCATGCGTCTTTGATTTTATCCCGTAGGCGGTTGGAAACCAGAAAGTAGTCAATCCGCCAGCCAACATTGTTTGCACGGGCATTTGCCCGGTAGCTCCACCAGCTGTAGGCATCTTCCCGGTCTGGATAGAGAAACCGGAAGCTGTCGGTCAGACCGGCATTAAGAAGTTCTGTGAATTTTCCGCGCTCTTCATCTGAGAAACCGGGGTTCCCGCGGTTTTGAGCCGGACGTTTCAGATCAATTTCCTGATGGGCAACGTTCATATCGCCACAGACGACAACCGGCTTGCACTGATCCAGTTCCATCAGATAGTCCCGAAAATCATCTTCCCACTGTATCCGGTAGTCCAGACGGCGCAGACTGTCCTGTGCATTGGGGGTATACACGCAGACGAAGAAGAAAGTTTCAAATTCCAGGGTGATAACCCGTCCCTCTGTGTCATGCCGTTCCATACCAATATTATAAAAAACGTTTAGTGGTTTCAGCCGCGTAAATACGGCGGTACCGGAGTATCCTTTTTTTTCAGCATAGCACCAATACTGTTCGTAACCGGGAAAATCGATTGCAATCTGACCTTCCTGCAGCTTGGTTTCCTGTACGCAAAAGATATCGGCATCAAACTCCTGAAAACGGTCGGCAAATCCTTTTTTAACACAAGCGCGCAGACCGTTGACGTTCCAAGAAATGAGTTTCATTGTATTTATCCCTTCACAACCGCAACGCAACGGTTGATTTTAATGCCCTGTTCATAAAATTTTGCTTCATAGTCTGTCATAACGCCGACCGGGCCATGTTCGTGCAGATCAAAGGTGACCTCTTTCAGCAGAAAACCGGCTTCTTCAAACTGTTCCAGAGAATACTCGAACAGGGGCAGATTGTCGGTCTTGAAATGAATTTCTCCGCCGGCCGGTAAAATGTTCTGGTACAGCTTTAGAAAGCCTCCGGAAGTCAGACGGCGCTTAGCATCCCGCTTTTTGGGCCAGGGATCACAGAAATTGATATAGATGCGATCCACTTCACCGGCGGCAAAGATGGACGGAATGTTTGCAACGTCCTTGTCCAAAAACCGGACGTTTTCCAGTTTTCGCTCGCAGACACGTTCCATGCCGACGACCATGGCATCGGGAACGCGCTCGATGGCAACCAGAAAGATGTTGGGATTTTGTTCCGCGGTGTCCACTGTGAAGCGGCCTTTTCCGCAGCCAAGTTCCAGATGCAGCGCATCATAACCGGGAAACGTGATTTTCCAGCTACCGAGCAACATTTCCGGTTCTTTTATCTGGACATGGGCACAACGCTCCATGCGAGGAATTAAATTGGGTTTTTTTCTCATTCTCATAGTTCTATCACTCCCGGATGGATGATATCATAGAATGTCGAAAACTTCAATGCAAAAAAAGATTGCGCTTTTCAAACAGATGTGTTAAAATAGTCAAGGTTATCCGGGTGTAGCGCAGTTGGTAGCGCGCCTGCTTTGGGAGCAGGATGCCGGGGGTTCAAGTCCCTCCACTCGGACCAAAAATCCTTTGAAATCAAGCGATTTCAAAGGATTTTTCTTTGTTTTTGATCGAAAAAGTTCAGAATAGACCTGTGCCGTTCAAGCAAACGAATCCGTCTTTTTTCAGCAGCAGTGAATGTGTGTCTGGGGGCAACAGCGAGTTGCTTTGCTTTCCTGCCCCGCCGTGGTACAATCCAAGTAAGGTGGTGATCAACATGGATATCAAAGAAATTCTCCTGGAGCTGCGCACTAAGAAGGGTTTTTCTCAGGAGCAGCTTGCGGAAAAGGTCCACGTGACCCGGCAGGCGGTCTCCCGCTGGGAAACCGGCGAAACGGTGCCAAATACGGAAACTCTGAAGCTTCTCTCCAATCTGTTTGATGTCTCCATCAATACCCTGCTTGGTTCTCCCCGGCAGCTGATCTGCCAGTGCTGCGGTATGCCTTTGGAGGACTCCAACATCAGCAAAGAGCTGGACGGTGCTTTCAATGAGGAGTACTGCAAATGGTGCTATGCAGACGGAAAATTCGTTTACACAAGCCTCGAGGAGCTGCTGGATTTCCTGGCCGACCATATGTCCAATGAAAACTGGCCCCCGGAACAGGTTAGGGTCTACTTCGAGGCCCAGCTTCCAAAGCTAAACCATTGGAAGCAGTCCGCGACATGAATAACTCCCTCTGAAATCCGTGGGTTTCAGAGGGAGTTATTCTATGTTTATGCGACGCAGAATTTGATACGCTGAAGGGCGAGATTTCTTGCTGTTTTTCCAGAGACGTGTATAATAGAAAACAACAGTACACCTTGACTCACGACGGACTTGTTTTCCTGTGCTCATGCGCTTTTGGAGTAATGGAAGTCCGAAAACACAGAGCTTAATTTTGAGGAGTGGAGTATGCCTGATTTATTTATTATTGGGAGCGGCTTTGACCTTGCACACAATATGAAACCGGGCCTTAACCAGTTTAGAGACTATTTGGATTCAAACCACTCGGAAAGATACAAAGATTTTTTATATGTACCACAGTCAGTAATAGGCAATCACGGAGAAGAACTGCAAAGCGAAGAGGAAGTTGTTGGTTTAATTATATATCTTCTAAATAGTGCTGCACCCTATGATGATACAACTCAAAAAAGTGATTGGAATACAATAGAAGATCTTCTTGGAAAACTGGATTTGCCTGAATGCTTTGATAATGTTGAGCCTCAATACGATAAAGAGGAAAATCGCAATTATTTTTGGGAACGTGATAGGGCAGAATCTATAATGCGGGAACATAGCGTTAGCAATTCCACGTATCACTGAGTTTTTATCAGAATGGATACATATCCTTATGATATGGGAGATGGTTTACAAGCCATCTATGAAAGCTTGAGAAAAAATACCGCGGAGCAGATATCCCTTCATGAGGATTTCTTCAAAAAAATCAGCAATTCGGAAATTCATAGAATATATTCCTTTGGCTTTGCTTTTGCAGATGTAGACATGCCATATATGAAAAAATATGTGATTCCATAAACACAAAAAATATTACATGGTGGTTGAATGACTATGATGGTGTTGCAAAAACGTAAAAAGTATCAGGAAAAACTAAGGGAGGGTGGATTCCAAGGCGATTTTCGTACATTCACTGTTAACTGAACTCACACTCATTCGTGTGCTTACTGCACAGGGAATCAAAGATCACAAGAAAGTGATAATTTGGTTTATATCACTTTCTTGGTGTAAGCAAAATGTTATGCCATGCTGTTCTTTTGTCAACTTCTCAGTCTATGATGGGTGATCAAATTACAGACGGTTTTCTACATATAGAATTAAAAGCTTTTTTGGATGGATGAACACAAAGGAGAAATCGAATGAATGTCATCTGCTTCGGCGATTCCAATACATTTGGCTATGATTCCCGCTCCTGGCTGGGCGGGCGCTATAATGCGGACAGCCGCTGGGCGGATATCCTAGCCGCTGAAACTGGTTGGACGGTCTGCAACATGGGAGAGAACGGCCGGGAGATCCCCAGACGGGCACCCGCTTTCCCGGCAGACACAGATCTGCTGATCCTGATGCTGGGCACCAACGACCTGCTCCAAGGCCGCAGCTCGGAGGAGGTCGCTGGCAAACTGGAGTATTTTCTCTCCGGCCTGTCGCTGGAACCCAATCAAATCCTGCTGATCGCGCCGCCGCCCCTGGCCCTGGGCGAATGGGTGCCCAGCCAGCAGCTCATTGACGGTTCCCGCGCCTTTGCTCAGTGCTGCCGCACTTTTGCCGGACGGCTGGGCATCCGCTTTGCCGACGCCGGGGATTGGAACATCTCCCTAGCCTATGACGGCGTACATTTCACGGAGCAGGGCCATAAGGCCTTTGCCGCCGGACTTTTGGAGGTACTCAGATGAAACGGATTTTACCCTTGTTTTTCGCTCTTTTACTGCTGGTCGCTGGCTGCGGCGGAAACGGAACGGACGGCTCCTACCAGCAGATCACCCAAGAGGAAGCCAAGGAGATGATGGACACCGAAGAGGTCATCATCCTGGATGTACGGGAGCAGGACGAATACGACAGCGGCCACATTCCCGGCGCTGTCCTGCTACCGGTTGGAACCATCGACGAGGACGCCGCCGCCAAAGTGATCCCTGAGAAGGATTCCATTGTTCTTGTCTACTGCCGCAGTGGTAACCGCAGCAAGACCGCCTCCTCCACGCTGGCGGATCTGGGCTACACCAGCATCTACGAATTTGGGGGCATCAATACCTGGCCCTATGAGACGGAGCCGTGAATCCGCCCAGCCGTCCTTTTCCATACACGCAACGCGGAGTGCTCCTGTAGGGGCACTCCGCATTTTTTGTTTGGGACTTATCCTGCGATTTACGGCAAACATGACAGACAGCTGTCCGGTTCCTATGCTATAATACAGACGAAAACAGGAAAGGCGGTGCATCCAATGAAGATGGAGCGGCTTATCGGCATCTTGTCCATCCTGCTCCAGCAGGAAAGAATCACCACACCGGAGCTGGCGGAGCAGTTCGAGGTATCCCGCCGGACCATCCAGCGGGACATTGATGCCCTGTGCCGGGCGGGCATTCCCATCTCCACTGCCCAGGGCGCGGGGGGCGGCATCTCCATCATGGAGGGCTACCGGGTGGACCGCACCGTGCTCACCGCCCCGGAGATGCAGGCAATTCTGGTGGGGCTTCGCAGTCTGGACAGTGTCAGCGGCACCCGGCGCTATGCCCAGCTGATGGAAAAACTCCTGACCGGGTCGGGAACGCTGGCTCCGGGCGGCCCGCACCTGCTGATCGATCTCGCGTCCTGGTACAAGGACAGCCTGGTGCCCAAGATCGAGACCATCCGCGCCGCGATGGAGGCCCGCCGCACCCTGCAGTTTTGCTACTTCGCGCCGAGCGGCGAGAGCGAGCGCACCGTGGAGCCCTATTACCTCGTGTTTCACTGGTCGGCCTGGTATGTGTGGGGTTGGTGCCGGGCTCGGGAGGATTTCCGTCTGTTCAAGCTGAACCGGATGACCGGCCTCACGGTGGGGGAGCCCTTTCTGTGCCGGGAGGCCCCGCTGCCCGACCTGGATGACGAGCGCATCTTCCCGGCCGCCTTTGAGGCGGCGGTGCGGTTCGATCCCCGCTGCAAATGGCGGCTGGTGGAAGAGTACGGCGCGGACAGCTTCACCGTGGAGCCAGACGGCAACCTGATGTTCCGCCGGGGCTTTCCCGACGCGGAGGGGCTGTTCGGCTGGTTGCTCTCCTTCGGAGACGGGGCCCAGCTGCTGGAGCCGGAGGAACTGCGGGAGCAGTTGGCAGACACCCTGCGCCGCGCCCTGGCGCAGTATGAGCGAGAGGAGGAATGAGCCATGCACTACCAATGGCTGGACGAATATCTTTTGCAAAAGCGCGGCGTGACCAAGGATTTACAGCCAGTCTGGAACTGGATCCGGTACCATATCGGAGGCAAAATGTTCGAGGCGGTATGTCTGGACAATGCGGGCAAGCCCTGCCCTCTCTACGCCTGCGCCGTGAACCGAAAACACCGCACCGGCTGCGGCGACGCTGCCTGCCCGCTGTGGGAGCAGGTGCGCGACCCGGTGCTGAGCGAGGAGGCGTTCCGCACCTCCATCTCAGCCCGGCTGGAAAACTGGAAAGGAGTGCACTGCGATGCCATTTGACTACAAGAAAGAATACAAGGAATTTTATCTGCCGCCCAAAACGCCGGGCATCGTCACGGTGCCCTCCATGAATTTTCTGGCGGTGCGGGGCCAGGGCGACCCCAATGAGGAGGGCGGGGCCTATAAGCAGGCCATCGGGATGCTGTATGCCGTGGCTTTCACCATCAAGATGAGCAAGATGGGTAGTTATAAGCTGGAGGGGTACTTTGACTATGTGGTGCCGCCACTGGAGGGCCTGTGGTGGCAGGAGGGCGTCCATGGGGTGGACTACACCCGCAAGGAGGACTTCCAGTGGATCTCCCTCATCCGCCTGCCGGAGTTCGTGACCCGAGAGGTTTTTGACTGGGCCATTCGGGAGGCTACGGAAAAGAAGAGGCAGGACTTCTCGCCGGTGGAGTTCTTCCCCTGGAAGGAGGGGCTCTGCGTGCAATGCATGCACATCGGCCCCTACGACGACGAGCCCGCCACGGTAGCCGCCATGGAGGCATACACCAAGGCTCTGGGCTATGAGGCGGACTTTGGGGAGAGGCGGTTCCACCACGAGATCTATCTCAGCGATGTGCGCCGGTGCAAGCCGGAACGGCTGAAAACGGTGATCCGCCAGCCGGTGAGGAGGGTGCCATGAAAGGCTTTGCCCGTGAAGAGCCACGCTTCTCTCTGTGCGGCCTGAACTGCGCCCTGTGCGCCATGCACTTGGGTGGTTACTGTCCCGGCTGCGGCGGCGGAGCGGGCAACCAAGGCTGCGCCATCGCCCGGTGTTCCCTGGAGCACGGCGGCGTCAAATTCTGCTGGGAGTGCCCGGAGTACCCCTGCCCCCGTTACGAGGGCTTTGACGATACAGATTCCTTTGTCCCCCACCGAAACAGAACCCAGGACATTGCCCAGGCACAGGAGCTGGGGCTGGAGGCGTATCTTGCCCGGACAGAGGAAAAGCGCGCTATCCTGGACGCGCTTCTGGAGCGGTACAATGACGGCCGCCGCAAGACATTTTTCAATACGGCTGTCTATCTTCTGCCCCTCGAGGATTTATGTTCTGTGATGGCCACTCTGAACAGTCGGCCGGAGCTTGTTGCGCAGCCGGTGAAGGAGCGGGCCCTTGCCGCCGTGGAGCTCTTTCAGGCGGCGGCAGACCGGCGGAGCATCAGCCTGAAGCTGAACAAGAAACCGAAGAAGGGGTGAGCGTATGGCAACTTGCTCCATCTTCCATGCTCGGTGGAGCAGGTGCGGCGGACGGTGACCGATCTGGAATACACCGCCAGCTCGCCGGGCAGCAGCTTCAGCAGAAACACCTCGTTGGGAACGGGGAAGTAGTTTTTGACGGGATCGCGCTTTGACCACTTCTGAAACTTCATCGCGCACCTCCTCCGGTGTGTTGCGCGACCCAGGCAATGAAATCCTTTTTCGGTACTACCATCCGACAGCCGATGCGTAGAGCAGGAAAATCTTTTTCGTGCATCAGCTCATAGGCGGTGGAGATGGAAACGCCCAGCACCTTGGACACCCGGTTTGCGTTGAGAAACAGCAGCAGATCTTCATAGTTTTTGTAGGCGGACTCTTTCATCACATGACCTCTTAGCATTTTTCTTTCTGTGTTTTGTTGTCTTGAGAAGATGGAGTTAGGCACACCGTAATCTCTTGTTGTGTACGGCAGAAAGTTTTTAAAACCGCATTTCCGGTTCTCCTGTCCAGCTGCATCAACATTTTTATTTGCAGGTAAGCCTGTTTGCTCAGCGTTTTGCTGACAGCCACCTGTGTACATCCCCTCACTTTCTATCTATTGGAAACTTTTTTCCGTTTTGATAGCCGGAAATCCGAAAAATTTCCGAGCTTTTTGAGCCGTGCAGATCGGACTGCTAAATTCCCCCTCACTACTTATCCCGACACAGTAGCCAACTGACATAATCCTGACATAAAAACCGGGAGCGTCTGCCTTGGAGGCAGACGCTCCCGGTTGGATGAAATGGATTCAATTTGTTTTGGGATGCAGACGGCATTTGCCCTCCGCTTCATCCCGCTCTTTCAGAAGTTGTGTCAGTGAGGTGAGGAATTTCTTTTGCAGATAGTCCACACTGCCACGGTCCATCTGATGCGCTTCGGCGTACTTGCGGATGGACATGCCATCCACGAACCGCTCCCGGAAATAATCCTGGTGATCCCGCAGCACAGTCTTCAGGGCATTGTCCAGAAACAGCAGATCCTCCCTGAGCATAGCGAAGTCGCTTCGGGTGATGGCGGCATACCGCTTCTCGTTCACGCAGAAGGGATACTTGGCCAGATCGAAGCGATAGTTCACGCAGAGGTTCTTGGCGTATGCGTGGTAGGTAGGAGCATTTTGATGTACGCGGGAGTCGTATACCGCGTCCCGCTCCCGTTTCTCTTTCCGCATCGGGCCACGCAGACCATCCTCCGTGAGGTTGGCGATAATCTCCGCATTGATCTTCATCTTCAGAATTTGTCTGTATCTTGCCTTCCGCTCGCCGTTTACCTCCACGAACCCACAGAAAGATTTCTTGCTCATGGTGTAGTACCGGGGTGCGTCCGAAAAAGAGTAGAACCGCAGGATGACGGTCTCCTCGCCGGTTTCGGTCTCCTCCCCCACCGTGACCAGATGGATCACCTTTCCGTCGTACCGCCAGTAGTACCCGGTACGGATCCTTTTGCCTGCCATCGGGTCACCTCCTTTGCGTAAGTCATTCGTGAGTATAACCGTAGAATCGACGAATAAAAAAACGACGATCTCAGGAAAAGAGAAAAATAAGATTCCTATAATTATACTCGTATACTCAGACTTGAATTTTTTGAAGAACCGCCTATTTTAGGCGGTTCTTCTGCGTTGAAATTTCTGTGTTTTAGGCACTATCCCAAGTCAATTTGAACAGTTGCGGCTTTTTGACTTTCATATTTAGAGTACAGGTTTTCACCTCACGATACCCATGGTATCGACACAGAACACCATTTTCTTTTGATTGGGTCTTGCGATACGATTTGTTTTTCGTTATTATAGATGCCGATTGTTATAAGGGATTCTTGAAAGGGATTAAAGCTATGATATACAAAAATGTTTTAGATGCCGTAGGACACACACCGATTATCCAGTTGAATCATATGGTTCCGGAGGGAGCGGCTCGTGTTCTGGTCAAGTATGAAGGCCTCAATGTAGGGGGATCGATCAAAACCCGTGTTGCCTATAATATGATTGCTGAGGCGGAGCGTCAGGGAAAGATTACACCGGATACAATTATTGTAGAACCCACCTCCGGCAATCAGGGGATCGGACTGGCATTGATTGGTGCAGTCAAGGGGTATCGTGTGCGAATCATTATGCCGGACTCGGTCAGTGTGGAGCGGCGGAAACTTATGCGCCATTATGGAGCCGAAGTGGTGTTGATCCACGATACAGGAAACATCGGAGATGCAATCGAAGAATGTCTGCAAACGGCGCTTGAGATGCAGCGTGAGGATCCGAACGTTTTTGTTCCCCAGCAGTTCACCAATCCGGCCAACCCTATGATTCACCGACATCAGACAGGATTGGAAATTCTGGAACAGGTGGGTGGCCCCATCGACGGTTTCTGTTCCGGAATCGGCACCGGCGGAACACTTACCGGGATTGGCGAGACGCTGAAAGCGCTTAACCCGCAGATGACCATTTGGGCTGTGGAGCCGGAAAATGCGGCAATCCTTGCCGGTGGCACAGTGGGCACGCATCTACAGATGGGAATCGGTGACGGCCTGATTCCGGAGATTCTGAACCAGAATATTTACGAGGACATCTATATTGTCACAGACGAAGAGGCGCTTTCTGTTGCACAGGATCTTGCACGGAAAGAGGGGCTGATGTGCGGCATTTCTTCGGGTACCAATGTAGCCGCTGCAATCCAGTTGGCAAAGAAACTGGGAACAGGTAAAACCGTTGTCACTGTCTTACCCGATACAGCGGAACGGTATTTCTCTACTCCGTTGTTCGAGGAAAAATAATTTGTTCAATCTGAAGAAACAGCAATCTTTTCCCGGAATGGTACGCAATTTGACGGAGAGTTTTACCGAAACGGTCCAATATTGCGGTTTCCATTTTCCTAGGGCTTACCCTTGTACTTCGAACAGGAAATCACTGCAATTTTGATATAAAGCTATGGTGATTGATTTTTTTCGTTGAAAGAAAATGGAAAATGCCTAAGAAAATATAAAAATTTTAGAAATATCAGGTTTGAATATTGTTGTGATATATGGTATGATTTATCAATCGAATATATAAAACAGGATTGCGAAAATAAAAATAGTCATTTCTTTGACTATAAAAAGGAGAACTCAGAAAAAATGCACGAGAAAGAAATTAGAAAAGCGTCTGTTTTGAAACCATGGCTAAAGCATTACCCGGAAGAACTTCGCAATATCGAGATTCCTCATGTCTCGATGGCCGAATTTTTGGCGCAGACCAACAAGAACCATAATCAGGTTTGTCTGGAATACTATGGTGTTCAGTTTACGCTGGCACAGATATTTGAAAAGGCAGATGAAGTTGCAAAATCCTTGGCTTCCATGGGTATCAAAGAAGGTGACCGGATTCCTGTTTTTCTCAGATTTCAACCAGAATTCGTATTTTTGTTTTTAGGTGCTGAAAAAGTCGGTGCTGCTCTGATTTGCCGCGACGGTACGACAGAAGAGTATGTTCAGGCACTGCAGAATGCAAACGGTTCTGTCGCTTTTGTACAGGATTTCCTTTCGGAAGAGGAGGAGACACTGTTCTATGACTGCTGCGGTGCACTGAAACACATCGTTGCACTTTCTCCCTATACCTATGCGAAAAAAGAAGAGATTCCGACGTATGTCGAGAATAATATCCGTTCGCTCTATCCAAAACAGATGGCCAACAGAGAAACCACCATTTCTTGGAGAGACTTTATGGCACTTGGCGCCAATTATACCGGCGACTATATTGCTCCGTGCAATCCGGACCGGCCATTGTATCATCCCTACACCAGCGGTTCTACCGGACCTTCCAAGGAAATTATTCATACGGCGGCTACAATGATCGGTGTACTGGCACAGTTGGTACCGATGATGACCTTGCCGTTCTCTATTACAGCTTTGATGAGTATTTTACCGCCGGCACTGATTGCTATCGTCAGCCCGGTGGTCATGCTGAATATCGCAACTGGAAACAGGCAGATCCTGGATCCATACTGTGATATTCCAGATGTTGACCTGCAGCTGATGCGATATCAGCCGAACAGTATGTGTGCAGTTACGCTTATTGGGGAGACGATTCGTTCCAGCACCCGTATTCCAGCGGATTATCCGTTGGACGGACTGTTTATCTTTGGTGGCGGCGCAGAGCCGGCGAACAACAAACGCCAAAGAGCGTTTGATAAGTTCTTGAGAGCACACAACAGTCCTGCGAATTATACAATGGGATATGGCCAGAGTGAAGCAGGGTCAGTCGTGGCCTGTTCTGCCCCGGCGCGGGATGCAGTTATATGGATTGCAAAGGCGGAATCCCTCTCCCGAAAAATATTGTGGCGATCTTTGATGAAAACTGCAACGAGCTGGACTATGAGGATGTCGGCGAACTCTGTATCAGAGGTCCCGGCGTGATGGTAGGCTATGCAAAGAGAGAGGATACAGAAAAGGCTTTAAAGAAACACAGCGATGGTAATATCTGGTTACATACCGGCGATTACGGCTGTTTGAATGATAACGGCGAAATCATCGTACTCAGCCGCGGTCTTGACCGACGCTATGGCGGCAAGAACCTTTATCCGTTGCAGATGGAAAACAAAGTAATCGAAATCCCAGGCGTTTATGACGGTTTCTTTATCAGTGTTCCGGATGAAGAGCACGAAGGTTATGCAGTACCTTATCTGTATGTCATTCTTGATGAAGGGGCGCAGCTGGCCGATGTAGAGGCAGAGTTAAAGAAGCGTCTGGAGCCCCACGAGTATCCAGCTCAGATCAATGAGATCAGAGAACGGGAATACTTCCACTTTAAGACCAATAAGCGCCTGTTGGTCGCTGAAATTTTGAATGAGCGCAAAAAGGCGCAATAACATCTTTGGCATAATGGTTCTATGTCAATCAAGGCCGGCGTGGAACTTTATGTAGTAGGCAAAAGCAAAGCGAATGGACGGCGCTTTACCCGGCGCCTAATAGAGGAGGTTTTTTTATGAAGGGCAAATGGAGCCGATTATGGGCTTCTGTTGTAGCAATTGCCACGGTGCTTAGTCTAAGCGCAGCACCGGTCTTGGCAACAAACGGGGAAGCAGCGGCCAATGCTGCAAACTCCAGTACGTTCCAGTTTGAAGGAACAACAGGCTTGATCCAACAAGTCGCAAAGGATCTGAAAGCAGATGGTCAGGTCTATGAGGAAAAAGAAGAAGATGAATCGCTGGCTGCGAAAGTAGAGGAAAAGAGCGGCATGACACTGGGCGCTGTTAAGACAGAGCTCGGGTTTGCCCTGTTTGATAACTACGAAGCTGGTGTCATCGAGACTGAAAAGTATGGCCTCAATGAAACCGAAATGACGGACGTAATGACTGAGACTCTGTACGACAACCATCTGACCGACGTTGTTACGTACGATCTTAAGACTGAGGACGGCGTTGTTACTGCCGTCAACTATAAGATGCGCGAGTCCTTTACATCTGGTCTGGATGAAATTGATGAGATCAGTCCGGAAGCAGAAGCACAGGAACCCATCTCTGTTCAAGCTGCGCTTACCGCTGAACCCAATGCCGCAAGACCTTCTGAGGATCATGTCCACAAGTACACCGCTGAATTTCATTGGGAATGGATGTATGTGAACAATCAGGATGGAGAGGATGAAGGCGAAGATCCTGACTATGGTCTGCTCTTTGATGAGGAAACCGGGGATATTACTGCCAGCCAGCAGACGACAATAGCCTGGTATGTTTCTTCGGTCGATATCACCTGTTCCGATTGCGAAGATAAGCATACAATTTATCCCACTGAGAATCCGGAAGAAAGCCCCATTCAGGTCAGTGCTCTTTATGTTGACGCCGAGAAGTTCGGTACAGAAATTGATCCGGCAAAGTATGGTCAATATGTCAACTGTGTAGTCTATGAAGCAACCTGTACGGCAGCAGGATTGGGTGAGGACGGAGAAGATCTCACATTCAATTCTGAGATTTTGAACGCCTCTGAGCGCCAGTTGCAAATGCATTATGCAACCATGTGTTCCTTCACCCGTACATATGCAAATCATTTTGGTATTTCCAGCCCGTACTGGACATCCAAGAACACTGACATGTCCCCCATCGGCGCAGTCAAATCCATGTGCAATATGTATCCCGATGATTTTGTCCCCGCCGGCAATCTGGATTATATGGTAGATATGCTCAGCCAGGCTTTTATGGCCTATGAGCAGAAGTTGGGGTCGCTTCTGGATATACGAATCAACGATTGTATGAACCGTCTGGATGACAGCATGACCGATGTCCAGAAATTGCTGGTGATCCATGACTGGCTGGCAAACAATGCCAGCTTTGATATGGCAGCGATCACTGCAATGAAGTCCGGTGAGTCCGCTGGCTCTGATCCCTCTCAGATGACAGCGTTTGGTACGCTGATGCCGGAACTTCTGGAGTTTGACGGCTGCATCTGCCTCGGTTATGCGGCAACCTATGCACTGCTGGTACAGCATGCGTTCCCTGAAATCTATCGGAATAAAAAAGACGATGGTTCTTGGGGCTCATGGAAAACACCGGAAGAAGTCGGTGACAAGGCGATGGTGGACTTTGTCCAGTGCCGCTTCTATGCTGATATCGCTGAAACCAGTGTTGCCGGTCCGAACTCCGGTTTCGGTGAAGCGGGTACCATGTTCAACGAGACACATTATTATAATGCCGTTAAGATCGGCGGGAACTGGTACTATGTGGATGCCTGCTATGATGATGTCTATTGCGAAGTCATGAGCCAGTACCGTGTAGAGACCGACGGCAATATCTCCCACAACTACTTTATGTTCTCCCCCGTCAGTGCTTTGGACATGTTCGACGGATACATTGACTACATTGATTCCGCCTATGATGGCGTTGTCTTTGAGCGCACTCCGGTTCTGGATGAAAACGGCAATCCCACTTATGAAAATGGTTCCCCTGTCTATGAAAAGGACGAGGACGGTCACGTAATCTGGACGAAGAAGGATACGGAAAACGAGACCGCCTATGATGACGGTACATACGAAGAAACCTGGTTCACCGGAGCGGTTGGCGAAATCAGTTTCGACGATGAATACTGGTACTACACCGCTGGCGAAATCAATTCCTATGCATCCATGTCTGATATGATGGACGGAATGAACAATGTCAATATGGACGACTATGATTTTGATATGAGCGACATGATGTCAAATGATGGTCCCGAATATGCAGACAAAGTGGTTCGCCGTCCCAGAAAAGCTGCGGATGAACCCGATGACAGCTGCAAGAAGGAAGTAGAATATTCCTTTGACATGAATGGTCAGCAGCAGACAGGTACCCGCGAAGTTTACGATGACGCTTACGATGAGGTTCTCTTCCACTATGGTTATGGTACACTGGGCGAACCCACTGAGGCCGAAAAAACCGATGGCGGCAAGTATAAGGATCTCGTAGATCTGGATGCTTCTTACAACGATCTCTATCCTGATTTGGCACATACCACCGGTGTATATAATGAAGTCATTTACTTCAACGTAGCGAATAAAATTTATTCTCTGGCACTCTCCGATCTGGCAGACGGTACTTGGGATATTACCCAGATCAAGGAGTACAACGAGGTACATGCCAATACCGATGGCCGCGACTTTACCGGTATGTCCTTCTATGTTGCAGAAGATGATACCGCAGACAACTATGCCTTTACTGTTGTAAACCATCCGATTGCCGCTGTTTCCATTGAAGATCGTGTGGTATACGGAGCAGATGGCGCACCCTCTCTGGTGCCGAAGATGACGGTTTCCATTGGCACGAACTATTCCGAAAGCTATGCCATTGACGGTGAGCAGGAAGCTGATGCAGAGGGCAACCCAAAAGTTGATGAAAGCGGTAATCCCGTTTATGAGCAGGTCAATTACAAGGAAGAAGCTGTTCATTACAACCCCGACTATATCAACGCGAAATACAGCAAGGATGATCCCAACTCCAATGTTGAGTTCATGTGGTGTGCCAATGTTGTGGAGCAGATGGATATGGGAACACTGCTTGACAACATCGGCAGCGATAAGACCGTAGAAGTCACCGTAGCACCCTGGTGCGGTCAGGATGGATTTACCGAGGCTCGTACAGAGACTTATGGCCTGAGCGACGGCACAAATAAGACCGTAGAGGAAAACACCGCTCTGGAACATCATTATGTTTATCATGAAAGAGAAGAGTGGCATATCTGCGATCTCTGTAAGGCACCGTATGATCAGGAAGCACCCGGCCATATCATCACCGGCGAAACGAAGTTTATCTGGTCGGAGGACTACTCCAGCTGTGATCTGCAGTTTACCTGCGGAGTAGAAACCTGTGAAGCAAATACGGTTCCCTGTGAAGTGACCGAAGAAATTATAGACCAGCCGACAGAAACCAAAACCGGCTCTAAAAAGTGTACTGCATCCTATACAGATGGCAATCGGACCTATAAAGAGGAGCAGACCGTCGAGATGCCGAAGCTTGAGCATGCCTACGGCGAACCTAAATTTACCTGGTCGGACGATTATTCCAGCTGTGAAGCTTTGTTTGTTTGCCCGAACGCGGACTGCAAGGAAAGCGAACGGAAGATCAAATGCACGATCAAGAAAGATACTATCACTGAGCCAACCGAGTTCGAAGTTGGTTCGGCAAAATACACAGCAAGCTGTGAACTGGAAGGTAAAACCTACACGGATGAAAAAACCGTTGAGCTGGAGACCGTTGGCCATGTTTATAGCGAACCTGAATTCACCTGGACAGAAAATTATTCTGTCTGCACGGCAGTTTTCACCTGCACCAATAACAACGGCTGCACTGCTGTCAAGACAATAGATTGCAAAGTCACCAGCAAGGTCATTAAAGAGGCGACCGAGGAGACTGGCGGAACCAAGGAATATACAGCAACCTGTGAATTTGAAGGCAAGACCTATACCGACACACAGACCGTTGTCAATCCTTTCATTGATGTAGCTGATACGGATTGGTACTATGGTACAGTTATGTACAACTACACAAATGGTATCATGAAAGGCACAAGTGAAAATACCTTTGAACCGGATATTGCACTGAACCGTGCTATGGTTGCACAGATTCTGTACAATCTGGAAGGCAAACCTAAAGTTGAAAGCTACGACCACTTTACCGATGTAGCTGCTGATGCATGGTATGCAGATGCCGTGAACTGGGCTGCTGAGACAAAACTTGTACTGGGTTACGAAGATGATACTTTCAGAGCCAGCAATTCCGCAGTCCGCGAACAGATGGCAACCATTCTGTACCGCTATGCAGAGTATAAGGGGTATGATATGAAAGGTTCCAGCGATCTGTCTGAATTCACAGATGTAAGTGAAATTCACGACTGGGCACTGGAAGCGATGCGCTGGGCAGTCCACTATGAAATCTTCAAGGGTAGAGGCGAAGGCATCCTCGCTCCAAGAGAACTCGCAAAGAGATCGGAAGTTGCACAGCTCTTCATGAACTTCCAGGAAAATTATGCCAAGTAAGTTGCGCTTTGCAATAGACAAAACCAACGCGATATAAGGAAGTCCCCGCTGCTTGTAAGCAGTGGGGACTTTTTTTGCTTTGTTGGAACTCCTGCATCGACCAGGCTATTGGAGTTTCGTATGCAGATGTATACTTTGATGGAACGCTGAAAAACTGATGATAGTAATCTTAAAAATAATGGGGAGACTTGTAGTAACCAAAAGTTAAAATTTTTAAAAGAATTTACTTTGAAACAGAATTTTTATTGCGTACGCGATTCTGTAGCAGTATAATTAAAAATAGTAAAGTTTGAAACTGGATATTGCATTTTGTGATGAATTAGCACAAGTTTCGATATCAAAGAAGAATCGTAGCCGTTGAAAAGGAGTACACGATATGAAAAAATTATGTAAGGCAACCTATGATAGGAAGTTATGCGGTGTCTGTGGCGGTATTGCAAACTATTTCGGTGTTGATTCTACATTGGTGCGGGTAATAACCGCAGCTCTGATTATCCCTGGTGGTGTAAGTCTGTGGGTCTATATCTTTGCAGCGCTGATTATGCCGACCTCTGTAGACTATTGAGCAAAGCATAAAGCTGAGATACACGATGCGTATTTTCTCATAATATTACAACAGACCGCATCCAACTGGATGTGGTCTGTTGTAATATAGGCGGTGTTCAATTCCTTTATACAAGCTCAATGGTTTCCAGATCGTTTGGGACGAAAAGCGAGCCGGTATAGAACTGCTTGCCCTCTGCCGTATAAAGTGCTTTTCTCTGTTCATAGTTCTTGTCCTCCGTGTGCCAGAGGATAAGGTTGTCGCACTGCAATTCTGTTGCCAGTTTGCAGGCCTCCAAGACGGTACTGTGATGCTTTTCATAAGGTTTAAAGATATCGCGTTCTCCATACAGGCAGAAGGCCTCAGAGAGAAGCCAGTTACAATTTTCCACGTACTTATGGCAGAGTGGGTTATAGGGTTCATCGCCGAGACAGACCAGCTTTTTTCCATTGTGCAGCTGCGTTGTAAAACCAAATTGCTTGGCCTTGGTGGAGAGAATATCGAAAAAGACCACGTCCCAACCGGCAAGCGTCGCTTGTGTTCCATCTTCGACGACAAAGAACAGAATACGGTTATCAAAAAAGTTGGTAAATTTGGTCTGCAACGTGTAATAGCACATGTTTTTGATCATCGGGATCAGACCTTCGTGGCAATAGATTGTAAGGTTGCCATCATATTGACCAGCCTTCATCATGGTTGCAATTTTGCGGATGATCCATACCATACCGAGGATGTGGTCGCAGTGCTCATGTGTGACAATGACATCATGGATGGTGGCATAGTCAATCTGTGCAGTCTGAATCTGGCGCAGGATGCCGTTGCCGCCGCCAGCGTCAATCAGAATGGTGCGCTTGTCCTCGCTGATGGCAAAACAGGTGTTATAGCATTTTACGGAAAGGGCATTTCCGGTACCTAATACATGCAGACATTCCATAATTGTAACATTCCTTTATCATAGTAATTGGCACGACCACAATTGGCCGCCTGTAGGTTCTTTTTTAATCTACTATGTTTTGTCTGTTTTATCAAGTGGGTTTTCCAAATTATGCAGGTCAATAAAAAAGCATCGCCGGAAGCAAAACTTCGTCGGCGATACTGGTATGGTTTTTTAAAATACGTCCTGTTCTACGTGCTCAGGCGGCAACTCCAGAAGCTTTGGATTGCAGAGATACTGTTTCATGCATTTAAAAGCGGAGGCGTAGTAGTAACCGTCACAGATGCGCTCATCGGTAACAACCAGATAATCCAGATACTTGCGTTGTACTGCCTGACCAGAACGGTCCAACTCGGTTATACGGCGCTTTGCACCGAAGGAGATAAAGACTGGAAGGTTGCCGAAGTTATACAGATGGTGGTAAATGGGCGGAATGCCAAGAGAACCGAGATCTGTAATAATCATGGAACCATGGAATGGGCTGGCATTGACCAGCGCCTGCGGCAGCAGACCGAAATAATCCATCGCAGACAGTATACTGATGATAAAACGCAGCATAAGGCGGGGAAATTTGAAGAGGATGCCGGCAATCTGTTCGGTATTGTTTTCCGCTTCTCCGTTTTTGATAACGCGGATGGCTGCATCCATCTTATAATATACGTCAAATACGGTATCCGTAGGGGAAAATTCCACCTTGATGGTGGTTTCCGTGGCATCGGCAGTCAGGGCACGTTTCACCGTCATGACGATTTCAATGTTGTTGCGTGCAAAGATGTGTTGTCCAGAAACAAACCGGTTGATAGCAGGGCGCTGAGAAATCGTACGGATATAGGCCGCGATAAAGATATGTAACGGACCGAGCCCTTTGTACCCCTCCAGCCGCTTTTCACGGGAATAGTGGTCGATTGCTGATACATCAACGCTGCCGCGGAAGTGGTTTGAGGCGTCGTTGCGGGTTTTCATGATGAATGGCGTGAATTTGTAAAAGGGAGCAAGCGATCGGAGCAGACGGCCGTCTTTTCGATCTCCGAACCGACGTTTATAGGGTAAATTTGCCATGGGATATAGTCCTCCAGAATGAGATCGTAACAATCAGAGCGTGCGGTTAGTCAACTGTAGAAAAATTAAGGAAATTTGAGCAGACAGAATTTAAAATCTGTCTATTGTATAAAATGCAAAAAGATGATATGGTAAATCATATCAAAAAATTCTGTAGACTAAGAAAGAATTATGAAAGAATTATAGATATACACAGATAGTTTAGCATAAACGATAGAATCTGTACAGTGTTTTTCACGGGAGGTGTAGCGATGTCTTTGGAAGCAATTCGGATGATCAGCGAGGCAGAAGCACAAGCGGAATGTATGAAAGCAGATGCTGCAGCAGAAGCAAAACAAGCAGTGGAAGAAGCAGAACGGGCGGGAAAAGCTCTGGTAGAAGCCGCTCTGAGAAAAGCAGATGCCGAACTGCAGGCCTTGGGAAGAAAGGTGGATGAAGCCGCCGCAATTGAGACCGGCAACAGCCAAGAGGATGTTACGACAAAGGAAGCTGTTGTGCGGGTGCATGCCGAGAGTAAAATGGACGAGGCGGCACAGTGGATTCTGGAAAGGATCGTGGGTGGCTGATGGCAATCGTAACAATGAAAAAGCTCAGTTTGCTTGCCATGCGGGAGCAACGGGAGCAATTGGTGCGGGATTTGATGTTGTTGGGCTGCGTTGAAATTTCTGAACCGGATCCGGCGCTGGCTGATCCAGAGATGGGACAGATGCTGCATCGGGAACAGAGCGATACTGCAGCAAGAAAAACAGATCGTAAGCTGCTCCAGACTGCACTGGAGGTGTTAGAATCCCATGCACCCGAAAAGAAAAAACTGCTTTCTGCAAGACCGGAAGTGTCGATGCAAACGTTCTTGGATGATACCGATGTCGAATCGGCGTTAAAACTGGCAAAGCGTGTTGTGGATCGCGATGAGACAGTACGGCATAAAACAGCTGAGATCAGCCGGTTGCGCAGCCATGTTGCATCCTTGCGCGCTTGGAGGAATCTGGACATTCCCCTGGACAGCGAAGGCACAAAGCAGTGTTGTGTTGTATTTGGTACAGCGCCTCTGACAACAGAAATCACAACACTGGAGACCAGATTGGCCGCCGTTACCGAAGAGGCAGCGCTGTTCCACATTGATACGGGAAAAGAACTGCATTATCTCGAGTTTATCTGTTTTCATGACATGCGGCACGACTGCATCAAAGCGCTGCGAGAAGAAGGATTTTCAGTGGTGGCATTTCCCGGCATAACTGGAACCGCTGTGGAAGGCATTGAAGCGGCGGAGCGGGAACAGATGCGATTGCAGCGGGAGGTCAATGCACTTAGTGAAGAGATTGGGGATCTCGCGTCTTATCGTCGTGAATTCCAGCTCTGTTATGATCGCATGGAAACACAAGTGGCAGAAGCACAGGCTGAAGAAAAGCTCTGTGCAACGGAACAGGTGCTTTATTTGCTTGGCTGGATACCAAAGCCAAAAATAACGGAGCTGGAAACGCTGCTCTCCCATTATGACTGCGCCTGGGAACTGGCCGATCCCGATCCGGAGCACTTGGAAGAGGTGCCCATTGCACTGCAAAACAGTGTGCTGGTCAAACCAATGAATATGGTGACGGAGATGTACAGTCTGCCGGCTTATAATGGCATCGATCCCAACCCATTGATGATGCCATTCTTTACCATATTTTTTGGAGTTATGCTTGCTGATATGGGCTATGGCCTGTTGATGGCATTGGCCGGATTCATTATCAAGAAAAAAATGCGTCCCAAAGGGGGCATGGCCAATGCCGCTGGATTGCTGGTGCTTTGCGGCATCTCCGCTTTTGTGTTTGGTGCACTGACTGGCGGGTTCTTTGGTGATGCGATCCCGGCTGTTCTCGGTATGTATGGCGTTGATTTTACAATGCCAGCCCTACTGGATCCGCTTTCCGACCCGATGGTCATTTTGATTGCGTCGCTGGCCATCGGTGGTGTGCAAATTCTGGTTGGTATGGGAATCAATGCCTATATGCTGATTCGGGATGGGCAGTGGAAAGATGCGCTATTTGACGTCGGTTCCTGGTGGCTTCTGTTTGCCGGTGTGGCACTGGGGGTTCTTGGGATAACCTGGTATGTCTGTTTTGCCGGTTTGGCTGCTCTGGTTCTGACACAGGGACGGGATAAACCCACTGTTCCCGGAAAACTGATTTCCGGCATTGCCAGCCTGTATGATATCACGAGCTATTTTGGCGATGTGTTGTCCTATTCCCGCCTGATGGCACTGATGCTGGCCAGCAGCGTTGTAGCAAGTGTGGTCAATACACTTGGCAGCTTGGCTGGTTCCATTATCGTGTTTGTTATTATCTTTATAGTTGGCCATTCAGTGAACTTGGGTCTAAATCTTATTGGAACCTTTGTTCACGCGGCAAGACTGCAATATCTTGAATATTTTGGAAAGTTCTATCGTGATGGCGGAAAACCCTTCCGCCCGCTTGCAGTTAATACACAGTATGTTGATGTTAAGGAGGATTTATAATGGGTTTCTTATCTGATTTTGGTGGTCTGGCGCTTGGGTTTTTAGGATCTGGTCTTGCCGCAGCACTTTGCTGTGCCGGTTCCGCAAGAGGGACGGGGATTGCAGGTGAAGCTGGTACGGGTTTGCTGTCTGATGATCCCTCGAAATTTGGTAGAGTTATGATTCTACAGGTTATTCCGGGTACACAGGGTCTGTATGGTCTGGTAATCTGGTTCTTCGCCCTGATTAAAATGGGTGTGTTTGCCGGTACAGCAGCGGATTTAACGGTGGTCGAAGGTCTGCGCTATGCGTGCGCCTGCCTTCCAATGGCCATTGGCGGTGGCATTTCCGCAGTGGCGCAGGGTCGTGTTGCAGCAGGTTCCATCAATTTGATGGCAAAGCGGCCCAATGACTGGTCTAAGGGTATTATTCTTTGTAGTATTGTCGAGTTCTACGCGATTTTGTCCCTGCTGGCATCCTTCCTTATGCTTTTGAATGTGCGGTAACGCAGAAAAAAAGGTTGGTGTTCCATATGAACGGAATTGAAAAGATCATTGCACGCATTGCAACGACGGCCCAGGCTGAAGTGGATGCCGTTGTTGCTGAAACAGAGAGTAGATGCCAGAGCATTACGGCTGCTTACGAGCTGAAAGCACAGGATGCCTACCGAGAGCGGATTCAAATGGGTGTACGAGAGAATGAACTCCGTGTTCAACGTTTGCGAAAGAGCAATACAATGGAAGCCGGAAAACGCATGCTGGCACTCAAACAGGAGCTGATCAGCGAGGCGTTTGACTGCGCAATGAAACAATTTGAATCCATGGAAGAGCACGAATATATTTCTTTTTTGGCCTATCTTGCAGGCAATGCATCAGAAACCGGAACGGAGATGGTGTTGTTTAATGCAAAAGACCGCACTACAATTGGAAATCGTGTGGTGGAAGAGGCCAACCGAATCCGTCAGGAGCGTGGTGCACGCGGTGCATTGACGATTGGCGAGGAAAGCCGGTCAATCCGTGGCGGTTTGATCTTGAAGAACGGTCCGATTGAGACCAATTGCAGCTTGGAAAAAATGATGGAACTGCGCAGAAGTGAGCTTGCAGCACCGGTTGCAGCCATCCTGTTTGACTGACCAAACGGCAGAGGGGGAAGAACGTTGTCCAATCAGAGACGAAAGGATACAGATTATCTGTTTCTGACTGCCATGCTGCGGTCCAGAGAGACACGGATGGTGACGGCGGAAAGACAGCAGCAAATGCTGGATGCACCCGACTTTGAAGAGTGTACAAAACTGTTGGTCGATTGCGGTTATCCCGACCTGTCCGGTATGACAGCACGCGAAATCGAAACGGCACTAGCAGAGCATAAGGCCGAGATCCTGGAAGAGCTGACACGTCTGTGCCCTGAGAAGGCGTTCTGTAATATCTTCCGCCTGAAGTATGACTATCATAATGCCAAGACGTTGATCAAGGCGGAAGGAGTCGGTTTAGATCCAGAGACTATCCATGGGATTTTATCTGACGCCGGTACAGTGCCGCCGCAGATGCTGGCCGATGCCTATTATCAGGAACGCTATATGGATCTTCCTTCTATGCTGGGCAGAGCCATGGAGGAAGCGAAAAAAATTCTGGCGCGAACCGGAAATCCGCAGTTGTCAGACTTTGCACTGGACCGTGCTTATTTTGCAGAAATGAAAAGCATTACAGAACGGATGGAGAGTCCGTTTCTGACGAACTATATTCGTACCATCATTGACAGTACCAATTTAAAAATCGCCGTGCGTGCACTGCGTATGGGAAAGAGTCTGGAATTTTTACAGTCGGCACTAGTACCAGGCGGCAGCATTGGTGTAGAACGTTTGGCTGGCGCTGCAATGACCGGGGATGGTCTGGTTCAGCTCTTCACCAATTCGATCTTCGATGAAGCGGTGCGGCTTGGCAGCTCGGCGGTGCGTGGAAAATCCTATACCAATTTTGAACGCGCCTGCGACAATGCGATGGTGCAGTATCTCAAGGGTGCGAGATTAAAATGTTTTGGCGAGGAAAGCGTCATCGCCTATATTGCCGCGCTGGAGTATGAAATTACCGCTGTGCGTATCATCCTGATCGGAAAACTGAGCAGGATCGATTCGGCAACGATTCGGGAAAGGCTGCGTGATTGTTATGCCTAGGATTGCTGTTATTGGCGGCCGTGAAACCGTTATGGGCTTTAAGGCGCTGGGACTGGATGTCTATCCTGTCACGGATCCGGCAGATGCCAAGTCCGTTTTTCGCAAGCTGGCAAAGCCAGAGGCAGAGTATGCCATTATCTATATCGAGGAGACAACAGCCCAGCATCTCTCCTCGGAGATTGAAAAATGCAACGATCGGCCCACACCGGCCGTAATTATGATTCCCGGAAGAGAAGGTACACTGGGGATTGGGCGTTCTGCACTGGAAGCAGCGATGAAACGCGCAATTGGCTAGTCTGCTATCATATTCTCGAGGGAAGGAAGGAATAAACATGAGCGGAAAAGTTACCAAGGTATCCGGTCCGCTGGTTATGGCCAGTGGTCTCGCCGATGCCAATGTCTCCGATGTGGTTCGAATTGGTACCGAAGGTCTGATCGGTGAAATTCTCAATATGACCGGAGACAATGCTTCCATTCAGACCTATGAAGAAACCTCTGGCCTGGCGCCCGGTGCCATTGTTGAGACGACAGGGTATCCGTTGTCTGTTGAGTTGGGGCCCGGTTTGCTGTCCAATATCTATGACGGAATCCAGCGCCCGTTGATGGAGATTCGTGCGCTGTCCGGATTTAACATTGCCCGTGGCATCTCGGTTCCGGCACTGAGCCGTGAGGCGCTTTGGGTGTTTACCCCGGTCGCTGCGGTGGGAGACACGTTGCAGCCCGGTGATGTTATCGGAACCGTACAGGAGACGGAAGTCATTCAGCATCGCATTATGGTGCCACCCGATATGTGCGGTACAATTCTTTCTATTGAGTCCGGCAGCTTTCACGTGGACGATGTGATTGCAGTTTTGGAGGACGCAAAGGGGATGCGGTATGACCTGACCATGATCCAGAAATGGCCGGTTCGTGTCAGCCGTCCTTATGAAAAGAAATATATGCCCGAACGGCCGCTGAACAGTGGACAGCGTGTCATTGATACGCTGTTCCCGCTCGCAAAGGGCGGCACTGCGGCAATACCTGGACCCTTTGGCAGTGGCAAGACGGTCGTCCAGCATCAGCTGGCCAAGTGGTCGGATGTGGACATTGTTATCTATATCGGCTGTGGCGAACGCGGCAATGAAATGACCGATGTTCTGAATGAGTTTCCACAACTCAAGGATCCCAGAAGTGGGGGACCGCTGATGCAGAGGACGGTTTTAATTGCCAACACCTCAGATATGCCGGTTGCAGCGCGTGAAGCATCGATCTATACTGGAGCAACCATCGCTGAGTACTTCCGCGACATGGGCTATGATGTTGTGGTCATTGCAGATTCTACATCCCGCTGGGCAGAGGCACTGCGCGAAATGTCCGGACGTCTGGAAGAAATGCCGGGCGAAGAGGGATATCCTGCTTATCTGGCTTCCCGTCTGGCACAGTTTTATGAACGTGCGGGTGTGGTTGAGTGCTTGGGCAGTGACGAGCGTTGTGGCAGCCTGACCGCAATTGGCGCGGTGTCTCCTCCGGGTGGCGATACCTCTGAACCGGTTTCACAGGCCACCATGCGCATTGTTAAGGTATTCCTAGGGCTGGATTCCAGTCTTGCCTATGCACGGCATTTCCCGGCGATTAACTGGCTCACAAGCTATTCCCTGTATGTGGAGATGTTGACACCGTATTTTGATGAGAAGTTCGGTCAATCCTTTATGAAGAATCGGGAACGCGCCTTGAAGATTTTACAGGAGGAAGCCGAGTTGCAGGAAATTGTCAAACTGATCGGGCAGGATGCGCTTTCACCCTCTGATCGTCTAACAATGGAAACCGCAAAAATGTTACGTGAGGACTTTTTGCAGCAGAACGCCTTTATGGACAGCGACAGCTATTCGTCTTATGAGCGGCAGTACAGCCTGCTCCAGCTCATTATGGACTGTGACACAATGAGCCGTGCTGCGTTGGAACAGAACAGTGAGATCATCAGTCAGCTGTTTAAGCTCCCGGCACGCGAACAGATTGGCCGTGCCAAAACCGTAGAAGGGGACGGATTCCGTGTGGTCTATGCAAAGATTGAAGAGGATCTCAAGCAACAGATTCACGACGTTCTTGCAGGAGGTGAAACGCTGTGATTAAAGAATATCAAACCATTTCTCAGGTTGCCAATCCGTTGATGCTGGTTCGTGGCGTCGAAGGCGTTGCCTATGACGAACTGGCCGAGCTGGAGCTTCCAAACGGACAGGTTCGACACTGCAAGGTTCTGGAGGTTGACGGCGATGTTGCTGTTTTGCAGCTGTTTGAGAGTGCAGCCGGCATCAACCTGTCAGAGAGCAAGGTACGCTTCCTTGGCCACAGCCTGGAACTTGCCGTATCGGAAGATATGCTTGGGCGCGTATTCTCCGGCATGGGAAATCCTATTGACGGTGGCCCGGAGATTATCCCAGAAGCCCATCGTGACATCAACGGTCTGCCGATGAATCCAGCAGCGCGCGCTTACCCCGCGGAATTTATTCAGACTGGGATCTCTGCAATTGACGGTCTGAATACACTGGTCCGTGGTCAGAAACTGCCGATTTTTTCCTGCTCCGGCCTGCCCCATGCGGCTCTTGCAGCACAGATTGCGCGTCAGGCGAAGGTACTGGGCGGCGACTCCAATTTTGCGGTTGTCTTTGCGGCGATCGGTATCACCTTTGAGGAGTCGGAATACTTTGTGCGGGAATTCCGTCGTACCGGTGCGCTGGACCGTACTGTCCTGTTTACCAATCTTGCCAACGATCCGGCAGTAGAACGGATTGCAACCCCCAGAATGGCGTTGACTGCTGCGGAATATCTTGCATTTGATAAGGGAATGCATGTCCTTGTCATTCTAACAGATATTACAAACTATGCAGAGGCGCTGCGTGAGATCTCTGCCGCGAAAAAGGAAGTACCCGGCCGCCGTGGTTATCCCGGCTACATGTATACCGACCTCGCCACGATGTATGAACGTGCCGGTCGTCATCTGGATATGCCCGGTTCGATTACGATGATTCCGATTCTGACCATGCCTGAGGACGACAAAACGCATCCAATCCCCGACCTGACCGGTTATATTACGGAAGGACAGATCATTCTTTCCCGTGAGCTGCATCGCAAGGGCATCATTCCACCCATCGATGTGCTGCCTTCGCTGAGCCGTCTGAAGGATAAGGGCATCGGAGAAGGAAAGACCCGCGAGGACCATGCCGGTACGATGAATCAATTGTTTGCGGCTTATTCCCGTGGCAAGGATGCCAAAGAGCTGATGACTATTTTGGGTGAGTCCGCACTGTCTGAGGACGACCAGTTGTTTGCGCAGTTTGCCGATGAATTTGAGAAACGGTATGTTGGTCAGGGAAATCAGACCAACCGCTCGATTGAAGAGACACTGAATCTTGGTTGGGAGCTGCTCAGTATCCTGCCCAGGGGGGAATTGAAACGTCTGAAACTGGAGCATATTGAAAAATATATGCCGAAGAAATAGGAACTGGAGGCGGTATCATGCCAGGAACGACCATTACGCCGACCAGAATGGTCCTGAATCAATTAAAAGCCCGTCTGCGTACTTCTACCCGTGGACACAAACTGCTCAAGGATAAGCGGGATGAACTGATGCGTCAGTTTATGATTTCCGTGAAGGAGAGCGAAAAGTTGCGGGAACGCGTAGAGGAAGGGCTGACAACGGCATTTGCCGGTCTGACGGTTGCTTCGGCCATCATGTCGCCGGAGATGCTGGAACAGGCACTGCTGTACCCGCGCCAGCATGTTGGGTTGGATGTGACCTATCGAAATATTATGAGCGTCAATGTACCGGATTACCATTTTGAGACGGAAACGCTGGAAAATGGAGAAATTTTTCCCTATGGCTTTGCACAGACTTCCGGCGAACTCGACTATGCGCTCACTGCATTGGCTGGGGTGTTTGAAGATATGCTGGCATTGGCACAGTCGGAAAAGACCGTGCAGATGCTGGCGAAGGAAATCGAAAAGACTCGTCGCCGTGTCAATGCGCTCGAATATGTAATGATTCCAGAATTGCAGGCCAATATCCGCTATATCACAATGAAACTCGAAGAAAATGATCTTTCCACCAAAATTCGACTGATGAAGGTGAAAGAAATGGTGTTGGAAGATGCACATGATTTTCAAGTATAAGAGTGGAAAATGTAAAAAATCGAGGATAAAAAAGCATTCTGCGGAAAATTGTAAGAAAATATGAACAAAATGTGACAGTGTTGTGACTCCTATTGACAGATCATATGGTTCCGATTATGATAAAATAGATATATTACAAATGATACTATGGGCTGTTTGTTCATAAATGAGGAAAGAATAAATGGATGAAAAAAAACTGTTACTCATCGTAAACCCCTGTGCAGGGCAGAAACGAGCCAATCGATATCTTGTGGAGATTCTCGGGCTGTTTTCTGCAAACCATTATCAGAGTATGGTGTTTGTAACAAGTGCTGCAGGCCAGGCTGTCGACTATGTCTATGACCATTGTAATCAAGTGGATCTGATCGTCTGTATCGGCGGTGACGGTACACTGAATGAAGTCATTCGCGGGCTGATTCAGGCCGAGGTCAAAAAGCCGATCGGCTATATTCCGGCTGGCAGCACCAACGATTTTGCAAGTAGTATTGGTCTGTCAAAGGATATTATGACTGCTGCGCGCGATATTATGGAGGGAACCCCGCATCTGTTGGATGCCGGTAGCTTCAATGACCGTACGTTTTCCTATGTTGCGTCATTTGGCGCGTTTACCAATACCTCTTACAGTACGCCACAATCCCTGAAAAATATGCTGGGGCATTTGGCTTATATCTTGGAAGGCATTAAGGAGACGCCGCGTATCCGTCCCATCCATATGCGGGTGGAGACAGAGACTGGAGAGGTCTTTGAGGACGATTATATTTTTGGTGCAGTCAGCAATTCTACGTCCATTGCCGGAATTTTGGAGATTTCTCCTGATCTGGTCAGTATGAACGATGGCCTGTTTGAAATTATGCTGATTAAAAGTCCCACCAACGCACTGCAGCTGTATCGAATCATCAACGATTTGCGTACACAACAGTATACTTCTGAAATGATTAACTTCTGTTCCTCGGCCTCGGTGAAGATTTTCGCACCGGAGGATATGCCATGGACACTGGACGGGGAACTGGAAAAAGGATGCCATGAAATCGAGATTCGTAATCTTCATCAAGTGATTGAAATGATGATTCATGAGAAAAAGAGCAAACTTTAAAACCTTTTTAAAGCGTAATCCGCATTGTTGGCTTCTTCTCTATTTTCCGGTCTATATTCTCAGTTTTTTTCTAATAGAGCATAATATAGGCGGGGATTACTGGGTTTCCTATCTGCCCTTGGATGATAAGATTCCGTTTTTAGAGATTTTCGTGATTCCCTACTATCTCTGGTATCCCTTTCTTGGCGTTACGGCGCTGTACTTTGTGATGGCAGATCCACCGGTCTTTCGGCACTATATGTATTTTATGATGCTTGGTATGACCCTCAGCTTGTTAATCTGCGTTCTGTTCCCAAACGGACAGGATCTTCGACCGGATACCTTTGAGAGGGAAAACCTGTTCTCAGCATTGGTTGGAGTAATTTATCGGGTGGACAACAATCTGAATGTCTTTCCCAGTATGCACGTCGTTGGCTCCTGGGCTGTCGTCGGTGCCTGGTTTCATAGTGACAAGCCTCGCCGCAAAGGTTTGGTGCGCGGCGTTGCACTGACGCTGGCCGTGCTGATCAGTGCTTCTACCGTGTTGATTAAACAGCATTCAATTCTAGATGTCATTGGCAGCGTTGTTTTGTGTGTACCGCTTGATTTGTTACTTTATGGTAAATTCCGCAGGAAAAACAGACAGCATCACAGTGACAAATAACAGAGAAGGAACCGCCGCACCAAAGATATCTTTGATGCGGCGGTTCCTCTTCTGTGTGTACGAAAGTGACGGTCGTTATGCGATGATCTGGATAACTTCGTATCCGGCATCCGCAACTGCAGCTTTTAGAGATTCTTGGGATGCTGTACCCGTTACAGTAGCTTCTTTTCCTTCCAAGCTGACTGTAACGCTGTCGACACCTTCCACTGCATTAAGCGCCTTCTCAACGTGCGCTACGCAATGCATACACATCATACCGTCAATTTTTAATACCATGTTTTTGTCCTCCGTTATTGATTGTTGTATTCGTTCTGGTTCCTGTTGGGGGAATTCTTCGATCCTGTCGGTGTTTGCCTTAAAGAATTTTAATCGCAAGGCGTTGGTTACGACAAAAACGCTAGAAAAGCTCATAGCTGCTGCGCCAAACATAGGATTTAGTCTCCAACCCAACAGACTGTAAAATACACCGGCTGCCAATGGGATTCCAAGGCAGTTATAGAAAAATGCCCAAAAGAGATTTTGTTTGATGTTCCGAATGACATTCCGGCTTAGCCGGATCGCGGTGACAACATCCATCAGGTCATTTTTCATCAAAATAATGTCAGCACTTTCTACGGCAACATCTGTGCCGGCACCGATGGCAATGCCGACGTCTGCACGAACCAGGGCCGGGGCATCGTTCACACCGTCGCCAACCATAGCGACTGTTTCACCCTTCTGCTGTAGATCGGAAATGACGGCTTCCTTATCCTGTGGCAATACCTCGGCAATAACCTGATCAATTTCCAGATCTCTTGCAATGCCTTGTGCGGTCTTTTTGTTGTCGCCGGTCAGCATGATGACACGAACCCCCAACCGTTTCAGCGCTTCAATAGCGCGTTTGCTGGTCGGCTTTACAATGTCTGCAACGGCGATGATCCCGATGAGACGGTTGTTCTCACTGAATAGAAGCGGTGTTTTGCCGGCCAATGCAAGCGTGTCCATCTGTTCCTGATAAGCAGAGAGATCCACGCAGTGTTCTTCCAGCAATCGTGCATTGCCGGCCATATAGTCTTTACCGTTCCAACTTGCGGACAATCCCTTGCCGGGAATGGAGGTGAAAGTATCCACAGACTGCAAAGTGATGCGGGTTTCCCTTGCCTTCTCCAGAATGGCCTGTGCCAGAGGGTGTTCACTCTTTTCTTCCAAACCGGCAGCAAGCGATAGAAGTGCCTCTTCTGTCCGATCAACTGCAATGATATCTGTGACAACCGGTTTGCCCTGGGTAATGGTACCGGTTTTATCCAGAACCACACTGTTTACGTTGTGAGCAACTTCCAGTGCTTCTCCGGATTTGATCAGGATTCCGCATTCTGCACCTTTACCAGTACCAACCATGATAGCAACCGGCGTTGCAAGACCTAGGGCGCAGGGGCAGGAGATGACAAGAACACAGATGGCGCAGGACAGTGCAAATTCAAATGTTGCACCCAGCAGGAGCCATACCACGCCGGTGATGAGTGCAATTGTCATGACGATCGGGACAAAGATACCGGCAATTTTGTCGGCAAGTTTGGCGATTGGGGCTTTGGTAGCGCTGGCATCTTCCACCAACTTGATAATTTGAGAGAAGGTGGTGTCATCGCCGACACGGGTGGCTCTGATTTTGAGAAAACCGGTTTTATTCAATGTTGCACCAATCACCTGCATACCGACTTCTTTGTGCACAGGAATGCTTTCGCCGGTGATTGCAGCTTCGTCGATACTGGAGGTTCCCTCGGTGACAACCCCGTCGACCGGAACGCTGGCACCCGGTTTGATCACAACGATATCGCCAACTGCAACCTCACTCGCAAGAATCTGCACTTCTTTGCGGTTCCGCTCAACGATGGCAGTCTTTGGCGCCATATCCAAAAGTTTGTTCAAGGCCTCGCTGGTTTTTCCTTTGCTCTTCGCCTCCAGATACTTACCAAAGGTGATCAGTGCAAGGATCATGGCAGCAGACTCAAAATACAAATCTTTGTGATATTGTGCCACCAATTCCATATTGCCGATTCCCAGTCCATAGCTCATACGAAAAATAGCAAAAATTCCATAAAGCAGTGCGGCACCAGAGCCGACTGCAATCAAACTGTCCATATTGGGTGCGCCGTGGAACAAAGTGGAAAAACCTTTGGTATAATAGTGATTGTTGATAAAGATAATGGGAAGCGCAAGCAGGAACTGCGCAAACGCAAAACTGACTGCATTTCTATGTCCGACCAAAAAAGACGGAAGCGGCAGACCGATCATATGTCCCATGGAGATATACATCAAAGGGATCAGAAAAGTAAAAGAAGTAATCAGCCGTTGTTTCATGGACTGCATCTGTTCTTCAATGGGAGAAGAACTGGAGGCGGTTGCAGTAACCCGTTTTGCTGTATCAGACTGCGCAGGACTGGCACCATAGCCTGCCTGCTCGACGATATGGATGATATCCTGTTCATTCAGTTGCTGCTCGTCATATTCAACCTGCATACTGTTGGTCAGAAGATTCACACTGAGATTTTGAATCCCTTCCAGTTTACCAACGCTTTTTTCCACACGGGAGGAACAGGCTGAGCAAGTCATACCTGTAATATCAAATTTTTGTTTCATTGGTAACCCCTATCATTTCTGATGATGCGTTTTCGATTCTATTACTTTAATCAATCCGCTACTTCATAATCTTGCCCAACATACCAACGAATTCATCAATTTTTTCATTTTTTTCTTGTTTGGATTCTGCATGGTTCACACAATGTTTTAAGTGAGCTGCCAGAATTTCTCGGTTGGTGGTATTTAAAATGGCTTCAGCGGCCATAAGCTGATGGGAGATATCGATACAGTATCGATTTTCCTCCACCATTTTGATAATTCCATCTATTTGTCCCCGTGCGGTTTTCAACAACCGTAGAACTTTTCCTTCATCTGCCATCATAGTATAAAATTCCCCTCTATAACATTATAATACCCCCCTAGGGTGTGGTGCGATGATACTATAAAATCTGGCGAAAGTCAATGATGTCAGACAACGAAAACACCTTAGACATTCTCACTTTATTGTCTAAGGTGTTTAATATTTCCATATTAAATTGTATAAAGATGCAATATTTTTGTATGATTTCCCCAATAAAATACGCTTTGTTTTCTGCTTTTTACAGTTTATACTAATAAAATCTTTTTGTATTGGCATACTAAACCATGCTGTATATAAGGAGGTATTGTGGTGAAAAGAATCTGGAATACTGTATGGATAAAAGAATATCTTGATTTATTAAAGAAAGCAGAAAAGAGTGATGGTACCATTGAAAAATATAGCCATGACCTTAATACATTTGGAGATTTTATCGGGGAGGGCAATACCTTTTATAAAGAGGATGTCATTGCTTATAAGGAACAGTTGTTACAACGCTATGCAGTTACGACAGTCAATTCCATGTTGACAGTTCTCAACGGATTTTTTGCATCTATGGGTTGGAGTGAACTGCGCGTTAAACTGATGAAGATACAGCGCCGTGTATTTCGTGATAAAAAGAAAGATCTGACCCGTGACGAGTATTTTCGACTGTTGCGTATTGCAGAGTCTAAGGGAAATCGTCGGCTTGCTATGATTATGCAGACTATTTGCGGCACTGGAATTCGAATCAGTGAACTGCAATATATTACAGTAGAAAGCATATATACAGGACAGACAGAAGTAAATTGCAAAGGAAAACGACGAATAATCCTGTTGCCGAAGAAACTGAAAACAGCGCTGCGGCGGTACGCCAAAGAGTATCGCATCACGTCGGGCAGTCTCTTCACTACCAGAACTGGTCAGCCGCTGAATCGCTCGAATGTTTGGAAAGACATGAAGAGACTGTGTGAGAGAGCAGGCGTGGACCCGCATAAAGTGTTTCCACATAATCTCCGGCATTTGTTTGCAAAAACATTCTATAATTTGGAAAGGGATATTGCAAAGCTGGCAGATGTTTTGGGACATTCCAATATCGAGACAACACGTCTTTATATTATGGAAAGCGGTTCCAATCATGAACGCTTGATCAATCGCATGGAGTTGATTTTATAGCAATATATTCCTGTATTTACCAAGTTCTATTTTATATTCCTTACTTGATTTATGAACAAAAAAATGATATTTTTAAATGGAATCTCAATTTATTTGAAAATTCTTCCACTATAATGGTACGGAGTACTACAAAATATTTCTTTTGTAGTATGATGCTCAGACTGTTTATATCGTTGTTTGCATGGTCTGATTGCCCATCTCGTATGAAATTAATAGTATAGGAGTCTGCTAACCAATGAATATGAAAGATAGAATTATCCAATCTGCAATCAAATGTGCGAGTGTCCATAGTTTGACGGATTTAAGAATGAAACATATCGGTGCAGAATGTCAGACGTCTGAAGCCAACGTGTATCGTTTTTTTAATGGGAAAGATGATTTACTGATTACCTGTTTTCACCTGGTTAATCAGGAAATTGCAGCTTTATACCGGGGTGTTTCTACTAAAAATCTGTGTATCGATACAGATTTGGAGGGGTGTATCAATTTTCTGTGGGGAAAATTCTTTCATTACCTGCTCACAAATCCGGAAAAAGCAATTTTTTATTTTCATTTTTGTAACTCCAATTACTATACCATCGAATTGAGACAATTTGATCTGGAGTATTTTAAAGATTTACACAAAATATTGCAGGAAATAGATGATATATATCATATTTTTGATCGTGTTGCTTTGACAATCTGGTGGACCTATGTTCGCGATACTACGATGTCCTTTGTCTATCGTATTTTAAAACAGGAAATTCCGGGGGATGAGCAGGCACAATTACAGATTTTTCATTTAATTTATGGTGGTGTGCAGTCTCTTCTACAGTAAGCGAGAATCATTTATATGGATTTACGATTTATAACAATTC
>JBMNQH010000001.1:0-313734 GCA_050944035.1 Oscillospiraceae bacterium | reverse complement strand
CTAAAATCATCAGAATTAAAGTCTTAGTGAATGATTTATTCAGTTGTCAAAATACAAGTGAAAGGCTTCCGTTTTCGTGGTTCGGAATTAACCCCTTCACTTGTTTGAACTGGGAGAAGAAAAAATGGGGGTGTTTTTTCAAAATTTCTTTAAAAATTTTTTTGCAAACAAAAAAAAGCCGCCTATCTTCCTCTTAATTGAGGTCAATAGACGGCTCTTGGTCACATATATTATATGTATTTGACTTTGATTTTCTTTTTCTTAGTTGAAATAACTTTGCAAAGCAGTTCATCGACTGCATCAGTGTATCTGCCTTCTGCTATCAACTTATTTTTAAGATTAATTAGATATACAACAACCCGTTTGAGTTCTTCATTACTTAAATATATATGATATTTTTCTTTTCTCATAGCATTCACCTCGCAAACTTGATTTCGCATTTATATTACAATGAGTTATAAGGAATCGCCAATATGCGAAAAAGGCTACCACCTCGAAAAGAGGCAGTAGCCTTAAAAAATATGCAAAATTCATTTTTACTTGCAAACCGATAGGGACTATTTCATCTGTTGCAAAACCTTTTTTTCAGCGACCGTGTTGCAAAAGTGTTGCAAAAGTTATTTTGCAAAAAGTGGAAAGTCCAAAAAACCGCACAAACACTGGGTTTTTCGGCTATTGCAAGCCAAGGGGAACTACTCCCACTCAATCGTCCCCGTGGGCTTGGGAGTCAAATCGAACAGCACGCGGTTGACACCCTCCACCTCGCTGGTGATCCGCTGGGTGATGTGTTGCAGCAGGTCGAAGGGAACATTTTCCACCGTTGCGGTCATGGCGTCCACAGTATTGACAGCCCGGATGATAACACACCATTCATCAGCCCGTTTGTTGTCTCTCACACCTACGCTTTTCAGATCTGGGATGGCGGTGAAATACTGCCATACCTTTCCTTCCAGGCCGTTTTTGGCAAACTCTTCCCGTAGGATAGCATCAGACTCTCGAACCGCCTCCAGGCGATCACGGGTAATGGCACCCAAGCATCTTACACCCAGACCGGGTCCCGGGAACGGCTGACGGTATACCATGTTGTTGGGTAGACCCAAAGCCTTCCCGCAAGCACGAACCTCATCTTTAAAAAGCATCTTTAGAGGCTCTACCAACTCAAATTGAAGATCCTCAGGCAGGCCGCCTACATTGTGGTGGCTCTTGACCGCCTTAACGGTTTTCGTACCGGACTCAATAATATCGGGGTAGATGGTACCCTGAGCCAGGAAATCGATTCCCTCCAGCTTACGTGCTTCCTCTTCAAAGACCCGAATGAACTCCGCTCCAATAATCTTGCGCTTACGCTCCGGATCACTGATGCCGGTCAGCTTGTCCAGGAAGCGGTCTACTGCATCTACATAGACCAAATTGGCATCCATCTCGTCTCGGAACACCTGAACTACCTGCTCGGGCTCACCCTTACGAAGCAGACCATGGTTTACATGAACACAGGTGAGCTGCTTACCAATCGCCTTGATGAGCAGCGCGGCCACTACTGATGAATCTACACCGCCACTGAGCGCCAACAGGACCTTTCGATCGCCAACCTGACGGCGGATCAGTTCGATCTGGTCAGCAATGAAGTTATCCATGTTCCAGTTTGCTTCGGCACCACACAGCCCAAATACAAAGCTGCGGAGTGCTTCCTCCCGTTTGGCCTCATCGGTCGGCCAAGGTGCGTCTCCTTTGTGGTCAACCAGCAGCACGGGGACGGGCGCGTTGTAGATTTCCTTCGCCACATCGATCTCCACACCATCTACCACACGGTTTGGACCCCCGTTAAGGATAATACCCTTCACACCAGGCAGAGCTGCCAGCTCTTCCAAAGTAATATCGTGAGGATGAATCTCTGTATAAACACCCATTGCTCGAATTTCCCGGGCAATCTTGGGGTTCTCCTCGCTGCCCAAATCAAGAATTAAAATCATATCCTGTTTCATATGCTGCCTCCTGTAAAGTCGCTGCAAAAATATATCTGTATCCTACCACATATTCTGATATTCCTGCAATAAAAATAAGGATTTTTTTAGAAAAAGATAAAAAGCGTCACCGCTCCATCCCCGTTCCGGCAAGAAACCACCTTCACGCAACAAAGTATACGTGGCTCCCACACCTTACAGAGGCAGGTAATTAAAAAAACACACCATATTTCAGACATATCTCAATGTATCTCTTGAGCTTAAAATCCTGTCACTTCTTACTTCTTTCATATTGTCCTGCTGTAACATTGACTTTTGCTAGCCAATTTGTTAAAATTATAGTTCATGAATTTCATTCAAATTCGTCGAGTCTGTTGCGTTTTTGACGCCTTTTTCTTTTCTGCACTTTCGTAGAATACGAAAGACGTTTTTATTTTCTATTAAGGAGGGCCTCTCATGCACAAAACACGCAGAGACATCTTCGTTATTGGCTTTGCACTCTTCTCCATGTTCTTTGGAGCTGGAAATGTGATTTTCCCCCCGTATCTTGGGCTGGAATCCGGCTCCCAGTGGTTTCTGGGTTTTGCCTGCTACTATCTGGCAGACATCGGCCTTGCTTTACTGGCTCTGTTCGCTACACTATACCGGGGTGGGATAGAGAATATCACCAAACCCATCGGGAAAGTTCCAGCCACACTGTTATTAAGCGCTATTATCCTGTGCATTGGCCCTATGCTGGCTATTCCCAGAACAGCCGCTTCCACTTATGAGATGTCCTTGTCTCCTCTGGTATCGAATGCCAATCCCATCTTCTTCTCCTTCCTCTTTTTCCTTGTTATTTTTCTGCTCTCCATGAAAGAATCTGCCGTAGTAGACATTGTCGGCAAGGCGCTAACGCCGATGCTGCTGCTCGGCCTTCTGATTATGATCGTTAAGGGTGTATTGGATCCCATCGGCCCGATACCCACTGATACTCTGGTAGAAAATGTACCCGCAAACGGCATCGAAGCCGGCTATCAAACTATGGATGTACTGGCCTCTCTGGTATTCGGTATTATTTGCATTAAAAGCGCTGAGGACAAAGGCTACACCAAAACCAAAGACAAACTCCGGGTGGTAGCAGCAGCGGGTATTATCGCCGGCGCGGCACTGCTGGTCGTTTATTTGGGTCTCACCTACCTTGGCGTCACTACATCACATCTCTTTGACCTGTCTGTGGATCGCACTGCTCTGGTAGTTGCCATCGTCCGCCATCTATTGGGCGACTACGGTGTCATTCTGTTCTCCATTGTAGTAGCTTTGGCCTGCATTTCCACGGCGGTGACGCTGGTAAGTGCCGCTGCTGACTTTTTCTCGGGACTCTCAGGCGGACGCTTATCCTATCGACTCTTGGTAATGGTTATCTGTCTGTTCAGTGCAGTGGTCTCTAACGTGGGACTGGAACAAATCATTTCTATTGCATCACCTATTCTAGAAGTAGTTTATCCCCCCGCTCTGACACTGACCCTGTTAGCCTTTTTCTCCAATCATATCCAGAACTGCTGGGTATTCCGTTTTGCGGTCCTGGGTTCTCTGATCTTCAGCCTTCTTACCGTCGCCAGCCGCTATATGAACATTTCTCTTTCCTTTTTGGACATGCTGCCTCTGGCCTCTCTGGGTTTTGGCTGGCTTTTACCGGCGGCAGCAGGCTGCCTCATCGGTTCGTTAATTCCCTGCAAACCCGCGGTCATAACCACCGATTAAGCAACAGTTAAATTTTGATAGAGCAAAACCTCCTCATATTTCAGAAAATACGAGGAGGTTTTATTCTACTTATTAACTGACCAGATGAATTTCATGCTTGCTTAATTGGGTGTCGGATAACTGTTTTCCATTTCTCAGGAGTCACTCTTTTTGTATCGGACAGATAGATCTCGTGATGTAATCTATTTTCATTTATATCATTTACGTATCCATTTTCTTGTAAATATTCGTCCATTCGTGCAACAGTTGCCGGTTCATCATCAAATGCACCTGTATGCATAATCTGAACACACAATCCCTCGTTTATCGTTAAAAACTCAACACATGAACAGTCCAGTTTTTTCTTCTTTGTCGCAGCATCCACAGCCCAATCGAAATCCTCTCGCGTGACAAAATCCGGCAAACGGATCACAGAGATCCAATGAAAAGTGGATTTATCAGAGTAGTCTACTCCGTTTGCAGTATCCTGCCACCAAAATCCCTCAAGCGGCGGTACAACATACTCAAAAAATCCCTCAATTTTATAGTCTGTTTTATAACTCATTTTCAAAGTATACGCCACTGCGTATAATACACCGATTGCTTGCTGGTATGCGCCACCTTCTTCATTCGGATCCCCTTTTCCACGAACAGCAATATAATTCATTTTGGGAACGATAACAATCTCTGGTTTATTCTTTGGCATATAAAATTCTTTATACTCTTTCTTAAAATCAAAAGCCATTTTTATTACTCCCCCTTCGAATTTTAACTTATAAAAGCTCTATGACACCCATATTTCCTGTACGAATAAAATATCCTTCTTGCACAGCCGCAAATGTAGCCACAGCGCACACAACAGGAACTGTTATTTGCATCGGTATTCCTTTCACGGTCAGCAACCAGATAAACAGGAAAAAACCTGTTATCTTATTCGCAATTGTGTGCAGAAATACTGGCTTTTTTAAATATATCAGCGCAGAAGTCAAATTCATTATTTTTATCAGCACAATGCTTCCTATCCAAATCCACATCCATATTTTGCATCTGATCATTGGAAGTATTTTAATCATACAAATTATAACAAATACAGCATCTGCAATGCTGTCCAAATTTGCTCCAGCCTTACTTGTATTTCCACTTTTTCGAGCAATCGTTCCATCGATCATATCCGATAATCCGCAGTAAATATAGACGACGTAAAACATCAAGCTGAAAGGCGTTGTTGTCAACAACAGAAATGATGCAGCTATCCGGCTTATTGTTATGCCGTTGGCTAATTGTTTCATTGCATTTTTCATCCACATTCCCGATTTCTATATTTGCAGATACAGTATCTCAAACAAGGTGTCACCAATATTTGATGATACTATACACCAACCTTAAGATAAATAGCAAGAGCCTGGAACCTCGCATAAATGCTGAATTTCCAGGCTCAATTTTTTACTCGAACTCAATTGTGGCTGGCGGCTTACTCGTAATGTCATACATAATACGGTTGATACTCCGCACCTCATTGACTATCCGCACAGAGATCTTGTCCAATACTTCATACGGAATTTTTGCCCAATCCGCCGTCATGAAATCACTCGTTGTCACTCCACGAAGTGCAAGCGCATAATCATACGTTCTGCCGTCACCCATAACGCCGACAGAACGCATATTGGTGAGAACCGCAAAATATTGACTGATTTGCGTATCCAACCCTGCTTTTGCAATCTCATCGCGGAAAATATAATCGGCATCACGCAAGATATCTGCTTTTTCTTTTGTTACTGCTCCAATGATACGGACTGCAAGTCCAGGGCCCGGAAATGGTTGGCGCGCCACCAGATATTCCGGTAAACCAAGCTCGCGCCCAAGCTGGCGTATCTCATCTTTGAACAACAAGCTCAAAGGCTCCAGAACACCTTGGAACCGTGCAACAACCTCCGGTGGCAACAGTCGATTGTGGTGGCTCTTAATCACATCCGCATCACCCTTACCGGACTCAATCACATCAGGATAGATTGTCCCCTGTGCCAGAAAATCGCTCTTTGTGATACCGAAACGATCTGCCTCATCCCGGAATACATAACCGAACTCCGCGCCGATAATCTTTCGTTTTGCCTGCGGATCTTCTACACCGGCAAGCTTCAAGAGAAATCGTTCCTCCGCATTGACTCGCACAAAATTCACGTCCCATGGTTTGAAAGCGGTTTCCACTTCATCGCCTTCATTTTTTCTCATCAAACCATGATCTACAAAAACACAGGTCAGACGATTACCGATTGCTTCAGCCAGCAGCGCAGCCAACACGGAAGAATCCACACCACCAGACAGTGCCAAAAGTACTCGTCCTTCCTCCCCTATCGTTTGTTTTAATTCTGCAATCGTGGTTTTACAAAAGCTTCCCATTGTCCAGTCGCCTTTTGCTCTACACACTTCATAGAGAAAATTATGAATCATATCCGTGCCACAGTCCGTATGATTGACTTCTGGATGGAACTGAACACCATAAAAACCGCGGCTCTCATCAGCAATGGCCGCAGTTGGACACATATCAGTACGTGCCATGAGTGCAAACCCTTCCGGAACTTTTGCCATGTAATCCCCGTGGCTCATCCAGGAGATCCCGGCCTCCGGCAATCCCTGAAAAAGTTTACAATCAGTATTGTAGTATGTTGTTGTTCTGCCGTACTCTCTTGCAGCCTCTTCCTGCGCAGCTGTAACTCGCCCACCAAGCACATGTGCCATTAGTTGGCAGCCATAGCAGATTCCAAAAATCGGAATACCAAGATGAAAAATTTCTGGATCCACTGTTGGGGAAGTCTCTAAATAAACACTGTTGGGACCACCCGTGAAAATAATCCCAATGGGATTCATTGCGCGGATCTCAGACAGCGGCGTGGTATATGGTTTTACTTCGCAATAAACATTACACTCCCGGACGCGACGTGCAATTAACTGGTTATACTGCCCGCCAAAATCCAGGATGATAACAATCTGGTTCATAATTAACCTCCGATATGGGAATGATAATTTTTGATATATTTCTCTTACAACATATCAGGAAATATCAATAGATAACGTGCATTCTTAGGGGGGTTTTAAGATGGCAGTTGTATTTGCTCGGACATTGATTGTATTTCTTGTCATTATTGTTTCCATACGCATTATGGGAAAACGGCAGCTGGGAGAACTGGAACCCAGCGAGCTGGTTGTTGCAGTCCTGATTTCAGATCTTGCTGCCCATCCGCTACAGGATATTGGTATCCCGCTTCTAAACGGACTGATCCCAGCGATTACATTGCTTAGTATGGAGCTGTTAATCTCCGGACTTATTATGCGCAGCTCTTTTATGCAAAAGCTCATCTGCGGCAAGCCAAGCATTTTGATTGAAAACGGGAAGATTATCCAGGCAGAGATGAAAAAAAATCGGTTTACGCTTGAGGAACTCTATGAAGAGCTGCGCAGCAAAAGCATCACCGATATTTCCGCTGTACAATACGCGATTCTGGAAACAGATGGGACTCTGAATATCATCCAGTTTCCTGTGCGAACCCCGGTCACCGCAGCACAGATGGGAATCGATGTCCAACCGGCAGAATTCCCCGTTATTGTCGTAAACGATGGAAAATTGATGGAGGACAACATGCATCTGGTTGGTCTGGATATCCATCGTCTGAATGAACGGTTGCAAGAATACGGTGCTTCACGCCTATCTGATGTTTATATGCTAAGCGTAAACATGCAGGGAGATACCATTCACTTTGCACCGATGGAGGGAAGCAAACTATGAAACGGGAACTTTGTGCAATCATTCTTCTCATCGCTGTCTTTTCTATATCTATTTGGAATATTCATTACGTCGATCGGGTCACAGAAGAATTGCTTTCTTATCTCGATCGTTCTGCGGAATACGCAGATGCGGGTGACTGCGAAACGGCTGCGGAAGTCTTGACCGTCGCATTAAATCGCTGGAAAAAATTAGACCGCTACTCTGGCGTTGCCATTCGCCATGCAGAGACAGACAGCTGTACCGACTTGTTTTATGAATTACTTGGTGAACTGTACCAGGAAAATACGGGGACAGCGCAGGGAATGTTTCAAAGCTTGTCCTCCCATTTAAAGGGCATCGCCGAAATGGAACATCTGACGTTAGAAAGCATTTTTTAATTCAGTGTTTTTTGTTTTGCATCAGCTTATTAAGCTCTTCCAAGAAACTGTCGATATCCTCAAACTGGCGATAAACAGAGGCAAATCGGACATAGGCCACTTCATCCAACTCTTTCAAACGATCCATCACCATTTCGCCGATGGTAATGGTTGTGACCTCCCGCTCCAGTGCGTTTTGCAGCCCCTGTTCAATATCATTTGCGATTTCTTCCACAGCATGCAGGGAAATAGGACGCTTCTCACAAGCACGGAGCATTCCGTTCATCAACTTCATCTTGTCGAATGTCTGGCGGCTTCCATCCCGCTTGACCACGATCAGAGGAAGACGCTCCATGATCTCATAGGTAGTAAACCGTTTTTGACACGACAGACACTCACGGCGACGGCGAATGGTTGCTCCTTCTTCTGCGGGTCTGGAGTCAATTACTTTGCTCTCGCTATTGCCACAAAACGGACATCTCATGAAAAACCCTCCATTATGGATAAAATTAGTGTTATAATTATAGCATAATATACAATATTTATCCACTAAAATCTTATAAAAACAATAAAAAACTTGCCAAATTATACAGATCGAAATTGAAATACAGTGACAGTTCCTTCTATTATTTTATTAGCTTTGTCTTTAAGAGCGTTTTTTCCCATCTGGTTTTCCTTGTAAGAGCCGCAGAAATGAGTCCTTTGAACAGCGGATGTGCCTTATTGGGTCGGCTCTTAAACTCCGGATGGAACTGCACGCCAAGATAGAATGGATGTTCGGGAAGCTCAATCGTCTCAACAATCCGCTCATCCGGAGACGTTCCGCTGATCACCAGCCCCTTCTCCTGCATCAACGCACGGTAATCGTTATTGAACTCATATCTGTGGCGGTGGCGTTCATGGATCAAATCAGAACCATAATACGTCGATAATTTCGTACCAGGTACAATCTTACAGGGATAGGCGCCCAAACGTAAGGTACCGCCTTTATTCATTTCATTATTCTGATCCGGCATAAAATCGATAACTTTATGCGGTGACAGTTCGTCAAACTCCCCGGAGTTTGCATCTCTCAGGCCACAGACATATCGTGCAAATTCAATAACCGCAATCTGCATTCCAAGACAGATTCCAAGATAAGGGATCCCCTTCTTGCGGGCATAATGCGCCGTAGTGATTTTCCCTTCGATTCCACGGTTTCCAAAGCCGCCCGGCACCAGAATGCCATCACAGCCCTGCAGTACATCTGCTACATTCTCCTCGGTGATGGTTTCGCTATCGATCCATTCTACATGAACATTTGCACCATAAACATAGCCCGCATGGCGAAGGGCTTCTGCTACAGACAGATAAGCATCATGCAGCTGCACATATTTTCCAACCAGACCGATGGTAACTTCTTTATTCAAATTCTTGATGTTTTCCAGCATTACGTTCCAGTCTGTCAGATCCGGTTCCGGCGCATCCAGCTGCAGTTCTCGACAAACAATATCAGAAAAACGGTTTTTCTCCAACATCAGAGGGGCTTCGTACAAAACCGAAATAGTCATATTCTCAATGACACAGTCCGGTTGAACATTACAAAACAGCGCAATTTTCTGAAAAATAGAGGGCTCCAATGGCTCATCACAACGTAGAACAATGATATTTGGATGGATTCCCATCCCCTGCAGCTCCTTGACAGAGTGCTGTGTCGGTTTGGATTTGTGTTCATCACTGCCCCGCAGAAATGGAACCAGCGTTACATGAATATACAGTGCATTTTCCCGTCCAACCTCCAGACCCACTTGGCGGATAGCCTCCAAAAACGGCTGGCTTTCAATGTCACCCGTCGTTCCACCAATTTCGGTGATCACGATGTCTGCGTCGGACTTTTTGCCAACACTGTAAATGAATTCTTTAATCTCATTGGTAATGTGAGGAATCACCTGCACGGTTTGCCCCAAATATTCCCCCCGGCGCTCTTTATTCAGAACATTCCAATACACTTTTCCGGTCGTCAGGTTGGAGAATTTATTGAGATCCTCGTCAATGAATCTTTCATAATGCCCCAGATCCAGATCCGTTTCCGCTCCATCCTCGGTGACATACACCTCACCGTGCTGATACGGGCTCATGGTTCCGGGATCGACATTGATATACGGATCAAGCTTTTGGGCAGCAACCTTGAATCCTCTCGCCTTTAACAAGCGCCCAAGGGACGCCGCAGTAATTCCTTTTCCCAGACCGGAAACGACGCCGCCGGTCACAAAAATATATTTCGTCATACGCTTCTCCTTCTCTCAGGACTCCCTGTACGTTCTACTCTCCTATTCATAGGTTCGAATGATACTTTTTGCAATCTCTCTGCGCTTGACACAGGCATCCATTGCAGCTTTTTCTATGTAGCGGTGCGCCTCAGACTCACTCATTCGGAGCCGCTGCATCAATAACAGCTTCGCACGGTTCACCAGATGAATCTCTTCCATCTTACTTTGCAACGTGGTTGCCTTTTGTTCCAGCGCACGCAATTTTGCGCGGGTTGCCACCATCAGGTGAATTGCTTGCAGAATTGTCTGGCGATTGTTGGGACGGGCAAGTGTTAAAATGCCGTAGTCCTCTACTTTATAGGAAACCTGCTCATATAGTTCCGTTTTTACAAACAGCAATACACATGTTGTGGTATTCTCTTCTGAAAGATCCAACGCCAATTGGATACCGAAATCGTCGGTCAACGGCGTATTGATAATAACAATGTCAAATGGCATATCAATCAGCATACGCTTTGCTTCTCCGGCACTGGAAACGGAAGTTACAGAAGAAAACTGGTCTGCAGGCAACAGTTCCGTCAGATACTGCGTTACTTTCGGAGAGCCGGAAACGATCAGCGCACGCATCTGAGACTTTTCCCTCATCATGTATTTCCCCCTACCTTTCATTCACCTCCATATTACAGAACAGACGAATCCGTAACATGTAGGGGACGATAGGGCTCAGGAATGACTTCCGCAATAAAAGCGGACTTCGCGGCAAGTCTTGCAGCTTCACCAACGCTCAATGGCAGTGTCTGCAACGTTTTTAACACATCTGCCTCTTTCATATAGGCCAGATTCAGATTGACGGGATCCGCGGGTTCCAGTTTTCGTTCAATACCGTCAAGACCGGCACGAATGATCAGCGCATATGCCAGATATGGGTTTGTCATCGGATCGGGAGAACGCAATTCAATCCGACTGCGTCCATCTTCTTCATGGGAGAAACGAATCAACTGTGCATAATTTTGGGTAGACCAGCTGATATATTTTGGCGCGTTGCGTTCACCAAGCCGATGGTAAGCGGCACCGCCCGGATTCAGAAAGTAAGTCATTTCGGCAATGTGATCCAAAATACCAGCCATAAACTGCATGGCACAATCCTCACCATTTTCGCTATGGATGAAAACAGGAATATGCATTCCGTTTCCACTCTCCCCTGCAAGCGGCTTTGGAGAGAAGTCCGCAGCCAGACCATTTCGCATGGCAATGGTTTCGACAACAGATTTAAATGTTACCGTGTTGTCTGCCGCGGTCAAGGCGTTACTATGATGAAAATCAATTTCCTGTTGTCCCGGCCCCGCTTCATGGTGGGAGCGCTCAGGTTGAATTCCCATGTCCACCAAGGTAAAACAAATTTCGCGCCGGACATTCTCTCCGCGATCCAAGGGTGCAATATCCATATAACCAGCGCGATCGAACGGAATATTGGTCGGGTTTCCCTCTTCATCCGTTTTAAACAGATAGAATTCAAACTCTGCACCAAAGTCACATACAATTCCCCGCTCTTTCGCCGCTGCAATGGCCTGCTGCAAAATGTAACGACCATCGCGCTCAAACCGTCTGCCATCCGGATAATAGATGTTGCAGAACATACGAACCACTCGTCCATGGGTTGGACGCCAAGGCAAAATTTTCAAGGTAGAGGGATCTGGGTGCAAATACAGGTCATTGTGCTCTGCATTGCCAAATCCATCGATAGCAGAGGCATCAAACGACATTCCACCAGTAAATGCCTGCTCCAGTTGCGATGGCATAATAGAGATATTTTTCTGGCGGCCATATTGGTCACAGAAAGCCAAACGGATAAATTTGACATCTTCCTGTTCTACAAACGCCAAGACTTCCTCATAACTGTGAATTTCATTGGCCTTTAATTCCGCGTGGCGCTCCATCTCATCATCCAGAAACGCCATGTCATTATGGTAAGAGTACATCATCAATCCTCCGTACGCGATATATATTACAACGCAAAAACAGAAAAGGCTCACCGGTGAAAGGGGCAAAAATTCCTTCTTTCTATCGGTGAGCGCCTTTGCTCAAATTTATAACACTTAACACTCGAAGTATATCGTTTTTTCAGGATTTGTCAAGATCCATTCTTCTCACTTTGATAAATCTGTTGTGTATTCGTATACGGCGCCTTTGACCAACTCTTTTTTGTTCATAACGCTCATGTCGATATACACAATTTCTATCATTCTTTTTTCGTTTTTCTCTTTTATTTTGCCGAATTCTTTTTCTCCGATTGACAAATATCGGTTTCAAGTGTAGAATACGGCTAGTTAAAGCGGCAAAGAAGTCGCAGAGAGTTCTCTGTGGGTTTTTGCCGCTTTTTTTACTTCTTTGTCACACAATACTTTATTTGATAGGAGATGTCACCATGAAAAATCAATATCTCATCAATCTGCTTGAGACCGTAAAGAAGAGAAATGCTGGCGAACCCGAATTTATCCAGGCTGTCACCGAAGTTCTGGAAACCCTTGAGCCCGTCATCGACGCACGTCCTGACCTCGTTGAGGCCGGTGTTCTGGATCGTTTGGTAGAGCCTGAGCGTCAGATTATCTTCCGTGTTCCCTGGGTTGATGACAATGGCAAGGTTCAGGTCAACCGCGGATATCGGATCCAGTTCAATAGTGCAATCGGCCCTTACAAGGGCGGCATCCGTCTGCACCCCTCCGTATACAGCGGTATCATTAAGTTCCTCGGCTTTGAACAGATTTTCAAGAACAGTCTGACTACTCTGCCCATGGGCGGCGCAAAGGGCGGCTCTGATTTTGATCCCAAGGGCAAGTCCGACGGCGAAGTTATGCGCTTCTGCCAGAGCTTTATGACCGAACTCAGCAAACATATCGGCGCTGATTGCGATGTTCCTGCCGGCGATATTGGTACCGGTGCAAGAGAAATCGGCTACATGTTCGGCCAGTACAAGAGACTGCGCAACGAATTCACCGGCGTTCTTACCGGTAAGGGTCTCGCATACGGCGGTTCTCTGACCCGTACTGAAGCGACCGGTTACGGTCTCTGCTATTTCACCAACGAAATGCTGAAGGCAAATGGTAAGACCTTTGAGGGCAAGACCGTTCTGATCTCCGGTTCCGGTAACGTTGCAATTTACACAACCGAAAAGGCGACCCAGATGGGTGCAAAGGTTGTTTCCATGTCCGACTCCAACGGCTATATCTACGATGCCAACGGTATTGACCTCGCATGCGTCAAGCAGTTGAAGGAAGTCGAGCGCAAGAGAATCAAGGAATATGTAGCAACCCATCCCGAAGCTGAATACCATGAAGGCTGCTCCGGCATCTGGACCATTCCCTGCGATATCGCTCTGCCTTGCGCAACCCAGAACGAAATCAATAAGGAAAGTGCTGAAATCCTTGTCAAAAACGGTTGCTGGTGCGTATCCGAAGGTGCAAACATGCCTTCCACCCCCGAAGCAATTGAAGTTTACCTCTCCAGCGGCATTCTTTATGGCCCCGCAAAGGCTGCAAACGCCGGCGGCGTTGCAACCTCTGGTCTGGAAATGTCTCAGAACTCCATGCGTTACTCCTGGACCTTTGAAGAAGTCGATGCAAAGCTGCACAGCATCATGGTCGAGATCTTTGCTTCCTGCGACAAGGCTGCAAAGGAATACGGCATGGAAGGCAATTATATGGCCGGTGCAAACATCGCCGGCTTCCTGAAGGTTGCAGAAGCAATGAAGGCGCAGGGTTGCTGCTAATTGCTGATTTGTATATTACCTAGTCTATAGGTATCTGTTACCGCGGCAGGGTATCTCGATCTGTAAGGATCCTGTCCCCTGCCGCGGGTTTTGTTTAAAAATCAGACCGTTTGCGTTGATTAAGATTTTGTATTGTCGAATATTGAGATTTGAGGTAATAAATTATGATCCGTATTGGTATTGCAGGTTATGGCAACCTTGGCCGCGGCGTAGAATGCGCCGTCCGCCAGAACCCTGACATGGAACTCGCTGCAATTTTTACCCGTCGTGCACCGGAATCTCTGATTCCCCAGACAACCGGCGTTCCCGTATACGCATTGGCAGACGCTGCCGCACATAAAGATGAAATCGATGTTCTGATTATCTGCGGCGGTTCGGCAACCGATCTGCCTGCTATGACTCCCGCACTTGCAAAAGACTTTAATGTTATCGACAGTTTTGATACCCATGTCAATATTCCGCAGCATTTCGCTGCTGTTGACGCAGCTGCAAAGGACTCTGGTCACATCGCGATGATCTCCGTCGGCTGGGATCCTGGTATGTTCTCTCTGAATCGCCTGTATGCAAACACCATTCTGGTTGACGGCAGCGATTATACCTTCTGGGGCCGTGGCGTTAGCCAGGGGCATTCTGATGCCATTCGCCGCATTGATGGTGTTCTGGATGCCAGACAGTACACTGTCCCCATCGACAGCGCCGTCGCCTCGGTTCGTGCCGGCGAAAATCCTGTGCTGACAACACGTGAAAAACATATCCGTGAGTGCTACGTTGTGACAGAAGAAGGCGCCGACCTTGCCCGCATCGAACAGGAAATCAAAACAATGCCGAACTATTTCGCGGACTATGATACCACTGTCCATTTCATCTCCATGGAAGAATTGAAGGCCAACCATAGTGGCATCCCGCACGGCGGTATGGTCATTCGCAGCGGCAAAACCGGCTGGAACAATGAAAATTCCCATGTCATCGAGTATAGCTTAAAGCTGGATTCCAATCCTGAATTCACTGCTTGTGTTCTAACTGCTTACGCAAGAGCTGCTTACCGCATGCATACGCGCGGCTGTGTTGGCTGCAACACCGTGTTTGACGTTGCCCCCGCAGATCTTTCCCCGTTCAGCGGTGAAGAAATTCGTGCGCATATGCTGTGATTCAATTGTTTGTTACTAAAATTACCAAAATTTTTGCATTGAAGAAAGCACCTCCATCCCTTTATACTGGGGACAGGAGGTGCTTTTTACGATGCAACTTGCTTCCATTCTGCGGCGCATTCTTTCCGTATGTGAACCGGCTTGGCGCGTGCTTTTGGGTTCTCTTATCTTTTCTGCATTTCTGTTGCTCTGTTCCTTTGCCATTTTGGTACATATCGGGCCGGAGTCCCATGCAAATCTGCGGCTCTTTCGTCTGGCATACGAGCTCACACAGCTCCCTGTCGTTTTTCTACTGCTCGCTGCCATCACCTCGGCCTGTATAGAGGAACAGTTTCAGAAGAAATAACTTGCAGAAATGCCTCTCTGGTCATGAGCGCATTGAGCACATCCAGCAATGCATTGGGCGAAAGACATGCCGGAAGTTCCAGGTGTCTCAGCAGTGCCTGCCGTTTTGCCGCGCTGTCCTGCCTTCCGGAAAGTCCGGCAGCATAGAGATCCGCCTTGCTGATGCGCAACTCCGGTATGGAACCCGGCGTATTGTCCAACGTCGCGCCGCTGCGGCGCAATGCGTCGATCAGCACCTCTGGCCTCATCCCCTCTACTCCTAACTTACGCTCCTTTGAATAGGAGCGTTTTCTTTTTTCCCGTCCTTCCACATCGGGGATATACGCATGCTTTACCTTAGCCGGATCGATGGCACCTTTCAGATAGTTGCGGATGACAAAACCAGCTCCGTCACTGTCCGTCAGTACCACAATCCCCTGTCGTTCTGCCAGTCTGCGGATAAGCGCCAGCTTCTCTGCATCGTTGAAAATTCCAAAACCCGCTGTCTCTACAATCACCGCATCGACTACCTGCAACAACGTATTTTTGTCATATCGCCCCTCTACGACGATAACCTCTTTCACCTTTACCATACTACACAGCCTCCAACGCCAGCCGCAGCAGAAGATCCTTAAATCGTTCCTCGCTGTCACCTCCGGAACTCTTCATTGCAAAATCGGTTTCCGCACACAGCGTCACGGCACATGCCAACTGTTGCAGAGAAAACCCCTGTGCTGCTGCCATCAAACGTTTCAGAATAAACATATGCTTGATCCCGCAGGCTTCTTGGACATAATCGCTTCCAAGACTTTCCTCCATCGAGAGCTTTGCCACATACAGGCGGCGGAATTGCTGTCCGACCATTGCTGTCAGCATAATGGGGTGTTCTTTGTTGCGGAGCAGGTCAGCAGCAATGGCAGCTGCCCCGTTAAAATCCCGTTTTGCCAGCCGTTCTGTCATCTCGAAAATATTGCTCTCCGGCAAACGGGTTACTACCGCGTCAATATCCTGTACTGTCACTTCGGTTCCTTTCGCATACCCGGCAACCTTTTCAATTTCCATAATCAACTGATTCATCAGACTACCGGATACAAAGACAAGATGTTCTGCCGCTGCGTCACTGATCTCTTTATCCATGGCACGAAACCGGCGGCGGATCCAATTACACAACATGGATTCCCCCTGCGCTGTAAATTCAATGGCCTTTCCCTGTTTCCGAATCGCCTTGACAACCGCCAGACGTCCGTCCGGATCTTTTCCTGTCGGCGGCACCAACACCAAAGTGCAATATTCCGGAATGTCCTGGATCAAGGCCTTCAGCTGCTCCAGATCGCGCTCCTTGAGCTTCGCTGGATCAAACTCCCGTACTTCTACCAAAGTCCGTTCTGCAAAGAATGGGAGGGCCTCCACTGCCTCCCGCAGATCATCCATCCCTGTACTGAGATCCATAATCCGTTTGTGGTTAAAGTCCGCCGTGAAAGGATCTACTGTCAGTTTTTTGAGTTCTTCAAAAAACTGTTCCCGCAGATAATCCTCTTCTCCATATAGCAGATAGATGCGCTGTGGTCCCTCGTCACGTAAATTGCGCACTGCGGCCGCATAGTCAAATTTTGCCTGTTTTCCTCTTGATGCAATCGCTGCCATAGCATTATCCTACCTTTATTGTAATCGTTCCATCGCAATCCGTCCGGTAAACTTCCAGATTCAACGCTTTCAAGCGCTCCAAAACCTCTTCGGTTGGATGCCCATAGTTGTTGTAGCCCACAGAAATAGCTGCAACTTCCGGCTGCAGCTTGTCCAGCAGCTGCTGACAAGTTGCGTATTTGGATCCGTGATGACCAACGACCAACAGCTCGATATCCGGCAGGCCTTCCCGGTTCAAAAAGTCCTGCTCCGTCTCGATATCAGCGTCCCCAGTCATCAGCGCCTCAAAGTCACCGAAGTCCGCCAGCAACAAAAGCCCGCGTTCGTTGGCAGAGCGCCCCTTCGCTCGATTGGAAACATAGAGCGGCACTGTGAGCGCTCCGACGGTCAACACAGTATCTTCTTCTATAAAGTAGAGTTTTGTATGGTGCTCTTCTGCAAGATCCAGAAGAACGTCTAACATGGCATCGCTGTCATCCACATTGGATGGTAATATGATACGTTCGATCTCCACACTGTTGTAGAGCATTTCTATCCCATTGGTATGATCCACGTGCAAATGGGTCAAAATCAATGCATCCACAGTATCCCGGCCATGACCGTGCAGATAAGCAGCCGCAGTACTTCCCGCTGCACCGGATCCACTACCCCCGCAGTCAATCAATACCGTCGCACGATCCGTAAATGCCGCGATACACTGCCCCTGTCCAACATCCAGAACGGTAATGGAATCCTTTCCGTCTCCGACGATTTCCAAAAATAGCACAGCACAAAGTGTGCAGAGACTCATACAGATTGGAAGAATCGGTCGAAATCGGTTCTGCCGTTCACGAAGGCAATAGCTGACAAAAAACAGAATATAAACAAACCCAATCCAAACCACAATTTGTGGATTCGTAGTATAAACCGCAGAATACGGCAATGCAGCCACACGATGGATCACCCAAATTGCATACCTTGCAACCCAAGCCAGCACGCTGCCCAAGAGCGCTCCAAACGACGGCAACAACAGTGTAAGTAAGATGACAACATACCCACCGCAAAACAGGATGGTAATAGCCGGCACAATCAACAGATTGGTCAAAACGGCATAAACGGAAACATAGCCAAAGTAATATGCCACAATCGGTACGGTAAACACAGTGGCGCCAATTGTCGCGCTGATGCTTGCAACGCAGAAATCGCGTACTGTGTTCTGCACTTTTACCAAACATTTCGGAAGTTTTGAAGCTTTTGCCGCACACCGTTCCCCATTTGCCGTAAACCAGGCGAAAATCTTCGACGAGAGCAAAAGAAGCCCCGCAGTCGCTGCAAACGTCAGCTGCAACCCGACACTTTTGATCGCATAGGGATTGATGAGGATAAGAAGCATCCATGATGCTGAAAGCGAAGTGATCGGATCGCTGTCCCGTTTGAGCAGTGGCGCCAATAACAGCACTGTCTGCATAAAGGCTGCACGAACCACAGACGGGTTCAGTCCGGTCATCATGGCAAACAACCAGATCAATGGAATGCCAAAGATCGAAGTTCGATAATGCCCGAAAAGCAAAAACAGGAAAGCACACAACAGCGCAACGTGCATACCGGAAACTGCAACCACATGAACAATACCCGACAGCTTCATATCGGTATAAAGTGCTGAATTCTCATACAATGCGGTTCGGTCTCCGGTCAATACCGCAGCAAGCAGTCCAAACACATCTTCTGGAAATGCGGTCTCAACGGCAAACAATAGTCTGTGACAAACGCGAACTGGAAAATATAGTACGACAGCAACAGAGGATTGTCCGGTAATCGCAGCATCCCCACGAAGATACGCGCGCATAAAAATGCCGTCCGACGTGAAACTGTCCGTCAATTCTCCTCCAGCTGTCAATGCCGATGTGATCTTGACAGTTGCTGTAATTGTGTCGCCTGGCGTCAAATTCTCCGGCAAATGGTTGTCATAATCATAGAGCCGTGTCTTGACCTTTGGCAGCTGCTCGCCGGTTTGTCGGATGGTAACACACTGATACGCACCAAAGTCCTCGACGTAATCCGTCACGTATCCGCTGATCGTATATTCCTCCCCGACCAATGCCTCGGACGGGTCCACAAACCAGACAGTATACAATGTATTCCACAGCAATCCGACACACATGGGAATGCAGAGCAACCATACACGCTGTCTCATGCTTCCTTTCAAGAAACATCCCAATCCGGAAAGCAGCACCAGAATAACCGCTCCTGGCAGACACCAGTCCGTCGGCAGAAAATACTGCGCAAGAAAAATACCGACCGCGTAACTCAGTGCTACCCACGCGAGCGTTCGGACAACCGGTTTTTGATGTTTAATTGGCATCTTTCGCATCGCACACCTCAATGACACAAATGGCGGGACAACGATTGTCCCGCCATTTGATTCAATAAATCAGCAGTCTGTACGGTCAATCAGACCATTTTTTCGCCCATTGCCTTGCCGCCAAGGACATGGAAATGGAGATGATGTACCGTCTGGCCTGCATCTGCGCCATTATTCGTGATGACGCGATACCCGTTTTCCAATCCCTGTTCTTTTGCCAGCTTGGCAATCACTTCAAAACATTTGGCAACCAAGTCAGAATTTTCTGCCGTGATTTCCGCAGCGCCCGCGATGTGCACCTTGGGGATCACCAAAAAGTGTACAGGTGCCTGTGGGTTAATATCCTGAAAGGCAAATACATTGCCGTCATCATAAAGGCAGGTAGAAGGAATTTCTCCCGCCGCAATGTTACAAAAAAGACAGTCTGCCATGATTCTTCTCCTTTTCTGGTCTTAGAGACCCAATTTTCCCGCTACAAAATCGTCTACAGATGCCAGAGCATCGTCGATCTTGAGCTTGTCCTTACCGCCGCCCATTGCACTGTCGGGCTTGCCGCCGCCGGAACCGCCGCAGATCTTGGTAACGGATTTGATAATCTCACCGGCTTTGACACCAGCTTTCACAGCATCCGAACCGCATACAGCCAGGAACGAGATCTTTTCTCCGTTGACCGAAGTCAGAACAGCTACAACCGCAGACTCCTTGTCGCGGAGGAAGTCACCCATCTTACGCAGGGTATCCACATCCACTTCGCCCAGGTTTGCCGTGATGATCTTGAGCGCACCAACCTGTTTGGAAGAAGCTAGGAAGTTGGCCACTTCGCCCATGGCCGCTCTGCTCTTGAACTGTTCAATGATCTTCTTCATTTCATGGATTTCGTCCAACTGTGTCTGGATTTTCTCTTCCAGGTTGTCGGGCGTCGCCTTCAGTTCTGCAGCGGCCGCATACAGATGCCGCTCCAGATTTTGAAGATCTTCCACATTCTTCTTGCCCACACTGGCCTCGATACGGCGCACACCGGAGGCAACAGAACCCTCGCTGGTAATGTGGAATGAGCCAACCCTTGCTGTATTATTCAAATGTGTTCCGCCGCAGAACTCGATGGAGCAATCTGCACCATCTTCGTCCTTCATACGGACGACGCGAACAGTATCGCCATACTTTTCATCAAACAGCGCCATAGCGCCCAGCTTCTTCGCATCCTCGAGCGCCATAACATCGGTCACAATCTCGCCACCGCCAAGAACCATTTCATTGACAATTTCCTCGACCTGCATCAACTCTTCCTGGGTCACTGCGGAAAAATGGGTGAAATCAAAACGGAGCTTGTCCGGCTCTACCAGAGAACCAGCCTGCTCGACATGGTCGCCGAGCACCTTGCGCAGTGCGGCGTGCAGCAGATGGGTTGCGCTGTGGGCACGCATGATTGCTTTGCGGTGTTCAGGACAAACCGAAGCGGTTACAACATCGTCCACAGAAATGGAACCGTGCTTCATCACACCGTGGTGCAGGTATTTGTCGCCCTTATTTTTCTGAACATTGTGCACTGCAAACACAGCGTCGCCAATGGTCAGACTGCCGGTATCCGCGACCTGACCGCCCATCTCTGCATAAAATGGGGTCTGGTTCAGGACAATGATGGCTTCCTTCCCCTCGTTGACGGTGGCACACAGCTCGCCGTCCTCTACAATGGCAAGAACGGTTCCTTCACTGGTCAAGCTGTCATAGCCGACAAAAGCTGTCGGCGTTGTATCCAAACCGAGATCCACACCTGCCCAGGCAAGATCACCCATTGCAGCGCGGGCTGCACGGGCACGTTCCTTCTGCTCCTGCAAACAGGCGTCAAACCCTGCGCGGTCAACGGTCATCCCGGCCTCTTCGACAATCTCTTCTGTGAGGTCGATTGGGAAACCGTAGGTATCAGCCAGTTTGAAGGCATCAGCGCCGGAAAATACCGTTTCATTCTTTGCTTTGTGTTCTGCCATCAAATCATTCAGGATTTTCATGCCGCTGTCGATCGTCTTGGCAAAGCTTTCCTCTTCGGACTGAATGATGCGGGTGATGTATGCCTGTTTTTCCACCAGATAGCTGTAAGCGCCTTTATTTTCACTGATAACGGTTTCGCAGACCTGATACAGAAATGGCTCGTTTACACCGAGGAGCTTACCATGGCGTGCGGCGCGGCGAAGCAGCCGACGGAGAACATAACCACGGCCTTCGTTGCTGGGCAGAATACCGTCGCCGATCATAAAGGTGGCGCTGCGGATATGGTCGGTAATTACGCGCAGGGAGACGTCAATCTTTGCACTCTGACCATAGGTTGCACCTGTGATCTCGCTGACCTTATTGGTGATATTCATGACCGTGTCGACATCAAAGAGAGAGTCAACCTCCTGGCAGACGCAGGCCAAGCGCTCAAGCCCCATACCAGTATCAATATTTTTCTGTACCAGATCGGTATAATTGCCGTTGCCGTCGTTGTTAAACTGAGAGAATACGTTATTCCAGACCTCGATATAGCGATCGCACTCACAACCGACGCCACAGGTAGGACTTCCGCAACCGTACTTCTCGCCACGGTCAAAATACACTTCACTGCAGGGCCCGCACGGACCGGAACCGTGCTCCCAGAAGTTATCTTCTTTTCCCAGACGGGTAATTTTCTCAGGCGCAAGGCCAATTTCCTTCGTCCAGATTTCAAATGCTTCGTCATCATCCACATAAATGGAGGGATAGAGACGATCGGGATCCAGACCAACCCAGTCGGGGGAAGTCAAAAATTCCCAGCACCATGCAATGGCTTCATGCTTAAAATAATCACCAAAGGAAAAATTGCCAAGCATCTCAAAATAGGTGCCATGACGTGCAGTCTTACCGATGTTCTCAATGTCGCCGGTACGCACGCACTTTTGGCAGGTGCAGACGCGGTGGCGGGGAGGCTCAATTTCCCCGGTAAAATAAGGCTTCATCGGTGCCATACCGGAGTTGATGAGCAACAGAGAGGGGTCGTTTTTCGGAACCAGCGAAAAGCTGGGAAGGCGTAAGTGCCCCTTGGTTTCGAAAAAGCTCAGAAACATCTCTCTCAGCTCGTTAAGTCCATACTTTTGCATTGTGTTTTCTCTCCCATATATGTGTATTTTTAAAATAGAGTTCTGACATTTTGTGGGAACGCTTACTGATTCCACCCAAAATTTTATCTCACCTGAAATAAAAAAAGCTCGCGTCCCAGCCGGAACGGAGACTGCAATGGGTCGCCAAACATATCAATATACCCAAGATATTTTATCACAATTCATACCATTGTCAAGGGTTCACATGGCTTTGAACCGCTCCCGTTTCCAATAAAAGAACCTCCCATTCATATGGTTTGAATGAGAGGTTCTTTTATTTCAACTATTTCAACTTTCGTAAAATGGACAGGCGGTCACTAAAAACCGGTAGTTTCATCCGCAACTGCATCATCGGATGCGGTGCACTTTCAATGGCATTGCCTTCTCCATCCTGCATCGCCTCCACAACAAACCGGATCGGTTTTTGTCCGCGCACCAGCAGCTCTACGGTATCGCCGACAAAAAAGCGATTGCGTTGGGTCAACCGGGCATTGCCTTCGGCATCACAGCTCTCTACAATTGCACAGACATCTGCATCCGAAAAATACATGGAATCCGGATAATACTGTCCCGGTTCTCCAAAATAGAAACCTGTACTGTAAGGACGATGGCTCACCTTGTTGACTTCTTCCACCCAAACAGGATCCAGCGGCATCCCAGCCAGTGCGGCATCCAGCGCATTGCGATAGGCGTTAGTCACAGCCGCACAATAGTAAGCCGATTTCATACGTCCTTCAATTTTCAGACTTGTGACACCAGCATCCAACAGCTCCGGCAGATGGTCAATCATACACATATCACGGGAATTCAGGATATGCGTGCCCTTGTCCTCAAAGATTTCAAAACGCTCACCGGGACGTTTTTGTTCAACCAGATAATAGGTCCAGCGGCAGGGTTGCGCACAGGCACCGCGATTGGCGTCTCGACCCGTCAGATAATTGCTTAAAAGACAACGTCCCGAAAAAGACACACACATGGCGCCATGTACAAAGCCTTCCAACGCCAGCTTCTTTGGCGTTGCGGCACGAATGGCCGCAATTTCCTCCAGGTTCAACTCTCTGGCAAGTACTGCGCAGCTTGCGCCCATATCATACAACATCGACGCCGTTGCGCTGTTGGTCACACCAAGCTGCGTGCTTGCGTGGATCTCCACATGGGGTGCATAGGTTTTGGCCATACCGAACACCCCGAGATCTGCAATAATGACAGCATCGGCACCAAAAGTCTCAAGTTGTTCTAAAAAGGCGGGCAAACGCGCAATTTCGTCCTCGCGCGGCGTGGTGTTACAGGTAACATGCACCTGCACACCCTGGCTGTGGCATAACGCGATGGCTTTCTCCAGCTGTATTGCGTCAAAGTTCCCTGCCGAAGCGCGCATACCAAATTCCCGGCCGGCAAGGTAGACGGCATCGGCACCATAATGCAGTGCCATCTCCAGTCGTTCAAAATCTCCCACCGGAGACAAAAGAATTGGGGAGGTGGATTTCATTTCCATATTTCTTATTCGGCTTCACCGCTGTCGTACTGGTCACTGTTGATGAAATTCAGGAACTCATTATACCCGGTAAAGAAATGGCTGACGCCATCCACACCATAGGCAAAATACATATAGCTTGTCGAATTGGGTTCAAGCGCTGCATTGATCGACGAAAGGCCAGGATTACAAATCGGTCCTGCGGGCAAACCAGCATGCTCATAGGTATTATAAGGACTGTCCAACTCGGTATCAAATTCTTCATCCATCAACTCTGCAGCATAATAAACAGTAGAATCGAGCTCCAAATAGTCATAGTTGCTATTCAAACGGTTATAGATAACCGATGCAATATCCGCACGCTCTTCATCATTGGCTGCCTCCCGCTCAATCAGAGATGCCAACGTTATGATCTCATGCAAAGTCATCTTTCTTGCTTCTGCTGTTTCAATCATCTCGCTGGTAAACTTGCTGCTGAAGTTAGACAGGAATTTGTCAATTACACTGGCTGCCTGCTCACCCATATAAAATTCATAGGTATCCGGGAACAAGTAGCCTTCCATACGGGTCGCATCACCGGTCTCCTTACTGAGAAAACTATAGCTGAAGTTATAATCTGCGGCAGCCTTATAGAGCTCTTCGGCGTCACAGACCCCTTCTTCCTCCAAAGTTGAGAAGATCTTCCCCATGGTATAACCTTCGGGGATGGTAACTTCAACCGTAACCTGGGAATCGCCGCCACTACGCATTGCGTTGACCAGAGCACGGTAATCCAGATTGCTACCCAACTCATAGGTACCGGCACCAATTTTTTCACTCGCGTTGGAAATTTTAGCATAGACCTTAAAAAGTGCTTTGTACTTCACCAGATCGGCTTCATGTAGTTTTTCTGCAACGTCACTGATACTGTCGTCTTCTTTGATACTGACAACCGCAACAAAATCGTCTGTATTAAAAGAAAAAACATCGCTGGCAACCATCCAGCCCACAACGGCTAGAACAATACTGGAAGCAATGATAAACACCGCATACACCAAACCGCCAAGACAGCCGCGTTTTCCTTCTCTACTGCGGCGGATAGGCTGATAGTCACGTTCTTCCTCCTCCGGAATCTCTTCTGGTATCACAGTCCTGCTCTTTTTTGCAGCCCGCTTCTGCTCTTTCCGGATGGCTTTCAGCTCTTTCTTACTCAGCTTGACTGTGGCATCTTCCGGAATGTCTGCCACAGGACGTTCAACTACCGGAATCTCAACTTCAGGCTCCTCCGTCATAGGATGCTCTGGTACAAATTCTGCCTGTCCAGCTTCCTTTGGTTCCATGCCCTCCACTTGAGGATCCTCCAGCTCAGAAATTTCTTTGAAAATGTCACTTAAGTTGTCCAGATCATCGAAATCCGGAACAACAGATTCGTTTTCATGGGGATTGTTGGTGGAATCTGACATTTGTACTCTCCTTCTATGTAAGTTTGAATGTCACGGTCGCTGTGTGCAGGGCATACTATAGCTCAGACGGCCCCGATGGGCAATCGTCAAAGTACACTCTAAAAAACAGCGCACCGGACGTTCCCCCGCACGGGAAACGGTTTACGGAATTTTTTGACGAATGTGCGGAGAAAGGTTATCTCATGTTCTGTGGAAATGGTAACAACTGCTTCTGGATTATCATCATTCTCATCCTCCTGTTCTGCTGTGGTGGATGGGGCTGCGGCAACAACTGCAGCTGCGAAAACAACGGCTGCGGCTGCTGCTAACGACCTAGTCTGTCGCAACCGCGGCAGAGCAATCGAAAAATAGACACGTTAAAAAACACCTTTTGATTGAGGCTTCTTCGGAAGCCTCAATACTCTTTTCTCCGTTACCACACAATCAACGCGAATATCATGGGGCAAACACGGCAGACAATCCTGCAAGAACAGTTCTCTGCACAAACCTATGGTATGAGGATTCGTTTGTGCAAGCCATCGATCATAGTATCCACCACCCTGACCAAGTCGAACTCCCGCCCAATCATAACAAAGTGCGGGTACAAAAACCAGGGTTTTACTATCGGGAGATAGAAGCGGACAAGATCTTTTTGGTTCCGGGATTCCAAAAGCTCCTTCTATCAGATCGCTCTGATCAGAAACAGACGCAAACACCATCTGTCCGGTCCGGCTTTCTACAATCGGCAGGGCAATCCGCTTCCCCTGCGCTGCTGCATGACGCAATATCTCGCTGGTAGCCACTTCTTTCCGGACACTCGCATAAGCAAACAGCGTCTCTGCCGCATGATATTCCGGCAACTCCAGAATTTTGAGGAAGATCTCCTGATCGCTCTTTTTGCAAACATCTGCTTCCATAGCTGCGATGCGGCTGCGCATCACTGCACGGAGCGCACTCTTCTCCAAATCAGGCAAGCCCTTTGCGAACTGCTTCACCGACAATTTTCATCGGCGCAACGGCATCGAGCAGTGCCAGACCAAATTCAATCGCGCTGGCCGGACCTCGAGCTGTAATCAGCCCCTGATCCTCGCAGACCTCTGCACCGGCATTGCAGAACGCGTTACCCATCATTGCCTCGCTTCCGGGATAACAGGTAATGTTTTTACCATCAATCAGACCAAGATCTGCCAGGACACTGGGACCGGCACAGATCGCCGCAACATTTGCACCGCGGGCAACACCGTCTAGAATAGCTTTCCGTGCTGCTTTACTGTTTCGAATACTTTCGACACCGACAACGCCGCCGGGAACAACGATGTAATCCCCTTCTCCGGCCTCGACATCGTCAATCATCATGTCTGCCGTCACTGCAATATCGTGCGCACCGACAACTGTCAAACTGTCAACGCCGGCATACTGCACCTTTTCACGGCCTCTTCTCAGAATATCGCCCGGTGCAATCGCTTCGATCTCTTCAAATCCTTTGCCAAGAATGATATATACCATTATAATACTCCTTTCACGGCTGTATATACTGTCTCATGAATTTCTTCTATTCCCCGCATACTCCCATCTGGATTCAGACAACAAATGCGCTTCCATCCAAAATAATCTGCGGCATATCGCCCGGTACGGACACAGGCACGAAGATAATCGGTATCCTGTTCATGGATATCCGCCTGGGTATTGGTCGCATGCTGACGAAGGCTGAGCTGCGCCAGTGAAGTTTCCGCATCTACATCCAAATAAAGGACCAAATCAGGCTCCGGCAAGGCCATACGCTGGAATTCAAAATCCCGCAACCAGGATAAATAGTCCGGCAAAGCTTCCTCCGGCAGCTTGCTGCCCTGATGGACGGCGTTGGATGTGGTATAGCGGTCGGACAAAATCAACCGACCATTTTGATAATCATCCTGCCACACGGTCTTATAAGACGCATAGCGGTCAACAGCAAAAAAAGCGGAAGCGGCATATGCGCTGACATCTGCGGGATGACTGCCAAACTCTCCGTTCAGATACATACGGATCAGCGCGGAAGAGGGATTGTCGTAACGCGGGAATACAAGCTTTCGAAAGTCGTGTCCCTCTGCTGTCAGACGCTCACACAGCAGACGGTACTGCGTGGACTTCCCGCTGCCATCAATGCCTTCGATAACAATAAATCTATGCATTCTGTCCCTTCTTCCCCCGCAGTCTCTGGCCAATTACAATGAAGAGAAATTTGGGCAGTTTCATCATCCGGCCAATACGGCTTGGCTCACACAATAGACGATAGAACCATTCCAGCCCCAGTTTTTGCCAAACTTCCGGTGCGCGTTTGACCACACCAGCGAATACATCCAACGAGCCGCCGAGTCCGATCATCAATCCGACGTCTAATTTGTCACGATTGTTCTGCATCCACAATTCCTGCTTTGGCGCACCGAGACAGACAAGCAACAGATCCGGCTTTACTGCATTGATCTTTTCAATAATCGGAGTATCGTCCTGAAAGTACCCGTCATTTGTACCGGCAATCACGATCCCCGGGCAAAGTACCTGAATCCGTTCAGCTGCTTTCTCTGCCACTCCGGGTTTTGCTCCAAACAGAAAAACAGACTTTCCCTGCTCACCTAATTTTTTCATCAGCGCCGTACCAAAATCAATTCCCGGATTGCGATCCTTCATCGGGGTACCGAGAATCTTTGCACCGTGGATAATTCCCACACCGTCGGCAAGCACGAGAGAGGCCTCATCCACTGCGGCTTTTAACGCCGGATTCTCACGACACAACATCACGATTTCCGGATTGGGTGTCACGACAAAGCCGCCGCTATGCGCCGCAACCAGCAGCTCTCCCTGTTCCAGTGCCTCTTCTTTTGTCAGATTGTCAAACCCGACACCTAGAATCTCTGTTCGCATACTGTCCTCCTGTTATACCTGCGCGAATACCGCACCAATGTTCTCTGGAATCAACAAATTGGCCGATTGGTCGAGCGGGGTCGAGGTCTTGTTGATTAAAACAAGCTTATTCCCATGATAATAATCCAATAAGCCCGCGGCAGGATAGACGGCCAGAGATGTGCCACCCACAATCAGCATATCCGCGTTGCGAAGAAAATACACCGCTTTCCGGAGAATCGCTTCGTCCAGCGCCTCCTCATACAACACGACGTCCGGACGAATCCGTCCACCACAGGAACAGTATGGCACACCTGTCCCCTCTACAACCACCCGCTCTGGAATTGCACGCTTGCAGCGGGTACAGAAATAGCGGTGGGTGGAACCATGCAGCTCCAGCACGACCTTACTACCAGCAGCTTGATGCAGTCCATCAATGTTTTGCGTGATGACCGCTTTTACTTTTCTCTCTCGCTCCAGCGCTGCCAGACGCAGATGCGCCGAATTGGGCTTGACGTCACCGACCAGCAGTTTGTCCCGATAAAATCGGTAAAACACCTCTGGACTTCTCACAAAAAGCTGTGGCTAATGATTTCCTCCGGCGGATACTCATACTGTTGATGGTACAATCCATCTACGCTTCGAAAATCCGGAATTCCACTTTCTGTAGAAACGCCAGCACCGCCAAAAAACACTATATTTTCACTGTCTGCGATCATTTGCTTCAATTGTTTGATCGATTCCGTCATGGTTTCCTCTCCTTCGGATCTCGTTCATACAGTGAACATTATACACAGATTTTCTGCAATACGCAAGCAGAGGAAACGGCAAAAGGCGGTCTACCATCCGAGACCGCCCATAAATTAAGAATTTTTAATTGGTAACCAATCCTACTGTGCTTCCTCTTGCCCTGCAAAGACAGCACGTGCACGAAAGGCAACCTGTCCATCCTCTGTTTTGCCATAGACCACTGCCTCTTCTTCCCGGATCTCTCCACAGGTGACAATCTCCATCCCTGCAACACATTCGTGCATATAATCCACATGCAAAGTCTGGATTCGCCGTCCCAGCTGCCAGTAGTCAATCGCATTGCAGATAACATCAATGTACCGCACACCCGCAAAATGACCATTGACATCGCACTCATTCCACCGAACCACATGCCGGTCAAGTGCTGGTAGCTCTGGTATTGGCGGAATCCGACGTGGGGTTGGAAGTCTTTCCTTTGATGCTTCCCAAGTGCACATGGATTCCAATTCTGCCGGACGTATCGCGGTACGCTTCGCCACATCCACTGCAAGAAACAGCATCGAACATTCCGCCGCCTTTTCCTGTCCACGGTAGACTGTTGCAAACCGGATATAACCGGTGCCCACCTCCCTTCTTGCACTACAATGGACAGAAACTGTTTCTTCCCCATAGAGCGGCAAATACTGCCGCAGTTCCATACGACCAATCATCCAGGTTGCCTGCTTCTCTTCCAACAGACGCTGCCTTGACATTCCTTCTAAAGAGGCGCGTATGCCCGCCGCCCCAATCATCAACTGGAACAGATCCGAAGGTCGAAGCTGGTTCCAACAATCTGTCTCTGTGGGCAAAATTAATTTCTGAAACAATTCCATCGCCGGGATTCTCCTATCTCTTGCGGATACTTGAAAACCCCGTCCAAAGTGGACGGGGTTTCATGTTCGATCAAAAATTAGTAACGCTTATTTTTGTTCTTTCTTGCAGCCTCGGATTTCTTACGACGCTTAACGCTAGGGCTCTGGTAGTACTCCTTCTTTCTCAGATCAGAAAGAACACCAGCCTTTGCACAGCTACGCTTGAATCTCTTCAGAGCGCTATCCAAGGACTCATTTTCCTTTACATGGACTTCAGACATTTTATTTCCCTCCCTCCAAATACACCGTTTGGTGCTTTAAGGGCCATTGTCATGGCTTATAACATAGGATATTATATAGAGGATTTGAAGCCTTGTCAAGAAAATTCGTACATAAAACTGCAGCTTTTTTCCTGATAAGCTCCTAAATCTCTCCATTTCCTTACGATTTGGTTTTATTTCTGCGGTTTCAGAATCAGATTCACCAGCTTGTTCTTAATAACAATGGTCTTTACCAGGTTCATGCCTTCCATCAGACGCTTGATCTTTTCATCTGCGCATGCAGTTTCCACGACCACAGTATCCTCACAGTCCATGGGAACAACCACGGTTGTTTTCAGTTTGCCGTTGACCTGAACTGCAATTTCCTTTTCGCTGTCGATGGTCTTTGCTTCATCATAGGCTGGCCACTCCGCCATGCAGGCCATGCCCTCAAAGCCCTGAATCTCCCACAGCTCATCTGCAATATGCGGTGCAAATGGGGACAGCAACGCAAGCAATGCCTTGACATCGCCACGGCTTGGCTTCGACTCATAGAACTGGTTGACAAGAGACATCAACGCCGCAATTGCGGTATTGAACTTCATATTCTCAATATCCTCGCCAACCTTCTTAATGGTGCGATGGACAGCGGATTCATTGGCTTTGCTGTAATTGTCATCTGCCAACGGCTTCTCTGCGAGATTCCAAATACGATCCAGAAAACGCTTACATCCCTTTACTGCGGTGGGATTCCAAGGAGCAGCCTTCTCAAAGTCACCGATGAACATGATATACAGGCGCAGTGTATCAGCGCCAAATTCTGCAACGATATCGTTTGGGTTAACGACATTCCCGCGGGACTTGGACATCTTTTCGCCGCCCTCACCCAAAATCATACCGTGGCTGGTACGCTTGGCATAGGGTTCCTTGGTCGGCACAATGCCAATATCATACAGGAACTTGTGCCAGAAGCGGCTATACAGCAGATGCAGCGTGGTATGTTCCATGCCGCCGTTATACCAGTCTACCTGGTTCCAATACTTGACTGCTTCCTGTCCGACCAGTGCATCGGGGTTGTGTGGATCCATATAGCGCAGGAAATACCAGCTGGAACCCGCCCACTGCGGCATGGTGTCGGTCTCACGCTCTGCGGGACCGCCGCACGCGGGACAAGTGGTGTTGACCCAATCGGTCATCTTGGACAGCGGGCTCTCACCGTCATCGGTCGTCTCATAGCTTTCCACAACGGGCAATGTCAGCGGCAGTTCGCTTTCAGGGACAGCGACATAACCGCACTTTTTGCAGTGGACAATCGGGATCGGCTCGCCCCAATAACGCTGACGGGAAAAGACCCAATCGCGCAGTTTGTAATTGACTTTTGCATGACCAATGCCCTGCTCTTCCAGCCATTTGGTCATCGTTGGAATGGCTTCCTTGACAGTCAGGCCGTTCAGAAAACCGGAGTTGACCATAATGCCGGAATCATCCTTGACGGTATAAGCTTCCTTTTCCACATCTCCGCCTGCAACCACCTCGATAATGTCGCAGCCAAACATCTTTGCAAATTCCCAGTCACGGGTGTCATGCGCTGGAACTGCCATAATGGCACCTGTACCATAGGATGCCAAAACATAGTCAGAGATGAAAATTGGAATTTCTTTTCCGGTTACAGGGTTAATCGCCGCAACGCCCTCCAATTTGACACCGGTTTTGTCCTTTGCCAGCTCAGTGCGCTCAAAATCGGACTTGCGGGCCGCTTCACTCTGGTAGGCACGGACAGTGTCCAAATTGGTCAGCTGATCTGCCCACGTTTCAATATAGGCGTGTTCGGGTGCCATGACCATATAGGTCGCACCAAACAGAGTATCACAGCGTGTGGTAAATACGGTCAACGTATCCCCTGCGGTTGTTTTGAAATCTACTTCCGCACCGGTACTGCGGCCGATCCAGTTGCGCTGCTGGGTTTTTACACGGTCGATAAAGTTCACCTCATCCAGATCGTCGATCAGGCGCTGCGCATACTTGGTAATCGCAAGCATCCACTGACTTTTTTCCTTACGGACAACTTCGCTGCCACAGCGCTCGCAGACACCGTTGACAACTTCTTCATTCGCCAGAACACACTTGCAGGAGGTACACCAGTTCACAGGCATACTACTTTTATACGCCAGCCCCTTCTTGAACATCTGCAGGAAAATCCACTGCGTCCACTTATAGTAGTCAGGATCTGTGGTGTCAATACAGCGATCCCAGTCAAAGCTAAAGCCCAGCATCTGCAATTGGGCAGTAAAGTTTTTGATGTTCATTCTGGTCACTTCAGCGGGATGCATATGGTTCTTAATCGCATAGTTCTCTGTCGGAAGGCCAAACGCATCGTAACCAATGGGGAACAGTACATTATATCCCTGCATACGGCGCTTACGTGCAACAATGTCCATCGCGGTGTAAGGGCGCGGGTGTCCAACATGCAGCCCTTGTCCAGAGGGATAGGGGAATTCGATCAAGGCATAAAATTTAGGCTTTTCGCTGCCGGTAACAGCAGCATAGGTTTTATCTTCCTGCCACTTCTTTTGCCACTTTTTCTCAATCTCTGTAAAATTGTACTTCATGTCACTCTTCCTTATAAGCCTCAAAAATGGTACAGCGCCCACTGACTTGTGGACGTTGTACCTCTTTCGAAGTGCTTTTTTATTCTCCGGGACTGCTCTGTAGTCCCGAATCTGTTATTCTTCGCTGTTTTCTTCAATAATCGGGGTAATATCAACCTGCGGCGCATCAGACCAAAGTCGCTCCAGTTCATAGAACGAGCGAGTCTCTTCCAAGAACAGGTGAACGATTACGCAGCCGAAATCCAGCAGAACCCAGCCACCGGTACGCAAGCCTTCTCGACGCAGAGGCGTTTCACCATTTTCTGCGAGGATTTTTGCGACTTCATCAGACATAGTGCGGATGTGGCTGGTCGTGGTTGCAGTACAGATCACAAAGTAATCTGCCAGCGGGGTAATTGCATCGGTTTTGAGTACCTTGATGTCTTTGCCCATTCTTGTGTCAAGGGTCTTGACAATCAGTTCCATAACCATTGCGGGAGTCATCATAATCCGTCATCCTTTACTAAATTAAATTCATACTACTGTTGTGATTCACTTTTATAAAAAACAATTGCTGTTTTCAGTTGTAATTGTAAAAATTACCTTCACCTTGGATCGTCCCACTGGTTGCATACAAACCACCTGCGCTATTACGCGTCAAAATGTCGAGATTTTCGACTGTAACCTCTTCGTTGTAGGGATTCAGGCAACTGTTTACCAGTGCAATCCATTCATCAATGTAGATCGAAACATAGGAGCCGCCGTTGATGGAATCATTGTAATTGCCTGGAAGCGTCTGGAAGGTAATATCCTCCGAATCCAGCTTCAGGAATTCTTTTGCATACCAGATGACATTGCTTGTAGTCAAATTGGTATCCACATATTCCGTATAGATTTGCGCAAGTGCAGGGAGATTGGGAATGTTCCCGATCGAAAGCATCTGTTTTGCAACCGTCATCAGGAAATCCTGCTGCGTGCCGATTCGCCCGATGTCACCATCGGCATATCCTGCACGATACCGCACAACCTGTAACGCCTTCTCTCCGCTCAACCACTGTTCCCCGGCAGCAATGTTGATATCCAGATCCTGCGTCGGATCATAATACTGCATATCGACAGGTACATCATAATACACCCCGCCAATTGTGTCCACTATTTTTTCGAACGCTTCCAGGTTGACAACGCCATAGGAATCAATACGGAATCCCATGATATTTTCCAGCTCGTCCATCAGACCGTTAATGCCGTCGGTCGAACCGTAAACGCTGTTAATTTTCTTAACCGACCAACTGACATTCACCAGCGTATCTCTTGGAATGCTGACCACATTCAGCGTCTCGTTCTTCGTATCCAGCGCACCGACAAGAATTGTATCTGTACTGCCGCTCGCCTGATCCATACCGACAATCAGGAAAGTATAAACGCCATTTTTCCGCCCAGCGTTAAGAAGTCGGCTGTCATCTTCATTGGTATCGTTAGCGCCGTCAACACTGATGCTGTCACCAGTACGCAAGCTGTTGCCGATCTCAGGCGGTTTGATCAAAATCTTATACGCAGCAAATACGCCTACAACAAGAAGCAATATCACGAAAAAAACAGTGGTCAGAACTCTTCTTGCCCGACGTCTGCGTCTTTTTTTTCTGCGCCCACTGCTTGCAGACGGTCTTGCTGTTCTCGCTGTAGTTGATGGTGTATTCCAAGCCAATTTCTCTCCACTGCTGTTGTGAATGGCCGCTGCAACCTCGTCGCAAATTTCCCTGGTTTTTTGATCACCGGTTCTGGCAGTATTCTGCGCACGAACCTTTTCCTGTGCCCAGATTTCCTCCAGAGGATCCGTGTTGCTATTTGGTGGATATTCACCAAATCGTTTCATGGGTCAACATCTCTCTTTCTCGGTTTTCTGTAACCGGAACCAACGCAGCGCGTCGGCAGAACGCGGATGCGGCTGAATTCCTCTACGTTTAATATCTGCAATCCCCATCGTCAGACCGAGGATCATTGCAGCGTCGAGATCACGGTAGGCTTCTTTTCGCAATTCTTCCAGACCATCAAATTCTCGACGTGTTGGTTCAATATAATCGGCAAGGTAGAGCACCTGTTCCAAAAGACACATTTCTGCCCTTGCCGTGGTATGCCAGAAAATAGCATCATACACCGCATCGGAGACACCAAACAATGCACGAGCCAATGCAGCACCGGTTTTGGCATGTAGAAGCTGGCTATTTTCTTTCTCCATATCGTCTATCAGAATACCATATTTCTCACACAAAGGCAACTGTTCATCTAAAGTCAGTTTCTTTGTAATATCATGTAAAATTGCGGCCTCTCTTGCAAGTTCCGGATCAGCGCCCCAACGCCATGCCAGACGCGCCGCCTCTTCCTCGCACCCCAACACGTGAGGAACCCGTTTGGGATCCAATAATTTCTTTGCTTCTTCCCGCAACCAGACAAAATCCGGCTGCGCACCGTACAACCGGTTTTGAATTACTTCACGGTATACAGCATCGCACAACTGAGTTCTTCCGCCGCGCCGGCGAAGCTGTGCGCGGATCTGTGTGGAGGACATGGGAAGGGGTCGTTTCTCCAAACACACAATATGTGCCCCATAGGCTGCATTCAAATAGGAAGCATGCTGCGCAATTTTTCCCTCGTCACCGTCATCCCGTGCAAACACCGCAATCGTCACATGCTGCAACAGCCATCGAAAATCGTGCCACTCTTCAAAAAACAGCAGCATATCCGTACCAACAACCAGGACGATCTCTGCACCGGGATACTGTCGCATCAGGTCTTGCACTGTATCCGAGCTGTAACTTTTGCCGGTGCGTGCCAGCTCGATACCCGAAACTTCAGCGCCCGGGATCTCCCGTGCTGCCAGCCTGGTCAAATGCAAACGCATCTCCGGAGCCGGACTTCCCAGTTCCAATTCTTTGTGCGGCGGGTCTGCAGCTGGAATCAGCAAAAACTTATCTGGTTTCAACTGTGCGCAGGCTGCATTTGCTGCGTCAATATGTCCCAGATGCGGCGGATTGAAACTGCCGCCATACACAACAATTCTCATTTTTTCTTTTTCTTGTCCTTGACAAGCTCAATCTTCGGATTGGCATGATTGCGCTTAAAAAGGACAAACTTGCTGCCGATAACCTGTACTGAATCGGCGCCGGTTGCCTCTGCCAGTGCATCACAGACTTCTCTCGCAGTAAGCAACGCATTCTCCAGCACTCTGCCCTTCACAAGTTCACGGGCTTTCAGTGCATCCTCGGTCTGTTTGACCACATTTTCAGTAATACCGCCCTTTCCTACAATCACAATGGTATCTTCTGCAGCTGCGAGCCCTCTCAACTGGGCACGCTGTTTACTTGTCAGCATAATATTCAGTTAACCTTTCCTGAAATTCTCGAATTGCATTTCCTCTGTGGGAAATAGCATGTTTTTCCTCATTGGTGAGTTCCGCCATAGAAATTTCCATACCTTCCGGCTGAAAAATCGGATCATAGCCAAAACCGCCGTCTCCGGCTGGTGCAGTGCGGATGGCGCCTTGACAGACCCCCTCTGCCCGTACAACATCCCCGTTTGGGAACGTACAGGCAATGCTGGAAACAAAGCGGGCAGCACGATTTTCTTTGCCCTCCATATTTCGAAGCAGAAGCGCATAACGCTCCACATCGGACCGACAAGTATCCCCGCCGTACCGTGCGGAATAAATTCCCGGCGCGCCGTCCAGCGCGTCGACAACCAGACCGGAGTCATCGGCAATCGCGGGCTTTCCGGTAAATGCTGTCACAGCGGATGCCTTCAAATACGCATTCTCTGCAAAGGTCGTTCCGGTTTCCTCTACCTCAAAATGACAGCCTGCCTCCCGCTGGGAAATGACCGTATAGCCCATCTGGGATAAGATTTCCCGCATTTCCACGAGTTTTTTCTGATTGTTGCTTGCTAAAATAAACTCCTGTTTCATCCGAGCAACGCCTCCACAAATCCCTCGGGTTCAAACGGCATCAGATCGGACGCCTTTTCTCCCACACCGATATACTTGACTGGAATCCCAAGCTCGTCTGCGATGGCAAACACGATACCGCCCTTGGCAGTTCCATCCAGCTTGGTCAGCACAACGCCGGTAACACCGGCAGACTCGGCAAACTGCTTGGCCTGAATCAGTCCGTTTTGCCCGGTCGTTGCATCAATAACCAGCAAAATTTCACAGTCGGCGTCCGGCAACTCCCGTCGGATAATCCGAGTCACCTTATTCAGCTCGTTCATCAAATTCTTTTTGTTGTGCAGACGCCCTGCGGTATCGCATATTACGATGTCCATCCCGCGCGCCTTTGCGGATACAATGCCGTCAAATACCACCGCGGCTGGATCCGATCCCTCTTCATGGCAGATAATGGAACTGCCGGACCGTTCCGCCCAAATTGTGAGCTGTTCCGCAGCCGCAGCACGGAAGGTGTCGCCGGCACAAAGCATCACATGCTTGCCCTCTGCGGTAAACTGGGATGCCATTTTACCAATTGTCGTGGTTTTGCCAACGCCGTTTACTCCGACCATTAGAATTACCGAAGGCTTGGTGGTAAGAGACAGTTCTCGATTTCCAACATTCAAAATTTCGACTAGGATCTCCGTCAGCGCACGGCGCACAGCCTCACCGCCGCGCAAACCACGTTCCTTGGTCACTTCCCGAAGCTGCTCTACCGCTTTCATCGTGGTATCCACGCCCGCATCCGCCATAATCAGTACTTCTTCCAGCTCCTCAAAAAACACCTCATTTTCGCCCGTGAAACTGGCAAATATACTGTTCATGGAGATCGCCATATTCTGCTTGGTACGCGCAAGCCCGTTTTTTATCTTATCAAAGAAACCCATGATCACGTAATTCCTTTCATCGTATCCGGATCATCCAATTTTAACCAAAAGTAGCGCAAATTAGGATACGGTGTAGTATATCGCAATTTTTAATCTTTTGCAATGTCCTGCACAAGGATTTTTCCAATTTTTACTTCCGCTGGACAAACCTGAACCGATCGCAAATCAAATTCTGATTGCAACGCCATAAGGTTGCAGCGGTGTTGCCCTACCATCGCAGACACCTGCCGCTTGTGTACACCCAGTACAATGCTGCTTTCCGCCGGAACATGCAGGAATTGCAGCTGTTTTCTCGCCCGTTCCAACAAGATGCGGCTGTGTACCAATTCCCCAAAGGCTGGATGATACGCACCCCCCACCGCATCGCCGCCAGACAGTGCATCGGTCGGGTTGAGTCCCAAACGGATGACTGGGATTCCTACTTCCTCAAACATTGGTAACAATCTGCCACAGAGACTTACTGCATCTTCCACAGTGTGCTCTGCATATATGCCTGCCTTCCACTGGTCATACAACGGCGTATCCCGGACGATCACGGTCGGATAAATCCGTACACCATCCGGATTGAGCGCAATAATACGTCTGGCTGTTTCTATCGCCCCTTCTGGACTGTCCCCCGGCAATCCGGTCATCATCTGCAAAATCAGCTGAAACCCGTTGCCCCGAATCAATCTTGCCGCATCCACAGTATCCTGCGCCGTGTGTCCACGCTCGGACCGCTGTAACACAGCGTCTATCATCGATTGACTTCCCAGTTCGATTGTCTGAACATGATACCGCTTCAGAAACTCCAAAATCGGCTGTGTAATGGCATCCGGTCGAGTGGAGATCCGAACACCGGACAGATCTCCTCGGATCAGGAACGGCAAAGCCGCAGACAAAAGCGATTCCTGCTCCTGCAACGGGATAGCCGTAAAACTGCCTCCATAAAAGGCAAGCTCGGCCATTGTACCCACCGGCAAAACGGACTGTGCCGCTTTGATGCTCTGAACCACAGTCTCCGCTGTTGCCGGTGTCTGAGAACCGGAAATCCGGCGCTGATTACAAAACACGCAGGCATTGGGACAACCAAGATGCGGCACAAATACTGGAATGATTCTGCGCCGCGGCGTCATTGCGGCAATGTTTCCAACGCACACTTGGCGGCCGCCTGCTCTGCAGCCTTTTTTGTGTGACCTTCTCCCGCACCGACCACGGTTCCATTGAGCGTCACCTGTGCTGTAAACAGTTTGTTGTGTTCGGGTCCACTTTCTCCAATCATCTCATAAGACAAAACCTGACCACTTTCGCGCTGTACCAGTTCCTGCAATGTCGTTTTATAGTCTGTCCTGCATTGCTCGATTCCGTCTTCCAGATCATGGAGAATGTACGTCTCAATAAACGTCCTAGCAGCTTCGATGCCTCCATCGAGATACAAAGCAGCAATCACCGCCTCTACAGCGTCGGCCAGAATCGATGGACGGGCTCTGCCTCCGGTACGTTCTTCTCCTTTGCCCAATTTCATATACCGACCCAGATGGATTTGCTCCGCGACCGTATACAAACTTTGCTCGCAGACCAATTCTGCCCGCAATCGGGTCATGCGTCCCTCAGGAAAATCCGGAAAATTTTGATATAAATAGTTGGCAACTACAAATCCCAGAACAGAATCTCCGAGAAATTCCAACCGTTCGTTGCTTTTTTCGCTGTGCCCTCGCCGCTCATTAGCATAGGAACTATGATTCAACGCTGTGCTGAGGAGCGTGGGATCACGAAATGTATAGGCAAGCATCGCCTGTAACGCATCCATTTTACAGCCTCCCTTGTATCATGAACACAAAGATTCTCCTGAGCGAAGATCCGCCCGGAGAATCTTTGCAAATTGCGGAATTATTCCGCTGTTGTATCGTCGTGTAAGCGCATGTACTCGATATTATTCTGGATCTCTCCAATAACACCAGTGTCCACAAAGGTCATCGCCTGCCGGACTGCATTGCAGATGGCACGTGCATCGGAAGATCCATGAGCCTTGAATACCGGCGCGGAAATACCAAGCATGGCGGTTCCACCGACCTCGTTGGGGTCCATGGAGTGCTTGATCTCACGCAATCCGCTCTTAATCATTACAGCCGCCAATTTCGTTTTCAAGCTTTTCATAAACACATTTTTTAAACAGCCCATGGCATAGCTGGCCGTACCTTCCACAGCTTTCAGCAAAACATTGCCGGTAAAACCATCTGTGACCAGAACATCGACGTTCCCGGAAAAGATTCCCTTTGCCTCAACATTGCCAATAAACTGAATCCGACCATTGCTGCTTGCTGCCTGTAACAGCGCAAAGGTTTTCTTCTGCAGCTCGCCGCCCTTGGTATCCTCTGTGCCAATGTTGAGCAGGCCGACACGGGGCGCGGAACGCCCCATGATGTTCTTGGCATAGAACGATCCCATATAGGCAAACTGAAGCAAATACTCCGGTGTGCACTCCACATTTGCGCCGCAGTCGATCAACAAAACGCCGCCGTTTGCACTGGGCAAAACCGGTGCCATGGCCGCTCTCTGAATCCCGCGGATTCGGCGAACCAGCAGGGTCGCACCGGTGAGCAGGGCGCCGGTGCTACCGGCTGAAATAACTGCGTCGCCCTCTCCGTTTTTCAGCATGGTCAAAGCCATGGCCATCGAAGAATTGCGTTTGCGGCGGATTGCCGTGCTCGGCTCGTCCTCCATCGTAATCACTTCTTCCGCATGGACGATCTGATACCCACTGTAGGGAGCGGACATTCCCTCCCGCTCCAGACAGCGAACAATATCATCTTTTCTGCCGACCAGCGTAATATCTACGCCAAATTCTTTGCGGGAAAACACCGCACCTTTGACGATTTCTTCTGGGGCGTTATCGCCGCCCATAGCGTCAATAATGATTCTCATCTGTGAAATACCTCATGTTCACGGCAGGTTCCGATCGCGTCCAGCGCACGGTTCGAAAGTTCTGTATTCTTGTTTCGCTTGCCCTTGACTCGGTATCCAAGCGGGGCAATGATGCCGAAGTTGACATTCATCGGCTGGAAATTCGCGACAGAGCCTTCAGAGACATAAAGCGCCAGCGCACCAATCGCCGTCTCCCGCGGGAAATCCACAGCCGACAGTCCAAGCAGACGGGCAGCGGTTTCAATGCCAACCAGCATACCGGAAGCGCAGGACTCAACATAGCCCTCTACCCCGGTAATCTGCCCGGCAAAACTGATATGCGGATTCGCCCGCAGCCGGTAATACCGATCCAGAAGCTGCGGCGAATTCAGATAGGTATTGCGGTGCATGACGCCGTAACGTACAAACTCCGCATTGCGGAGAGCTGGAATCATGGAAAACACGCGGCGCTGCTCCGGAAAAGCCAGATGGGTTTGAAACCCAACCATATTGTAGATCGTTCCAACTGCGTTGTCGCGGCGCAGCTGCACCACGGCATAGCTCTCCTGTCCGGTTCTCGGATCCCGTAGTCCCACGGGCTTCATGGGACCATAGCGAAGAGTGTCCTCGCCACGACGCGCCATGACCTCGACCGGCATACAGCCTTCAAAGACACCCCCATCATCAAAACCGTGTACTTCTGCCTCCCTGGCACTGCATAGTTCTTTCCAGAACGCCAGATATTCCTCCTGCGTCATCGGGCAGTTGACATAGTCCGCGGTGCCCTTATCATAACGCGATGCAAAAAACGCACTGTCCATATCTACGCTGTCCAATGTGACAATGGGTGCGGCTGCATCATAGAAATTCAAAAACCCTGTACCATCGCACAGCGCTGCGATCGCAGGAATCAAGGCATCGGAAGTCAGCGGACCCGTTGCCACCACAACCTCGCCTTCCGGCAGAGCGGAATATTCTTCTTCCACAACTGTAATATTGGGGTGATTTCGGATCTGCTCCGTAACCATGGCAGAAAACCCTTCACGGTCCACGGCAAGCGCACCACCAGCCGCAACACGGTTGGCATCTGCACATGTCATAATCAGAGAGTCCAGCTTGCGAAGCTCCTCTTTCAGCAGTCCGACTGCATTGGTCAAGTCGTCACTGCGGAGGGAATTGGAGCAAACCAGCTCTGCAAAATTGGGAGAGACATGGGCAGGCGTCATCTTTTTGGGTTTCATCTCAACCAGTGTGACAGAGATCCCTCGATTTGCCAGTTGCCAGGCACATTCACTGCCGGCCAGTCCGGCGCCTATGACGGTTACCTGTTCCAATCGTGTTCTCCTTTTCTCTATTGTTTTTCATCGGTAACAGCTGTTGCTGTATCATTCCCTGCAACAGCTGGTTGTTGTTCAGTTTGCACTGCGGTATCCGCAGTGGATTCGGCTTTGGATACGGACTCCCCTTCGCCTTCTGTCTTTTTGGGTTTCCGCTTATAGCCGCGCTTTTCCTCCGGAACAAAGGCCGGACATTCCTCGTTGATGCAAAAGGCCTTTCGCTGACCCTTACCGGACTTTTTAAACATGGTCTTTCCACATTCCGGACAATTGTCCTTCGTTGGAACATCCCAGGTCATAAAGCCACAGGCAGCACCCTTTTCACAGGCGTAATAGTTATAGCCCTTTTTAGAGGTACGCTTTAAAATGCGGCTGCCGCAGCGGGGGCATTTACCGGGCATTTCCACGACAAGCGGCATGGTAAAGTCACACTCCGGATAGCCCGGACAGGCCAGAAAGCGCCCAAATCGACCGGACTTGACAACCAGATTCCGACCGCACTTTTCACAGATTTCATTCGAGACCTCATCGGGCACCTTAATATGCACACCTTCCAGTGCCTTCTCCGCATTGGAAAGCTCCGTTTCAAATCCACCGTAGAAGTCCTCCAGAACACTCTTCCATGGCCGCTGGCCTTCTTCAACGCGGTCGAGATCATCTTCCATATGCGCCGTAAACTTCAAGTCGACAATATCCGGAAACCGCTCCTTCATCAGGCCGGTAATGACCTCCCCGAGAATCGTGGGACGCAGATGCTTTCCCTCTTTGATAACGTACTCACGGGCTGTAATGGTGCTGATGGTCGGTGCATAGGTGCTGGGACGGCCAATACCCTTTTCCTCCATCGCACGGATCAGCGTTGCCTCGGTGTAGCGAGGCGGGGCTGTGGTAAACTGCTGATCCTTCTTGATTTTTTCCAGCTTGACGATCTCGCCCTCTGTCAGAGACGGCAGAGGTTTGCGCACTTCTTCGCCACCTTCATCCTTGGCTTCTTCATAGACGGCAGTATAACCGGGAAACCGGATTTCGGAATAGTTGGCGCGGAACAGATAGCCGGCGCTTTCCGCATCAATGGTCACGCTGTCATATACGGCATTTGCCATCTGGCTTGCGGTAAAACGCCCCCAGATCAGACGGTACAAACGGTACTGTTCCGGCGTTAAGCTCTTTTTTATGGACTCCGGCGTCAGTGTCACAATGCTGGGACGAATGGCCTCATGGGCATCCTGTGCACCGGACTTGGTCTTAAATCGACGAGGCTTTCCATGGTAATAGTCGCTGCCATAATGCGCGACGATGAAGTCCCCTGCTGCGGCTAGCGCATCTTCGGAAATGCGCAAGGAGTCCGTACGCATATAGGTAATCAGACCGATTGTGCCTTCGCCTTCGATGTCAATGCCTTCATATAGCTGCTGTGCAACCGACATGGTTCGGCGCGGCGTCATACCCAGTCGGCGGGATGCTTCCTGCTGTAAGGTGGACGTAATAAACGGTGGCGACGGAGAACGCTGCTTCTTTCCGCGCTTGACATTGGCAATTTTGAAAGGGCTGTTTTCAATCGCAGCAACAACGGTGTTGACTTCGTCCTCGTTGTGCAGCTCCATCTTTTTCCCGGCCATCCCGTAGAACCGCGCGGTGAATTGACCTTCCTGCTCGATTCGCAGCAGATCAACGTCCAAATGCCAGTATTCCTCCGGCACAAAAGCTTTGATCTCTTCTTCGCGGTCAACCACCATACGGGTTGCAACGGATTGTACCCGACCGGCTGACAACCCCTTCTTGACTTTTCTCCAGAGCAACGGGCTGAGCTTATAGCCCACAATGCGGTCCAGAATACGACGAGCCTGCTGGGCGTCTACCAGGTCGGCATCGATATCACGCGGATTCTGGATGCTTTCCTGTACAACCTTTTTCGTGATTTCATTAAACGTGACGCGCTTTGCCTTCTCATCCGAAAGGTTCAACAGTTCTTTCAGATGCCAGGAAATAGCCTCTCCTTCACGGTCCGGGTCAGTGGCAAGATAAACAGTCTGTGCGCTCTTTGCACGCTTTTTCAGCTCCGAAATGATGTCCTCTCTGCCCTTGACTGGAATGTACTGCGGAACAAATCCGCCTTCTATATCAACACCCATGGTGCTCTTCGGCAGATCCCGAAGATGCCCCATCGATGCTACAACCTTATAATTGCTGCCAAGATACTTTTCTATGGTTCTGGCCTTAGTTGGAGATTCTACAATGACCAGATCCGTCTTAGCTTTTGCCATTGACGATTCCTCATTTCTCAGATTACTGTTTTTCAGCAATATTCCTTGTAAATCGTTTACCCTGCTCCTGTGTCACAGCGCCGCTGATCTGTAAAATGGTCAGTTCAGCAAGGACAACAGAAGCCGGTAGTCCACAGGCGCCGATGATTTCATCCACATGCATGGATGGCTGCTGCATAGCAGTCAAAATCGTACGCTGTGGTTCTGTAAAAGAGTCCAGCGAAGCCGTTTGCTCCGCAGAACTGTTTGTAGAAGGCACAGGCCGTCGTACGCCGACAAAATCTTTCCCGGTTTCCGGTTCTCGTCTCTGTCTTTGCTCGCCCTGCTTCTCTCGAAATCTGCGCAGAAAATTCCTACGCCGTTTTGTCTCACTTGCGGAGGATTCCGTTGGTTGGGAAACCACCGCTTTTTCTGGCGCTTTCGGCGCCTGATAAAACAATTTTAGTTTACCTGGAAAGAGGCCAACATAGTCCTCCAAAATATCTCTGGCCTCTGTAACGGCCTTTGCACCTTCTTTGATCAGACGATTGGAACCGGCACAAGCCGAAGAATCCGCATTGCCCGGAACAGCAAAGACATCTCTTCCCTGCTCCAATGCAAGAGAAGCGGTAATCAATGCACCGCTGCGAAGCGGCGCCTCGATGATGGTCACACCGACTGAAAGACCGCTGATTATTCGATTTCGCAGCGGAAAATCCTCCGGTCCTGTTTTTGTCCCCGGCGCATACTCACTAACCAAGGCACCAACGGCGGCAACATCGTCAAACAACCGCATATTAAATTTTGGATATACTTCATCAATCGCGGTACCAAGCACACCAATGCAACTTCCGCCGGCCTGCAGTGCCCCTTCCGCCGCAGCGGAATCCACACCGGCGGCCAAACCGGAAATAACCAAAGCACCGCCTTTTGTCAACTCGAAGCCGAGCTGACGTCCCATTTTTAGGCCATACGGCGTTGCTTTTCTGGTACCAACCGTTCCAATTGCGACCTCATTGTCAACTATGGGCAACCGCCCCTTCACATAGAGTACGACAGGCGGGTCATAGATATGCTTTAAGCGCTCAGGATATTCCGCGTCTTGTAGCGTAATGATTTGAATGTGCTCACGGGCACAGGCTTCCATCACTGCCAGCACCGCAGACTCCTCTTTGTGTTTCAGGATTTCCAGCTCTCGTCTAGTGATTCCTTCCAGCGCGGCGTAATCCCCTTCGCCGGCAAAGTAAATGCCCTGCGGCGTTTCAAACCGCTCCAGCAAAAGATTCTTTACGCGCGGGCGGATCCCGCGCAACGTCGAGAGCCAAATCCAATACTTGAGAGTTGACAAAGAGCGTCCCCTCCTTTATTTAACGGGTAAACTCCCACATAGCCACAGCTGCCGCAATGGCTGCATTGAGAGATTCACAGGCTGGATTCATCGGGATAATCATCTGTTTCTGGCACAACGCCAGAACTGCAGGACTCAACCCACGCCCCTCGCTGCCAATCGCTATGACGGTATTTTCTCTTACAATATTGCGAATATCCATCGCCTGTTCAGACAGCGCCGCGCCGCATAGCGTTAGTCCATGACACTGCAACCATTCCGCCAAGGCCGCAGGCTCCATCTCCAGCGTGGTTTGCCGAAACACAGCGCCCATCGTCGCGCGAATGGTTTTTGGGTTATATAAATCCGCACAGCCATTGGTCAAAATAACAGCATCCATAGAAAATGCATTGGCAGTGCGGATCACTGTTCCAACATTGCCGGGGTCCTGAACCCCGTCAAGTACAATCGCACGGATCCCTGCCGTTTTCTTTTCTTTGGGAATGGCAACAGAAAACAGCGGGCCAGGTGTATGTTTTAACGGAGAAGCATAATCCAGCAAGTCGTTTGACACCAGGTAATTGAGGCAGTCAATTTGCATCGTTGGTGCATTGCACCAGAGAACGGCTGTCACTTCTGCACCCCAGGCTACGGCTTCCTGTAAAAACTTTTCTCCATCACAAACAAATTCGCCGCTTGTACGGCGGTAACTGCTGTCGCTGCCGAGCTTTCGAATGTGCGCAATCAACTGATTTTTACGGGATGTGATTGTTTCCATACTATTGCTCCTCACAATAAGGCTTCTGCCGCGGCAGGCGGATATATCCGAAGGTGATCGGCTATATCCGTCCGCTGTGGCGGATTATGAAAAAGCTGTGGCGCGGGAATCCCCTGCGCCACAGCTTACGGCTTTTTCATCGTCAGAGGCTTCATTCTGGTATTGGTTTGGTTCACATCGGCTGAAATGGCTTAAGTTTGCTTACCAAACTACTGGAAAACCATTGAAAACTCTACATTTTTACTCTTGCGGTTTCATTGTTGGGAACAAAATAACATCGCGGATCGAAGAGCTGCCGGTCAGAAGCATGACGCAACGGTCGATGCCAATACCCAAACCGCCTGTAGGCGGCATGCCGTATTCCAGTGCGGTGATAAAGTCTGTATCCATCATACCGGCCTCATCGTCGCCCTTTTCCCGCAACTCAACCTGCTTCTGGAAACGCTGTTTCTGGTCAATGGGGTCGTTCAGCTCAGAGAACGCATTGCCCATCTCACTGCGGCAGATAAAGAGTTCGAACCGCTCGGTCAGTCTTGGATCGGCCGGACTACGCTTTGCCAGCGGAGAAACATCCACGGGATGCATGGTAATAAAGGTCGGCTGGAGGATCTGACACTCAACCTTCTGGTCATAGCTTTCATAGAGAGCGTGTCCCCAAGTGGGCTCTACACCGTCCATGTCTACACCTGCTGCCTTTGCAGCTGCAACTGCTTCCTCATCGGAATCGATCGCCATGAAATCAATACCCAGATACTTTTTAACTGCATCTGCCATGGTCAGGCGTTCCCAGCCTGGGGCCAGGCTGATTTTCTCCCCCTGCCATTCGACATCATAAGTACCCAGAATTTCCATTGCTGCACTGGACAACAGTTCTTCAAACAGGTCCATCATATCGTTGAAATCCGCATAAGCCTGATACAGCTCGACTGTGGTAAACTCTGGATTGTGGCGGGTATCCATACCCTCATTGCGGAAAATACGGCCGATTTCATACACGCGCTCGATGCCACCGACGATCAGACGCTTGAGATGCAGCTCAGTTGCAATGCGCATATACATCTCGATATTCAGGGTATTGTGATGTGTAATAAAAGGCCTTGCTGTGGCACCGCCGGAGATGGTATTCAGAACCGGTGTCTCAACTTCCATATAACCGTGGCTGTCCAGATACTTACGGACATGCGTCACAAAGCGGCTGCGAATCTCAAATACACGGCGGGATTCGGGATTCATGATGAGATCAACATAGCGCTGACGATAACGGGCTTCCAGATCGGTCAGACCATGGAACTTTTCGGGCAAAGGCAAGAGAGATTTTGCCAGCAGTGTGATTGTGTGACAATGTACACTGATCTCACCGCGGCGGGTACGGAAAACCATACCTGTGGTTCCAATGATGTCGCCGATGTCCCAACGCTTGAACTCGTTAAACGCCTCTTCTCCGAGGTCGTTGATACGGACATAGAGCTGAATTCGACCTTTATCATCCTGTAAATCACAGAAAAAGGCTTTACCCATATCACGTTTGGACATAATACGCCCAGCAACTGTGACGTCGGTATTTTCCAAAGTTTCAAACTGTTCTTTGATCTCCGTGCTGTATGCGGTGCGCTCAAACTTGGTAATCGTAAACGGATCCCGGCCTTCGCCCTGCAGCTTTGCCAGCTTTTCACGACGGATGCGGATAACCTCTGTCAGATCATCCTCCACGGATACGCCATTGATGATTTCTTCTGCCATATCTTTTTTCTCCTACTCCTGAATATCAAGGATTTCAAATCGAAGCTGGCCGACAGGAGCCTCCACTGAGACGATCTCGCCAACAGTATGTCCCAACAGGCCGGCACCAAAGGGCGAATCATCAGAAATACGTCCTTCCATTGGGTCCGCTTCCTGAGATCCCACAATGTGATACTCTTCCTCGACTCCCTCTTCTACATCGCGAACCAGAACGGTACTACCCAGGACAACGGTACCGGCAACACCTTCCACCGGCTCAATAATCTCAGCGTTCTCGATGAGATCCTTCATTTCTGCTATTTTGGAATAAAGCTTTCCCTGTTCGGTTTTCGCTTCATCATATTCGCTGTTTTCAGAGAGATCACCAAACGATCTTGCCTCTTTAATCTGCTCAGAAACTTCGAGGGTTCTGACGGTCTCAAGATATTGAAGTTCTTCTCTGAGTTCTTCGAGTCTGGCCTGACTCATTTTATATCTGCTTTCATTTGCCATAAAAACACGTCCTCTCACGGTCATGCACGATATTATCCGCTGTTTTTGAAAAAAGATTCACCAAAAACTTGCGGGAGATTGCGTATACCTTAATTAGTAAATTTATCCGTACGGAACATTATAGAGATTAAACCGTTCGGTGTCAAGCTGATTTCCCGGTGAATTTCTCTGGGCATATGACTTGTTTTTCTCCCATTCGATGCTTCAAAACAGAAATTGCAGTCCACACCGACGCATAAAATACGTTTTATTTGAGGGCAATACAAAAATTTTTCCTCTCTCTTCTGAATCATCCGGTTCATCAAAAGAGAGAGGTGCAATACCATCCAATCGGTCGCAATTTATTGTACTGCTGCAACAGCCGCCTGCAACTGTGGGTCAACGTCATAGTCCAACCGGTCAGAGCGCAGAAGCTGTTCCGCATCCTCGGTCAATGCAACCGCCATATCGGGTGTCAGACCCCCCTGTTCTGAAAGATCGACTCGGTTGGGCGTCAGATAGCGTTTGCTGGAAATATGCAGCGCCGTACCGTCTGTGTATTCCAACGTAATCTGACTTCTGCCTTTTCCCGTTGTGGCCTCTCCAACTGTCGTTGCAAGACCATATTCCTGCAATGCTGCTGCAAAGAACTCTGCGGCACTGTAGCTGTCGGCATCGATCAAAACGGACATCGGCAATTCAACACAGCTGTCGTCGGATTGATAGACTTCCTCTTCCCCGGATTGATCAACGCTGACAAACATCTCGCCTTCCGGCAACAGGTAATCCAACATATCCAGCAATTCAGAAAGCTGTCCACCAGGATTTCCCCGTACATCAAAGACCAGTCCGGTCGCCCCCTGCTCAAGCAAAACATCCACCGCTTCAATAAATGCATCTGCACAGCCGGATTCAAAGTTTTTGATTTTGATGTAACCCACCTTTTGATCCAGCAATTCATAGCGGACGGGAACTGTCTGGATTGTGGTACAGGTTACAGTCAGATCAACTGTCTCACCATTTCGTTCTACTGTAATATCTAAGGTTTGGTCTACATGTTTCTGAATGATCTCTTTCAGGGCGCTGACTGTCATACCTGCGCAGTCTGTTCCACCCACAGTATGAAATACGTCTCCAATTTCAAGCCCGGCCAGCGCCGCTGGAGAATCCTGTTCCACACTGTAAACAGACAACATGTAAGAAGCCTCTGTATCAGTCTGGACTGTAATGCCAATTCCCTGATACTGATTTTCCGTATAGTCCAGATAGGCCTCGTATTCCTCTTCATTCATATAATAGCTCCATCGGTCGGTCGCCGATGCAACCAGTGCATTGTATGCCGCATTGGTCGCGGTTTCCATATCTGCATCACCAATATAATATTCCTCTATGCTGTTCAGCACCGCGGCAAACTTCGTTACATATGCCATATTATCAGAACCGCCATACATACGGATAACAATGCCCGCTGTTACGCCCGCTGTTAACAAAACTGCAACAACACAAAACAATCCTATTTTCAGACGATGCCATTCCTTTTTATTTCGCTCTTTTCTCGTTTCATCCAAGGCAGTGCCCTCCGGGAAGCGGCGAATCACAGTATGAATCTTCCCTGCTTCATACCGGATGTTAGGATATGCCACGACCGGACAGTTGATACCAACTGCCCGGTCATAGACAAACTCTAGTTTAACTTACATAGTTCAGCGGATTCACTCTTGAACCGTTATAGGAAACTTCGAAATGCAGGTGGGGACCGGTAGACCATCCGGTAGAACCAACCAGACCAATCGTTGTCCCCTGCGAAACCGTGCTGCCCGCAGAAACCAGAAGGGAACTCATGTGGGCATACGTTGTACTATACCCATTACCATGATTGATAACAATATAGTTTCCATAAGAAGAGCTGTAGGTTGAAGTTACAACCGTACCGCCATCTGCTGCAAGAACCGCCGATCCAGAGCCCGCTGCAATGTCAATACCAGCATGGTACTTGGTCGTACCGAAAATCGGATGCGTACGATAGCCAAACGGAGACGTAACATTGTGGCTGGCGGGACACGGCCAGAGAAAGGAACCACTGGGAGTTGGATCTTCACTGGTATTGGATGGTGTAACTGTGTTATCACTACTACTGCTACCGCTGTTATTGTTCTTAGCAGCCTCAGCTGCCGCTGCTGCTGCGGCCTGCTGCTTTTCCAGTTCTGCAACAGCTGCGTCAATCTGGGACTGCAATTGTGCTTCCGCTGCCTCATTTTCTTCATAAGCTGCGGTATAAGCGTCAATATCATTCTCCAGATTCAGGATCATGGTATAGGCTTCTTCTGTCTCCTGTTCAAGATTTGCCTGTTTTTCTTCTAATTCAGTCTTTTTTGTGTCAAGCTCAGAAAGCGTTGCTTCATATTCCGCTTTCACTTCTTCCAGTGCTTCCTTTGCATCAATATAGCTTTGTTCAAGCTCTTTGTCATATGCCACGATCTCATATATGTAATCGAGATTGGTCAAGAAGTTACTGAAACTGTCCGCCTGGAACAAAACACCGAAATAGCTGGAAACGCCATTTTCCTCCATGCTGCGGATCCGTGTACAGTACCGTTCATATTGGTCGTCCACTTTTTGCTGTGCTTCCGCAATCGCCGCTTCCTGTTCAACAAGCAGGGCATTATAATAATCAATTTCATTCTGTGTCAGGTCAATGTCCTGTTGATTGAGCGCAATCTTTTCATCAAGCGCTGCCTTCAGATCAAGAACAGAGGATTTTTGGGATTCTAGATCGTTAATTTGCGACTGTATTCCTTCCATCTCGCTGTTCAGAGAACTGCGTTTTTCTTTCAGCGCATCGATTTCAGACTGTGAAACTGCATGTACTGAACCAATCACTGAAATCAGGACAGAAAAAATCATCAGTAGTGCCAGAACAATGCAGACAATCGATACAAATCTTTTGTGTTTCTTCGCCAAAACAAAACCTCCTCACTAGACCTTCAGATAGTTTCTGATGGCAACAACGCTGCCGAAGGTACCCACAAAGAATCCGACCGCCAGATAGACAATCAAAAGCGGGAACATCAGCGTACCAAACGGAATCGGTTGCACAAAACTTGCAATCAGGCTTCCGAGGATCTTATTGCAAAGCAAGGTATAAATTCCGTACTCCGCGGCGTAAGCGATGGCGCCGCCAATCAATCCCAGGAACAACCCTTCAATAAAGAAAGGAAGCTTAATAAACGAATTGGTTGCACCGACCATACGCATAATCGCAATCTCTTCTCTCCTACTGAATGCAGCGAGTTTGATCGTATTGGATGTAATAAATACAGAGACTATAGCGAGAATGACCAACAACACCAGAGACAGAGCACTGATCACGTTTCGCACAGTTACGAATCCATCGGCAATTTCAAGACTTGCATTGACATCGGCAATTCCTTCTATGCGTCCGAGTTTGACAACCGTGTCCTCCATAAAGGTCAGATCCTCGAGATAGATGATATAACGGTCACGAAATACGCTGGCGTCAATATCATTGAACAAACTTTGATCCTGGTATTGCTCTACAAAGCTGTCCATTGCTTCCTGACGGGTAACAAGCTCCGCTTCACTGACATTGTCCAACGCCTCGATTTCATCCTTCAGCGCAGCAGTTTCTTCTTCGCCGAGCGCCTCATCCACATAGGCAACCACCTGATTTTCACTTTCCAACGTATCGATCAGACTATCGATATTTAACGCCAACAGCGAAAAACTGCCAATGATAATTAGGCATGCCGTGATGATCGTAATCGACGCAAAGGACATAAACCCGTGAATGAATATGTTTTTTACGCCCTCTTTGATCAAATATCTTACTTTATTCAGCCACTTCATAATAACCATCCATTCCGTCGCTGATGATTTTGCCATCCTCGATCGCGACTACACGCTTGGAAAACGTATTGACCAGTTCTCTTTCGTGGGTTACCACGATGACTGTTGTTCCAAGCTCGTTGATTTTCTGAAACAGCTGCATCAGCTCAAGGCTCTTTGCAGGGTCAAGGTTTCCAGTCGGCTCGTCAGCAATGACAAGCTGTGGACTGTTTACCAGTGCGCGCGCAATGGCGACACGCTGCTGCTCACCGCCGGAGAGTTGCTTCGGACGACGTTTTTCATACCCGGTCAGACCAACAAGATCCAAAGCAAAGGCCACCATACGGCGAATATCCTTATTTTTGGCGCCGACAATGCGCATCGCAAACGCAACATTATCATACACGCTCATCTTATCAATCAGACGGAAATCTTGAAATACGACGCCGAGGGTTCTTCTAAGCTTAGGCAACTTATTTCTGCGGATCTTCATCATGTCGAAACCATTGACGTTGACCTCGCCGCTCTCGGCTCTCACCTCACCGTTCAACAACTTAATGATAGACGTCTTACCTGAACCAGAAGGTCCGACCAGAAAGACGAATTCACCATCATTGACAGTCAGGCTGACTTCTTTGAGCGCCTCTTCACCGGTCGTTTTATAGACCATCGAGACGTCTTGTAATTGAACCATGATAAATTCCTCCAATGTGTCCGGTAAAAACTGCCGAACGAACCGGATTTCTTAGTATCTGGGATTGCTTTGGGAATTCAGATACTTTTTCACCATGAGTGCAACCTTGAATACAATCGCATGGTCAAACTCACGGAGATCCAGGCCGGTCAGTTTTTTAATTTTTTCCAGACGGTAAACGAGTGTATTTCTGTGGACAAAGAGCTTTCTGGATGTCTCTGAAACATTCAGGTTGTTCTCGAAGAACTTATTGATGGTGTACAGCGTCTCCTGATCAAGAGACTCGATCGGATTTTTACGGAACACTTCACTGAGGAACATCTCACAGAGCGTTGTCGGCAGCTGATAGATGATGCGGCCGATGCCGAGATTCTCATAATGAATCACTGTTCGCTCATTGTCGAACACCTTTCCGACTTCAATTGCGACCTGGGCTTCCTTATAGCGATCTGCCAACTCACGCAGGTGGTTGACCGCCGTCCCGATGCCGATAACACACTTGACATGCAACTCTGTATCAAGCGCGGTTTCGATGTTGTTTGCAATCGCATACAACTCATCGGTGGTATAGCCTGGGGTCATTTCCTTGATTACAACAACGTCTGTCTCACTCATACTGAGCACGAAGTCGCGCTGTTTATCCGGAAAAGTGTTCTGAATCACTTCGACTGCGGCCATATCGCAACGGTCAACCTGGCGAACCAGGAATACGGCACGGGGCACGTCAGTCACAAAGTGCAGCTCTTTGGCACGAATGTAAACATCACCGGGCAGGATGTTGTCCGAGATGATGTTTTTAATGAATGTGGTCTTGTTGTGTTTTTCTTCGTAGTTGATCTTCGCTTCATTAAATGCGACAGCAGCCAGAATACAAACACATCTCGCGGTGGCGTCCAGTCCCTCTACAAACACCGCATAATCCAGTTTGTTACCGAGGCCGCCAAGCAGTTTATAGGTGCGGGTGGCCGTGGTAAACAGCTGTTCCGGTACATCGCCGATGATTCCCTCCACATCTTCCAGATGAGAACCAATCATGGAAAGTTCGCTGCAAGCAACAACAAACCCTTCCGAATCGACAACGCCCATACATCTGTCGGTTGCATCCTTCATTTGAACGATTACGCTTTGAAAAATCCTGCTCGACATAGTAAAACCCTCCCACAGCAACTTCTTGCATCATATTTTGAAACCTTTTCACGAAACCGTTAATTGATACGTAACCTTGTTTCGCCGGGCAGACTGCGATTGTCTTTGATGCTCTTATCATACATGAAAAGTGTGCATTTTTCAATAGATTTCGATCTATTTTTTGTAAAAAATCCAAAAACCATGTATTGGATGGTGAAATTTGCTACACGTAAATTAGCATTTTTAACGAGAAATTGGGGAATCTTTCCATTTTTCGAAATTTAACAATTTATATGAAAAAGTACTGAATTTTCCCTATAATATAGTAAATTATTCAAAAATTTGTTCCTGTTCATACAATGTCAGAGCACGATAGTTTCCCGGCTTCAAGGCAGGATCCAACAAAAGTTGACCAATTGAAATGCGATGAAGCGCAACCACATGCGCACCGCGCGAAGCAATCATTCGTTTCACTTGATGATACTTTCCCTCAAATACTGTAACCTGAACTTCGCTGCCATCTCCAAGTAATCTCAATTCTGCCGGAATACATTGGAGTCCATCCGCAAGCACCAGCCCATCTCCAAAGGCCTGAACATCTGATTCCTGCAAACATCCATCCAACTTTGCATAATAATACTTTGCCACATGTTGCTTCGGCGAGATAACACGATGCGCAAATGTGCCATCATCTGTCAGAAGCAGCAATCCGGTTGTATCTTTATCCAACCGTCCAACAGGAAACAATCCTAACTTCTGATCCCGTTCAGAAAGCAAATCCAATACTGTTTTTTGGTTGCAATCCTCCGTTGCAGACAGTACACCTGCGGGTTTATGCAGCATAAAATAGTGATAAGCAGCATATCGAACGATCTCGCCGTCTACACAGATGGTCACGGCATTGGGATCATATTTTTCTTCTGCGGATTGAGCCGTTACCCCGTCCACAGTAACTCGTCCCTGGTGGACCATCCGTTTCACTTCCCGTCGGGAAGCTTGTCCAGTACTACTGATAATTTTGTCTAGTCGTTGCTCTGCCATTTTGTCACCTCTGATTTAGTGTAACATATTTTTCCTTTGAAATGAATAGATTTTTTATGATCTGACAACATGCTTCACGCCGTCAGGATTGATACCGGAGGATACAATCATGGAATTAAAAACCAGACTTTCAAGCAAACACGCTGTCCTGCTGCTCATTGCCATCGCCATTCTTCTAACTGGTCTGGTGTTATTGGCAGGTGCATTTTATCGTGCAGAATCCGTTGGAAAAAATGGATCCGTTGACAACAACGAAAGCCGTCTGGCTTACCTCAAAGAATATGGTTGGGAATGCGAAAAAACGCCCATCGCAGAGGAGGAAGTTCTACTTCCTTCCGAATTTGATGCAACGCTGGAACAATACAATCTCTTACAAAAACAACAGGGGTTTGATCTGTCAGATTATGCCGGTTTGTACGTCATGCAGTATCGATACCACGTGCTAAATTATCCTGATAACAGTAATGTTGAGGCAACTCTGTACATCTATAAAAATATCGTCATCGGCGCCGATATTCACTCTGCTGCATTGGACGGCTTCATGCACAGTCTAAAATAGACAGAAATAACAAACAGCGATGCGAAAGCATTTCATTCCTTTCACACCGCTGAATTGTGTGCACAACAAACACTGGCGTATCTGTCAGTCTATCATCAAAACATCATCTTATTTCGGTAATGCACCCAGATTGTATTGCATCTATGTTTTGGCGAATTTTCTCCTTTGGCCAATTCCACCACTGCATTGTAAGCAGCGTGGAAATTATATTATCTGAAAAACGCATGCGAATTGGCTTCGCCGGCACACCTCCAACAATGGTATACGGTGGCACATCCTTTGTAACCACGGCGCGTGTTCCTATAATCGCACCATCGCCAATGGTAACACCAGCCAGTATCACTGCTTCATAACCAATCCAAACATCATTTCCAATGACAATGTTCCCTTTGTTATCCCAAGAAGCAGTAACATCTTTACGATCAAGATCCCATTCTTCAAAAAACAGTGGAAACGGATAGGTGGACAACGATGTCATCGTATGATTTGCGCTATTAAAAAGAAACCGCGCGCCACAGGCAATGGAACAGAACTTTCCTATAATCAGCTTATCTTGGTTAATTGGATAGTGATAGAGCACATTGTTCTTCTCAAATAATGTGGGATCATGGACAAAGTCGTTGTACATCGTATAATCGCCAACAATAATATTGGGGTCGGTAATTACATTTTTCAGATAAACAGTCTGTCTATCTCCCACGCGGGGATAAATTTGTTTCTCTGGAATTTTCATTGAAAACACTCCATTCTGCGCGAGATCACGCAATCATTCATAAGTTTTTCAATGCTTCCATACAATACAGCGCTTCAAAGCATACCACCTCTTTTAAACCAGATGGATTATACCGCAAAAACGTCCGAAAGTAAATATATAAAAAGTCCCGGAGTGCACAGCAAAAAGCGGGTCTGGCATACGCCAGACCCGCAAAAAGATAATATAACAATAATTTGAACTTACTCTTCGATTTCGATAACGACGCCGGAACCTACAGTACGGCCGCCTTCACGAATAGCGAAGCGGAGACCCTTTTCAATTGCGATGGGAGTGATCAGTTCAACCTTCATGTCAACGTTGTCGCCAGGCATGCACATCTCGGTGCCTTCGGGAAGGGAGATAACGCCGGTAACGTCGGTGGTACGGAAATAGAACTGAGGACGATAGTTGTTGAAGAACGGAGTATGACGGCCGCCTTCTTCCTTGGACAGAACGTAAACCTGGCCAACAAACTTGGTGAGGGGCTTGATGGAGCCGGGAGCTGCCAGAACCTGGCCGCGCTCTACGTCCTTCTTTGCAACACCGCGGAGCAGAGTACCAACGTTATCGCCAGCTTCTGCATACTCGAGGGTCTTATGGAACATTTCAGTGCCGGTAACGACAGTTTCAGAGATTTCGTGGCGGAGGCCGACGATCTGAACCTTATCACCAACCTGGACACGGCCACGTTCTACACGACCGGTGGTAACGGTACCACGACCGGAGATGGTGAAAACGTCCTCGATGGGCATGAGGAAGGGCTGGTCTGCCTTACGGTCAGGAGTGGGGATGTAGCTGTCAACTGCATCCATCAGTTCCTTGATGCAAGCATACTCAGGAGCATTGGGATCCTCGGATTCGCAGATCAGAGCGTTCAGCGCAGAACCCTTGATGATGGGCAGATCATCGCCGGGGAAGTCATAGTCGGACAGCAGTTCGCGAACTTCCATCTCAACCAGTTCAAGCAGTTCTTCGTCGTCAACCTGGTCAACCTTGTTCAGGAATACTACGATTGCGGGAACGCCAACCTGGCGAGCGAGCAGGATATGCTCGCGGGTCTGAGCCATGGGGCCGTCGGAAGCAGCAATAACAAGGATTGCGCCGTCCATCTGAGCAGCACCGGTAATCATGTTCTTGATATAGTCAGCATGGCCCGGGCAGTCAACGTGAGCATAGTGACGGTTTTCAGTCTCGTACTCAACGTGAGCAGTATTGATGGTGATACCACGTTCCTTCTCTTCGGGAGCCTTATCGATGTTTACATAATCGGTGAAGTCTGCCTTGCCGGAGAATGCGAGGTACTTGGTAATAGCTGCGGTCAGGGTGGTCTTACCATGGTCAACGTGACCAATGGTGCCGATATTTACATGGGGCTTTGTTCTGTTGAACATCTGTTTTGCCATTTGAACTTCCTCCTAAATGAAAAATAAATACATAAACTTATCTGCGGGATAAACCCTTCAGATTACCTATTCACAACAGCAGAATCATGCTGGTGGTCACAGGGAGTGCTGACAGATCAGACTTTACCGTTGTGGCGGTTAATCAATTCTGTCTGCATAGACTTGGGCAACTCTACATAATGGCTGGGTTCCATACTGTAGTTTGCGCGGCCTTGGGTTTTGCTGCGCAGGTCTGTGGCATAACCGAACATGGAAGAGAGTGGAACATTCGCACGGATTTCTGCGGCGCCGTTCCGGGTATCCATGCCCAAAATTTGGCCACGGCGGGCGTTAATATCGCCCATAACATCGCCCATATATTCATCGGGCGCGGTAACTACGACCTTCATAATCGGTTCAAGCATTGTTGGTCCTGCTTTGGCATATGCCTCTTTGAATGCCATAGAACCACAAATCTTGAACGCCAGTTCGGACGAGTCAACTTCATGATAGGAACCATCCAACAGGGTAACTTTTACGTCAACGACCTGGTGCCCGGAAAGATCGCCGGAAAGCATTGCCCCCTGGATTCCCTGATCCACAGATGGGATATATTCCTTGGGAATAGCGCCGCCGGTAACTGCATTGACAAATTCATAGCCTTTGCCACTCTCATTGGGCTCAATGCGGAGCTTGACGTGGGCAAACTGACCTTTACCACCCGTCTGACGGACATAACGGACATCTGCCAAGCCTTCTTTTGTGATGGTCTCCTTATAAGAAACTTGGGGTCTGCCGACGTTAGCCTCTACGCGGAATTCACGCAGCAGACGATCAACAATAATCTCCAAGTGGAGCTCGCCCATACCAGCAATAATGGTCTGACCGGTTTCCTCGTCTGTATAAGCTTTGAAAGTCGGATCTTCTTCGGCCAGTTTCTGGAGAGCAACTGCCATCTTCTCCTGGCCTGCCTTGGTCTTGGGTTCGATTGCAACGCGGATAACCGGTTCCGGGAACTCCATAGACTCAAGCACGATGGGAGCCTTTTCGGTACAAAGCGTATCGCCGGTCGTTGTATTTTTCAAACCAACGGTTGCGGCAATATCGCCAGAATAAACGGTTGCGATATCTTCCCGATGGTTGGCATGCATCTGCAGGATCCGGCTGAGGCGTTCCCGATGTCCTTTGGTCGAGTTCAAAGCAACACTGCCTGCATCCAACGTACCGGAATAGACACGGAAGAACGTCAGACGGCCGACATAAGGATCGGTCATAACCTTAAACGCCAGTGCAGAGAACGGTGCTTTGTCATCAGCATGACGGCTTTCTTCCTCTTCTGTCCCGGGCTTGGTACCGACAATTGCAGGAACATCCAGAGGAGACGGCATATAGTCGACAATCGCATCAAGCAACTTCTGCACGCCTTTGTTTTTGTGAGATGTGCCGCAAACCACAGGCATCATTTTTACTGCAACTGTAGCTTTACGAATTGCCGCACGAATCGATTCTTCGGAAATTTCTTCTCCTTCGAGATACTTTTCCATAATTTCATCATCGAAATCAGAAACGGCTTCCAGCAGCTTTGCACGATATTCTTCCGCAAGTTCCCGCATATCTTCCGGAATTTCCTCAACACGCATCTCTGTTCCGAGGTCGTTGTCATAGAATGTTGCATTCATTTCGACCAAGTCGATAATGCCGCAAAACTCTGCTTCAGCGCCAATCGGAAGCTGGATAGGAACTGCGTTGCACTTCAGGCGATCGTGAATCATAGTGAGTACGTTGTAGAAGTCCGCTCCCATGATATCCATCTTATTGATATAAATCATTCTGGGTACATGGTAGTGGTCAGCCTGTCTCCAAACGGTCTCGGACTGTGGTTCAACACCGCCTTTTGCACACATAACTGTAACGCTGCCATCTAAAACTCTCAGGGAACGCTCCACTTCAACGGTGAAATCAACATGACCGGGGGTATCGATGATGTTGATGCGATGTTCTCTCCAAGAACAGGTTGTTGCTGCAGAAGTGATGGTAATTCCTCGCTCCTGCTCCTGTTTCATAAAGTCCATCGTGGCGGTACCATCATGGGTCTCACCGATCTTGTAATTGACACCTGTATAGAAGAGAATTCTCTCTGTCGTGGTAGTCTTACCAGCATCGATGTGAGCCATTATGCCGATATTTCTAGTTTTCTCAAGCGAAAATTGTCTGGGCATAAACTGTTTCTCCTAAAAAGTACAGGGGCACAACTCTATTTTGTTGTAAGATAGCTGAACAATCAGCTGAATCACCAACGGAAATGAGCAAAAGCCTTGTTGGATTCTGCCATTTTGTGCGTATCTTCACGCTTCTTAACGGAAGAGCCTGTATTGTTGACTGCATCAAGAATCTCACCGGACAGACGTTCCTTCATGGTCTTTTCGCTGCGCTTTCTTGCATATTCGGTCAGCCAGCGGAGACCAAGGGTCTGACGTCTGTCAGCTCTGACCTCGATAGGAACCTGGTAGGTTGCACCACCAACACGGCGAGCTTTAACCTCCAGTGTGGGCATGATGTTATTCATAGCCTCAGTGAACACTTCAAGGGGATTTCGTCCGGTCTTTTCCTCGATAACATCAAATGCATCGTAAACAACCTTCTGTGCAACACCCTTTTTGCCGTCCAGCATAATGCTGTTGACCAACTTGGTGACCAACACGGAATTATACATAGGATCAGGCAAGATCTCTCTTTTGGGGACGTTACCTCTTCTGGGCACTTCGCTTCCCTCCTTCATACTAGAATGAATTTCACAGGTACTCGAAAGCACAGTGTGCCTCCGTTGCGCCCCGAGGTTCATACAATCTTCATTATATAAACAACAGGGCTATGACAGGCGAAGCCTGTCCGCTGTTGATATCAGCAATTACTTACCGCCCTTGGGCTTTTTAGCACCATACTTGGAGCGAGCCTGCTTACGACCGGCAACGCCCTGGGTATCCAACGTACCACGAATGATGTGATAACGAACACCAGGCAGGTCCTTGACACGGCCACCGCGAATCATAACGACAGAGTGCTCCTGCAGAGTATGACCGATACCGGGAATATAAGCGGTAACTTCATAGCCGTTGGTCAGGCGTACACGAGCGATCTTACGCAGTGCAGAGTTGGGCTTTTTGGGGGTAGACGTACGAACCGCGGTGCAGACGCCTCTCTTCTGAGGTGCACTCAGGTTGGTTTCTCTGTTCTTCAGAGTGTTCAACCCCTTCTGCATAGCAGGAGAGTTGGACTTGTAGGTTACCTGTTCTCTGCCCTTTCTTACCAGCTGATTAAATGTAGGCATTAATAAAGTATCCTCCTTTCTTCAAAAAATATCTATGTCGAACTCCAATCCACTTCTGCAAATTGGAATGGACATGCAAGCAAAAGAAAAGATCGGCTATTTCAGCAATGCTGCAACTGCAGCGCCGACCTTGATACCACAGGCATTGCCGAGCGCAACCATTTCCGGAACATAGGAAACTGGAACGCCATACTCATTGCAAAGCGCTGGGATGGGATCCGTCACAAACGGGTCGGCATCTTCCGCGATAAACACATGAATCGCCTGCCCGGACTGGACCGCTTTTTTCGACTGTTTGACTCCAACGGCTTTTTTGCCGTTTTTCAGCGCATCCAACACAAATTTTTCCTCCTGACGGTAAGAAACCCATTCGTTCGGTATTATAGCACATTGTACAAGATCAGTCAAGCAAATTTTACATTTTGAGCAAGAAAATTCCTCATCCCGAAAACGGTGGCGGAATGAGGAATTTTTTGGTGATTTCAGGCAAAAAAACCTTAAAATCCAAAGATTTTATAGGACATTTTGGTGACCTGTTTTAGATTACGTTATTTCTTGTCATCAGCGCAGAGAGATCTATCAGTTCTTCCTGTTCCGGTTCTTCTTCCTCATTGGTCTCAAAATCACGGTAGACAGCCAAACCGCTACCGGCAGGAATCAGTTTACCAATGATGACATTTTCCTTCAGGCCAACCAGATGGTCGACCTTGCCCTTAATTGCAGCATCGGTCAGAACCTTTGTCGTCTCCTGGAAGGATGCGGCAGACAGGAAGCTTTCTGTTGCCAGAGAAGCCTTGGTAATACCCATAAGCAGCTGTTCGCAAGTTGCAAGTTGCAGATCCCCTTCTCCTGCTGCAATGCGCTCTTCCACTTCTTTGTTGGCAGCCTTAAACTGCGCAACATCAATGGTGGCGCCAGAAAGCAAATTGGTATCTCCGGGCTCCTCAACGCGAACCTTCCGCATCATTTGACGGATGATGACTTCAATGTGCTTGTCATTGATGTCAACACCCTGTTGACGGTACACTTTCTGTACTTCCTGCGTCAGATAGTTACGGCAAGCGTCAACACCGCGGACACGGAGAACATCATGCGGATTCATTGCACCAGATGTCAGTTCCTGGCCCTTCACAACAGTATCGCCAGGCTGTACCAGAATTCCACCAGAATACGGAACCGAGTAGACGCGAACTTCCCCATCTTCCGGATTGGTAATGGTCAAACCGCAGATTGCTGCCTTTTTGGTGTCTTCAAAGGTGACACGGCCAGGGATTTCTGCCAGCACAGCCATCTTCTTGGGTTTGCGTGCCTCAAACAATTCTTCAACACGGGGAAGACCCTGCGTAATATCATCACCCGCGATACCGCCGGTGTGGAAGGTACGCATGGTGAGCTGTGTGCCCGGTTCACCGATGGACTGCGCAGCGATAACGCCGACAGCTTCGCCCGCATTGACAGGCTGACCAATTGCAAGGTTCATACCATAGCATTTTGCACAGACACCACTCTTTGCCTCACACGCCAGAACGCTGCGGATCTTAACTGCTTTAATGCCATGCGCCTCCAGAATTTCGGCATCCGGCGGCATGAGCATATGGTCGGTATCAAACAGCAGTTCGCCGGTATTGGGATCTACAATATTTTCTGCCGGATATCTGCCGTGGATGCTTTCGCCAAAGGACTGTACAATCTGTCCCTTATCATAGACCGCAGATGCGATGATTCCCTCTGTGGTACCGCAATCATCCTCACGGATAATGACATCCTGAGAAACATCGACCAGACGGCGAGTCAGATAACCAGAGTCCGCTGTACGCAATGCAGTATCTGCCAACCCCTTTCGAGCACCTCTCGAAGAAATAAAGTATTCCAAAACAGAAAGGCCTTCACGGAAATTGGATTTAATTGGAATTTCAATGGTACGGCCGGCGGTATTGGCCATCAGGCCACGCATACCGGCGAGCTGACGGATCTGGTTCATACTACCACGCGCACCAGAATTTGCCATCATATAGATGGGGTTGAATTCATCCAGCGAATTCTGCAGTGCCTGGGTAACATCCTTTGTTGTCTGTTCCCATTCCTTTACAACCAAACGGTAGCGCTCATCATTGGTAATAAAACCACGCTGATACTGCCGCTCAATGCTGATAACCTTCTTTTCGGTATCGCCGATCAGTTCCCGTTTCTTTTCCGGAACGGTCATATCTGCAATGGAAATGGTAATTGCGCCCTTCGTAGAATATTTATATCCCAGCGCCTTGACATTATCCAGCATTTCGACGGAGATGGTAAAGCCATGCTTACTGATACAACGGTCAATAATTCTTCCGAGTTCTTTCTTACCGGTACGGAAGCCGATTTCATAGTCAAAAGCTTCTTCGGTCAGATTGCCGTTTTCATCAAAACGGGTAACAAAACCAAGATCCTGCGGAATCGGCTCATTGAAGATGATACGGCCAACTGTGGTCGTGATAATCTTAGAGCGCAGAACACCGTCTCCGAAGTCCTTTTCGACACGGACGCGAATCGGCGCATGGATGCCAACAGCGCCATCGTTGTACGCCATAATTGCCTCTGCAGTCGTGGAATATGCCTTTGTCGGTTTATACGCTGCCAACTTTCTTCCGTCTGCTTCTGCAGCTTTATTGGCCGCAACAAATTCATCAGCATCGACAATGGATTCCGCTGGTAGACCGGTATCACCGGGATCGGTAACAAATACGGTCTCCGCCCCCTTCTCCGCCTTGCCCAAACGCACATAAGTCAGATAGTAGGCGCCAAGGATCATGTCCTGTGTTGGAACGGTAACGGGACGGCCATCCTGCGGACGCAGCAGATTGTTGGCAGAAAGCATAAGGATTCGAGCTTCCGCCTGTGCTTCCGCGGATAGAGGAACATGGATTGCCATCTGGTCACCGTCAAAGTCCGCATTGTATGCAGTACAGACCAGAGGATGCAGCTTCAGCGCACGGCCTTCGACCAGGATGGGTTCAAATGCCTGAATACCCAGTCTATGCAGGGTCGGCGCACGGTTCAGCAGGACAGGGTGATCCTTGATCACCACTTCCAACGCATCCCAGACCTCAGTCTTTGCCTTATCCACCATCTTTTTGGCAGATTTGATATTGTTGGCAACGCCGTCCTCGACCAACTTTTTCATAACAAAGGGACGGAACAGCTCAATCGCCATTTCCTTGGGAACGCCACACTGATACAGCTTCAGGTCAGGACCGACAACGATAACGGAACGACCGGAATAGTCAACACGCTTGCCGAGCAGGTTCTGACGGAAGCGTCCCTGCTTACCCTTCAGCATATCAGAGAGGGACTTCAGTGCTCTAGAGTTTGCGCCGGTGACTGCGCGGCCACGGCGGCCATTGTCAATCAGGGCATCAACCGCCTCCTGCAACATCCGCTTTTCGTTGCGAACGATGATATCCGGTGCATTCAGCTCCATCAGTCGTTTCAGACGGTTGTTTCGGTTGATCACACGGCGGTACAGGTCGTTCAGGTCAGAAGTCGCAAAACGACCGCCGTCAAGCTGGACCATTGGACGGATTTCCGGTGGGATAACCGGCAGAACGTCGATGATCATCCAAGTGGGCGAATTGCCGCTCTGACGGAACGCCTCGACAACTTCCAGACGCTTGACAATCTTTGCCTTTTTCTGACCGGTCGCTGTGCGCAACTCTGCACGCAGCTGCTGAGATAATGCCTCACAGTCAACGTCTGCAAGCAGTTTTTTCACGGCTTCGGCGCCCATACCGGCTTCAAAGTCATCTTCATACTTCTCGCGCATATCTCTGTATTCGCGTTCACTGAGAATCTGGTTTTTAATCAGAGGCGTATCCCCGGGATCTGTAACAATATAGGATCCAAAGTACAAAACCTTTTCCAGAATACGCGGGGTCAGATCCAGAAGCAGACCGATGCGGGACGGAATGCCTTTAAAATACCAGATATGAGAAACTGGAGCCGCAAGTTCAATATGTCCCATACGCTCACGGCGAACTTTCGACTTGGTAACTTCAACGCCGCAGCGATCGCAGATTTTGCCCTTATAGCGAATCTTTTTATATTTTCCACAATGGCACTCCCAGTCCTTGGTCGGGCCAAAGATTTTTTCACAGAACAGACCATCCCGTTCCGGTTTCAGCGTGCGATAATTGATGGTCTCCGGTTTTTTTACCTCGCCAAAAGACCACGCACGAATCTGCTCGGGAGAGGCAATTCCGATCTTAATGGCATCAAAGGGTGTATAGCTCATACAATGACCATTCCTTTCACATATTGCAAGCCCACAGCAACGGAGACAAGAATCTCTTCTCCGCTGCGGGTAACACACAACAGAACCTACGCAGGTGCCGTGTGATTTCTTCCATCATTTTTCGTCTCTGCAAAACAGAATCCGAATTACAGTTCGTCATCAGAGAGATCATCCTCTGCCGTACTTTCAGAGAGGAAATCCTCTGTCTCTTCGACCTGCTCAATGGTAAAGCCACTGGCCTCAATTTCGTTATCATCAGACTGATAGCTGCTTTCGTCCCGCATACCGGGTACGAAATCGTCATCGTCATCCTCCTGCAATTCAATCTCGTCACCGTTCTTATCGAGCACACGGATATCGAGACAGAGCGATTGCAGTTCTTTTACCAGAACCTTAAAGGATTCCGGCACACCAGGCTGTGGAATATTGTGGCCCTTTACGATACTTTCATAGGTGCGGACACGACCGGTAACATCGTCGGACTTAACTGTCAGGATTTCCTGCAGCGTATAAGCAGCGCCGTAAGCTTCCAGTGCCCAAACTTCCATTTCGCCGAAGCGCTGACCGCCGAACTGTGCCTTACCACCAAGCGGCTGCTGGGTAACCAGGCTGTAGGGACCAGTAGAACGTGCATGGATTTTATCATCAACCAGATGGTGTAATTTAAAGAAGTAAACGTAACCAACTGTAACCGGGTTATCAAACGGTTCACCGGTTCGGCCATCATAAAGAATGCTTTTACCGTCGGTACGAAGGCCGGCTTCATCGAGCGTCTTACGAATCTCGAATTCATTTGCGCCGTTAAAGACCGGGGTTGCAACCTTCCAGCCAAGTGCCTGTGCAGCATAACCAAGATGCACTTCCAGAACCTGTCCGATGTTCATACGGGAAGGAACACCCAACGGATTCAGAACGATATCCAGCGGAGTACCATCCGGCAGATACGGCATATCTTCCTTCGGCAGAATCCGGGATACAACACCCTTGTTACCGTGACGGCCTGCCATTTTGTCGCCGACACTGATTTTACGCTTCTGGGCAATATAGACGCGGACAACCTGATTGACGCCAGGGGACAGTTCATCGCCGTTCTCACGGGTGAACACCTTGACATCGACAATGATACCGCTTTCGCCATGCGGAACCTTCAACGAGGTATCACGCACTTCTCTCGCCTTTTCGCCAAAGATCGCACGGAGCAAACGTTCTTCCGCGGTCAGATCCGTCTCACCCTTCGGGGTAACCTTACCGACCAGAATATCACCGGCACGGACTTCCGCACCAACACAGATGATACCGCGATCATCCAGATATTTCAAAGCATCTTCGCCAACGCTGGGAATGTCACGGGTAATCTCTTCCGGTCCAAGCTTGGTGTCACGGGCGTCGCATTCGTACTCCTCAATATGGATGGAGGTAAACACATCGTCCATTACCAAACGCTCATTCAGCAGAATTGCATCTTCGTAGTTATATCCTTCCCAAGTCATGAAGCCAACCAGAATGTTCTTGCCAAGGGAAAGCTCGCCCTCTGCTGTAGAAGGACCATCGGCCAGAACGTCGCCCTTTTCCACACGCTGTCCTGCCGCAACAATGGGACGCTGGTTGACACAGGTACCCTGATTGGAACGGGCAAACTTAATCAGGTGATGGTTTTTCACCACACCGTCATCCTGCTTGACTGTAACATCTGTCGCAGAAACCTTGGTGACCACGCCGCCTTCTCCTGCAACAACCATAACACCGGAATCCACTGCGCACTTGTGTTCGATACCGGTTGCAACAATGGGAGCCTGCGTAACCATCAGCGGAACTGCCTGACGCTGCATGTTCGCGCCCATCAGTGCACGGTTTGCGTCATCGTTTTGCAGGAAGGGAATCATCGCGGTTGCAATAGAAACCATCATTCTTGGAGAAATATCGATATAGTCAACACGATCACGGTCAACTTCGATGATTTCATCCCTATGACGGCAGATGACACGCTGGTTTGCCAGACAGCCATTTTCATCCAGCGGCTCAGATGCCTGTGCAACGACGAACTGATCTTCCATATCCGCGGTCAGATAATCGACCTCGTCGGTAACACGGAACGTTCCCTTTTCAATCTTGCGGAATGGCGCAATCAGGAAACCGTACTCATTGACGCGGGCATAGCTTGCGAGATAGGAAATCAGGCCAATGTTGGGACCTTCAGGGGTTTCGATCGGGCAAAGGCGGCCGTAATGGCTGTAGTGAACATCACGGACGTCAAAGCTGGCACGCTCTCTGGACAGGCCGCCGGGGCCAAGAGCGGAAACACGGCGTTTATGGGTCAGCTCTGCAAGTGGGTTGTTCTGATCCATGAACTGAGACAGCGGAGAGGAACCAAAGAATTCCTTAATCGCCGCGGTAACAGGGCGGATATTGATCAAGCTTTGCGGCGTGACAATATCAAGATCCTGCAACGTCATGCGTTCGCGGATTACACGCTCCATACGGCTGAAACCGATACGGAACTGGTTTTGCAGCAGTTCACCAACGCTTCTCATACGGCGATTTCCAAGATGGTCGATATCGTCTGCCTCACCAACACCTTCTGCCATGCAGTTCAGGTAATTGACAGTGGCAAACACGTCATCCACGATAATGTGTTTTGGAATCAGGTCATCAAGATTGTCCAAAATCGCGGTCTTCAGGGCTGCTTCATCGTCACCGTACTCTTCAAGCAGACGATTGAGGATGATGTAGCGGACACGCTCGTGAATTCCCAGTTCAGCAGGATCGAAAGAAACAAACGATTTCATATCGACCATACCGTTGGAAAACACACGAATGGTTTTGCCGTCGTTTCCAACAACATAGGCGTCGATGATGCCGTGTGCATCCAGTTCCAGTGCACGTTCACGGGTAACAATTTCCCCTGCTTCAGCAATAATCTCACCGGTCTGCGGATCTGCAATCGGCAGAGCCAGCTCATGACCGGCCAAACGGGTCCAAACCGCCAGTTTCTTATTGAATTTATAGCGTCCGACCGTGCTGATATCATAGCGGCGTCTGTCAAAGAAGAGACTTTCCAGCAGGTTTTCCGCACTGTCAACTGTGGGGGGGTCGCCGGGACGGAGTTTACGATAAATCTCGATCAAAGATTCTTCGCGGGTTCTGCAGGTATCCTTATCCAGTGTTGCGAGAATACGGGTATCATCTCCAAAGATTGCGCGGAGCTGTTCATCAGTAACCGCACCTGCTGCGGTATCCGTGCAGGACAGCCAGGTAAACGGCTTATCCGGCACATAATTGCCCATGGCGCGAAGCAGCCAGGTAACTGGAAGCTTGCGGTTTTTATCAATACGGACATAGAAAACATCATTAACATCCGTCTCATATTCCAGCCATGCACCATGGTACGGAATAATCGTGGAACCGTAAACAGAGGTGGCTGCCTTATCGGTTCGCTTATCAAAATAGGTACCCGGAGAACGGACAATCTGAGAGACAATAACACGCTCCGCACCGTTGATAATAAACGTACCACCATCGGTCATGAGCGGAAAATCTCCCATGAAAATTTCCTGCTCCTTAATTTCTTCAGTTTCCCGGTTGCGCAACCGTACACTGACCTTGATCGGGGCAGCATAAGTGGCGTCTCTCGCCTTGCACTCCTCTTCAGAGTACTTCGGCTGTTCATTCATAGTATAATCAACGAATGTCAGCTCAAGATTTCCGGAGTAGTCGGTAATTGACGCAGTATCCCGAAAGACATCGCGAAGTCCTTCTTCAAGAAACCACTTGTATGAACTCTTCTGGATTTCCAGAAGGTTTGGCATATCCTGAATTTCTTCGGATCGGGCAAAGCTTTTTCTAAGGGTTTTTCCGTAGTAAACATCCTTTGGCATTGGCCTTCACTCCTTGCTTTCTGTTTTGAAACGCCTGGAGGCGTTGTCAAAAATTGTTTTTGTTTATGATTAGTAGGTTGATTTCTTTTTTCTTGTCTGTTACAATGAGTTCGCAATTAAAAAAGAATGGGGTAGAATCCACTCTTTTTAAAGATAGCACGTAATTATATCAATTTTTACCTATTCTTGTCAAGTATTTTTACCTATTTTTCAAGATTTTTCGGCGGAAGATGAAAGTTCTTCCGTCTTTTTTTGTATATGCCTGCTAAATTTGAGAAGGAGCTGATCTTTCCAACGTCCTTTTCGAGCATATTGAATTTATGCGTTTTTGATTTGATTTGTATTTTTTTATGTCCTTCTCAGCACCCATTTCCTGCAACTCTTAGAAAAATTTTTCTATTTTTCGAAAAACTTGTTGACAAATCGTTCATTTCTGCTATAATCGATTCTGCGCTTAGCCGAGTGCTTTGTGGGAAGAGAATATGCGAGAGTGCTGGAATAGGTAGACAGGCACGTTTGAGGGGCGTGTGTCATATGGCGTGGGAGTTCAAGTCTCCTCTCTCGCACCAACGGAGTGGAGTAAAGAATATTCTTTACTCCACTCCGTTTTTCTTTTTCATAATTATTTAATAAATTAAATTTACGGGATTTCTGTTGACAAATGATAGTTTCTGTCGTAGATTTCATCTTAATGATAAAATTCTACTTCTTTTCCCGTCTGACTTTCAAATGCAGACAAATGGGATACCTCATCGTTCCTCTGCGCATAGCTACATATAGCACTGTCTTACTCCGATTACTTTTTGCGCAACCGTGTAATGAAATCTTCTGCAAATATTCAGTTTCGCAATACAGCCTTTTTTCTAACTTTTCTAATATCGCGTTATAATAGCAGCTGACTTGCCGGACGAACTTGACGGACAGTGTGAACTGTATTTTAATTGCAGAAACAATGAAACGCAATAAATCATTATAAGGGGATCTTTCAATGTGTGGGATCGTAGGATTTACCGGTCAGCAAACAGACAAAAAATCAATCTTAAATCATATGATGGATACCATTGCACATCGCGGTCCAGATGGTGCTGGCAGTTTTTTGGATGATACTGTCGCACTGGGACATCGCCGATTGGCAATTATCGATTTAGAAGGCGGCACGCAGCCCATGTTCAACGAAAATGAAAATCTCGTTGTCGTCTTCAATGGTGAAATTTATAATTTTCAGGCGCTACAGGCAGAACTGGAGGCCAAAGGGCACCAGTTTGCCACACGCAGTGATACCGAAGTTCTTCTGCACGGTTATGAGGAATGGGGCAAAACACTTTTACAGCGTTTGCGTGGCATGTTCGCTTTTGCCATCTGGGATCGTACTGCACAAACCCTGTTTTGCGCACGCGATCATTTTGGCATCAAGCCTTTTTATTATTATCAGAACGGAGACACGCTCCTGTTTTCCAGTGAGATCAAAGGATTTTTGCCGCATCCAGAATTTCAAAAACAGCTCAATCAGGAGCAGTTGGAGTTATATCTTTCCTATCAATATTCTCCCGGTGAAAATACATTTTTTCAAGGCGTAAAAAAACTGATGCCTGCGCACTGGCTGGAATGGAAGCACGGTTATGTCACGATTCGTCGTTATTGGTCACCCTCTTTTCAGCCGAAACAAAAACCATTGGAATACTGGGCAACCGAAATCGAACGCGCCATGCAGGAGTCTGTCGCAGCGCACAAAATCGCAGATGTGGAAATGGCCGCTTCCCTCTCCTCCGGTATTGATTCCAGTTATATTACGTACCTCTCCCAGGTCGGCAAAACCTTTACTGCCAGCTATGCAGACCAACAGTACAGCGAGGCGGAAGACGCCAAAGAGATGAGTGACTTTATTCACGCAGAGCACCATCTGGCTTCTATCACAGAAGAGCGTTACTGGGAAAACATTTCCAAAATTCAATATTACATGGATGAGCCCCTGGCTGACGCTTCGGCTCCAGCGTTGTACTTTGTCGATCAGGAGGCTGCAAAACACGTCAAGGTATTGCTCTCTGGCGAAGGTGCAGATGAGTTGTTCGGTGGCTACAATATCTATAAAGAACCCTTTATGACGCATCGATATGATCGCATTCCCCTAATCATTCGGCGAGCAATCGGCGCTGTGGCGCAGTTGTTTCCGCCTGTCCACGGCATCAATTTTCTGGTACGTCACTCCAAACCGTTGTCCGAGCGTTATATCGGCACCACTTCCCTGATGACCGAACGTCAAAAACAACGGATTCTAAAAACTTACACTGGAAAAGTCAAACCTTGCGACATCAGTCATCCATTTTTCATTGCAGCTGAAGGACAGGACGCCGCCACTTGTATGCAGACAACCGATTTGCAGTTGTGGATGGTTGGCGATATTCTTCTGAAAGCCGATAAAATGAGCATGGCAAACAGTCTGGAACTGCGTGTTCCCTTTGTCGATAGAGAAGTTTTTGAGCTTGCCCGGCAGATTCCAACAGATTGCCGTGTGAATAACCAGCGTACCAAGATTGCTCTGCGCGAAGCCGCCCGCCGTTGTATTCCGCAAAAGACAGCGGAAAAGAAAAAGCTGGGCTTTCCTGTCCCAATCCGCGCTTGGTTGCGTGAAGAACAATACATGCAAATTGTCCGCACAAAGTTAACCAGTGATATCGCGGCTATGTTTTTCGATACAAATGCATTGGACAAGATGTGCTTGCAGCATCTCTCCGGAAAGCGTGACAACTGGCGAGAAATCTGGTGCGTATTTACTTTTTTAATATGGTACGACGAATATTTTGTAAAGCGTTCATAATATGTCAATTGGCAGATAATAAGAAGTTTTCTACTTCTTTTTGTCTATATTCTCTCTTCCATAAAACTGCAATCGAACAGCAGATTTTCAAAAGAAAACCGACTGTTCAAAAGCGCAAACATCCCGCAAAATCTGAAGGATTTTGCGGGATGTTTGTTTCTATTTCTTATCCGTATACGGTTTTTCATAGCACTTTGCACGTTCACTGTCGCAAATACCAGCCGTCGTTGGATCATTGGTGATACCGAACAAACCAAGCAACTGTACTACATACGCGGCGATCGTATTCACATAACTGTCTGAAAATGTTCCGCTCTGAATCGCTGTCACAAGCTGCACTGTTGTATATATCAAAGAGATCACCATCGGTATCGCCGTCATCAGGAATACCGGATTCCGCAATCGTACTTTCCAGTTGATCTTCAAGTCTCTCACATCCTTTCCATCCGGGCTTCTACACGGCATTTCTGTCTGCATTGGCAGACAATCCGCCGTTTCATTCTATTCTGCTGTTGTCCAAAACTTCCCTGCCTCCAGATATTCCTGCTTCAAAACGCAATACTTGCATATTTCTGGGCAGATATTCTATATCCCTCCACACACTTACTTGCAGCAAAAACAAAAAGGATTCTTCAGAAAGCAGTTGTAATTTTTGCCCAAATTCGTATAATGGAAAGCATGGCACGGTTTTTCTATGATTGTGTCCTACTCAAAATCTATCAAAAGGCGGAACTGAATATGACAGATCATACAGCTTCTCTCACGCAGATCAAAACTTCCATTCTAAATAAAGAACGCAAAGCTTCCTTTCCCGGTTTTTACGACGGTGATGTGAAGGCACTGCAAACGCTTGCAGAAGAGCTCGGTATCGGCTTTATCAACATCTCCATGGCGGGCAACGATTACCACGCCTTGACCGGCTCTGTCCCTGTGGAGATCCTTGCAGAGATCCAGGAAAGCGATGAACCGATGGAACTCCCCGGCGACACCGCGCGCTGTATTACTCGTTCTGACGGCCATACGGTTCTGGAGTTTCTGGAACACGATGGCAGCGTCGTTATGGAATACTCCCCTGAGCCCTGTGTTGTCAAACTACCCGTGGAAGAGCGCGACGGTACCTGCGGGATCGTCGTTGTCAGCGATCTGGCGATGGATCAGCTGCGCGGTTTTGACCGCGCCATCCTCACAGCACTCAAGACCTCCCGGAAAATCCCACGGATCAGCTACATTCTTCCGGACGCCTGGTATCTCGTCTATATCGAAGCAAAATAAATATTTTAGCGGAAAAGAAAAAACAGACGGATCGTTTGAAACGATCCGTCTGTTTTTTCATGTGATGCATCTGTTATGGATTACTCGGTCTCTCGCAACCGTTCCACAACACTTTGTTTTGTCAGAAATCTGTATGCAATGGTTGGAACCAGTACCGTTACAAGAAGCAAAACGGGTATACAGATCAGAACAGGAAGCAATGTAAAGTGATAGGTGAAAAACCAGATTTCATGTGCAATTGCCTGAACGCCGAGATAGGACAGCAGGCTTCCCAATGTCAGTGTAAACAGGAAGGTTAATCCTGCATAGACACCGCCTTCGCTCATCAGCATGTTTCGTAGCTGTTTGCCGGTCATACCCACACTTTGAAGCATGGCAAGTTCTCGGCGGCGTGTCAAAATTGAGGTGATCGTCGTATTGATAAAATTCAAGATCCCGATCAGTCCAAGAATAAAGCTGAGAACACCACCGACTACTGTAAACATCGTCTGTTCATTCTCGAACTCCTGTACATAGAGTGCGCGCGATTCATAGTCCAAATTCGGCTCCACCATATCACAATATGATGCAATCCATTTCTCGACCGCTTCTGTATGTGCATCATCCACATCAAATCCGGTGGCCAAGGGCTGCGTTTCTCCCACCTGCTTCTGGTACTCATCAGATGGCAGGGTAAAATAAACATCCAGTTCGTGACTGTGCTGCGGCCCCAGTGCATAGGGAATATCACCAATGGCAAGCACCGTATATGCTTTGCTGTTTCCATTGCCAAAATCAAGTACTACCGTATCGCCCGGTTCATAGAAGGCATCTCTCCCGGTATCCCAAAATGCGGTGGCCAAAACATAGTCGCCGGAATGAAATGCCTCCTCGTTAAATTCCCCATACTTTGTGAGTTCCAGTTTGTCAAACAGTGTCGCATCAATTCCATAGATATGCGCGGCCATGCTATGCGATTCCTTCAGGGAATGCATCGCATTCTCGCTGTAAGCCGACAACACATCCTCATTTTTCTCCACAATCTCCTCGGCTCTTTTATACGCTTTTTCACTGAGAATGTGCTTATTTTCCTGCATGTACACGCTCCCCATTTTTTCCAAACCTTCCAGTTTCGAGATTTCATCCAGAACCGTTGGCGTTACACCGTCGAACACCGTTGCAGAGGAAAAAACATTGCGCACACTGGCGTCCGAAATCAGGAAGTCTGTTACTGTCCTGTTTTTAAGATACTTATCCATGTCGAAGCCGTGTACAATGGTATAGGTTCCATTGAGCAAAATCATGGACAGCGACAACGACAGGACCACTGCAATTGCCTTCTTGCGATCACGGCGCTGGTTCGCTATGGCCATAGAAAAGGGCGTCACTTTTTTGGAATGCTTCTGGACAGTTTTTGTTTTCTGTTTTGTGGTTCCGACATACCGAACCGCCTCGACTGGAGAAACCTTCGCCGCCAGACGACAGGGCCGGATGCAGCTGATCCACACGGTCAACAGCGCAAAAATCGCTGCACCGATGAAGATCAGGGGGTTGGATACAACAACATAGTCTCCGCCGCCAATGCTTGTGGCCTTTATGATAGCAGGCATCACCAAACGGCCACAGCCCCAACCACAGAGCAGTCCAAGCGGAATCCCAACTGCGCAAAGCAGCAGTGCCTGCTTACGGACAATACGCTTCAGCTGCCGCCCGGTCGTACCGATGGTCTTTAAAAGGCCATAATAGCGGATATCCCGGGAAACCGAGATATAAAAAACATTGTATATAATCAGGTATCCTGAAATACCGACCAGCAACAAAAATCCTGCAACCATCAAAACACTTTGGAAATCGACTGTATCGGAAGCATAGGCCCAGTTGACACCGTCGTTGACTTTGCTCATGTCAAATTTACAGCGCTCTTCCAACGCTTTCATCTGTCCTTCAATATTCCAGGACGTCGCAAACCATAGTGAGGGGTTGATGCTGCCCGCCATATAAGAGGCATCCTGCACCTCCTGCTCGTACAGCGGGACGGTCAGTACCGGTGCCACCTGTTCACAGTATTCTCTGGAGACAAATGCCTCATTGGCACCCAACAAGATGTCACTCTCCCAGAATCCACAGAGCGTAAAGGTATCGTGATATTGCACCCCATTGGCTGTAAACGTCAGCGGAACATGTTCTCCCAGCGCATGTGGGACTCCCAGTGCATCCAGAACTGCGGTCGTGGTAGCAAGCTCCATCCCGCTTTCCGGCAACCGACCGGTTGTCGGTGTGCAAAAGGACCAATCTGCCGCCTTTTTCTCTGTCCACCGAATCTCCGTATACGTCTTATTCAACTCCGGATTCTCTGCAATTCCGACAATGATGTTATAAGAAATATCTTTAATCTTTGGATCCTCAGAGAGAACATCATACTGTTCCTGCGTCAGAAACTTAAATCCGCCGTGCGCCCGCGTACCAACCTGCCGCATCGTTCCCTCCTGGAAGGAAGCCAACAAACTGCCGCCAACGGTAAACAACGCGGTAAACAGCGTAGCAGTCAGTGCAATGGCAAGAATTGCAATCCAATTTCGCAGGTGATTGGCTTTTATGCTCTTATGCGACAGATTACGGATGGCTTTTCTATTGTTGACATGAATCATATCTGATCACCACCCATAATATTGCCATCCTCAATCCGGATGATGCGGTCCGCAAGCTGTGCAATCTCCTCATTGTGCGTAATCATAACGATGGTCTGATTAAACTTTTCTCCGGTAATCTTGAGCAGTCCCAAAACGTCCTGACTGGTTCGGCTATCCAGATTTCCAGTCGGTTCATCGGCCAGAATGATGGCCGGTTTGGAAGCCAGTGCGCGGGCAATGGCGACACGCTGTTGCTGTCCGCCAGACAAATTGTTTGGCAAGTTCGACAGCTTGCTCTTCAAGCCGAGCGTGTCGATGATATTTTCCACATAGGTTGCATCCGGCGCATTGCCATCCAGCTGCACCGGCAACACAATATTTTCGTAGACATTCAGCGTCGGTACCAGATTATAGTTCTGGAACACAAAGCCGATCTTGCGGCGACGGAAAATGGTCAATTCCTCATCTTTCAGAGAAAAAATCTCTTTTCCATCTACCACAACACTGCCGCTGGTTGGCCGGTCCAAGCCACCCAGCATATGCAGCAATGTGGATTTTCCGCTGCCGGAAGTCCCGACAATTGCAAGGAACTCTCCTTTTTCCACAGAGAGATTGACGCCGTCCAGTGCATGAACTGCAGTCTCCCCTGCACCATAAATTTTTTTCAGATCTTTGGTTTGTAATATTTTCATCGTCTGACCCTCCAAAAAAGAAACAGTCTGTATCGTTCTACCCAACTGCATCTCCGCCACAAACACGGCCGTGCAATCAGTTCCGACGGACTCTTTGTCCGTCCACGATACAGACTATATCACAATGATCTTACCACAATCTTTCAAACACGCCCTCAAATCTAACAGTTCTGAAAGATTCCCTATTCTTTTATTAAAAATACAGAGAATGTTGTCCCGCGACCGGGTTTGGAACGCAGCTTAATGTATCCATCCTCCTCCGAAAGAATCTGACGTGTCAAGTACAGCCCGATCCCAAGCCCTTCTGCACCGCCAACCGTTTGGGAACGATAAAAGCGTTGAAATACTTTCGTCTGTTCTTCTTCTGGAATCCCCGCTCCATTGTCTGTAATATTGATACAGCAAAACAGCTCATACTCCACGGTCTGGATGAGAATACGGCCACCACAGGGTGTATATTTTACTGCATTGTCCACAACGTTATAAACTGCTTCTGTCGTCCATTTCTCGTCAAATCTGGCCATCGCAGTTGTCGGTTCCACAGTCAGGACGATTGCTTTCTCTTCCGCCCTGTGTGCAACTTGTTCCCGTATGCTGTCCAACATCGGTTGAATTGCGGCATTTTCCGGCTTCAGCGTTAAGATCCCGGTTTCCAGCCGCGACATTTTGACCAGGGATTCAATGAGAAACTGCAACTTTTCCGCCTGATCGTTAAGCGCCGACACACAGGTCTGACTCTCCTCCGGCAATGCCTGTTCACGGAGCAGCTGGGCATAGAGCAGAATATTGGCAATCGGCGTTTTGGTCTGGTGGGAAATATCTGCAATCAGTTCCTGAATCTTGTTCTTTTCCTCTGAAACATTTCGTGTAATCGTCGACGATGCAGCAAGATACTGCGCAAATCGCGTCTCCACGGCGGAAAGTAAGCTTTCGTCAAAAACATATTCCTGAAATGTACCGTCGATTGCCAGATCCAGCATCATCTGGATACTGTTTAACTGACGCCGCTCCCGTCGGCGGCTCATTCCTGTTACGATAATCGCAGCCAAAATCGATGCCAGAGCAATGCCTGTCAAAATTATAGTTTCAATACACATGTCTCACTTCACCGCCCAGGTATAACCAACACCATAGACGGTTTTGATATACTTTGGCCTTGTTGGGGTTTCCTCCAATTTATCCCGCAGACGCTTTACCGCTACGGATAGCGCATTTTCATCCACATAATCCGGTCCATCCGGCCAGACATATGCCATCAATTGCGCGCGGGATAGGGTGCGTCCACGGTTGTCCACCAAAACACGCAACAACTTCTGTTCCGTCTTGCTGAGTTCTACCGGAATCCCATTTCGTGCATACTCCATGGTTCCAAAATGGAAGGAAAATCCGTCCACACTGTACACTTCAGAAGGCCGATCGACTGCACGGCGCAGCTGGGCATTGACCCGTGCACGAAGCACAGCCAGACTGAACGGTTTGGTAATGTAATCGTCCGCACCAAGTTCCAGCCCGGTTACGATGTCGGTTTCCATATCGTTGGCCGTCAGTAGAAGAATCGGAAGAGACTGCGTTTTTCGGATTGCTGTCAGAAATTCCAAACCATTGCCATCGGGCAAATTGATATCCAAAATAATTAAGTCCACTTTTGATTCGGAAAGCCTGATCTCAGCTTCTCGAATTCCAAAAGCCTGAATCAGCTCACAGGTATCCTGTTTCAATGCAATGGCAATCCCATTGCTGAGCATAATGTCGTCTTCTACTATTAAAATCCTGTTCATGTTCCTTGTTCTTCTCCCCGGAGTCAGAAGTCGCCGACATACAGACAGCAAAAATGCTGTTTCAACCCACGTTCTCTGCACAAGAATCATTGCTTCATCCCAATCATTCCGCCATAGACAATGATGTTTCTGCCCACACCCTCTCGATCGAGTGTGACAAAACGGAACACACACCGCACGAAAACGTTCTTATTCCGATGGATATCTCTGCACAGAGAACGACTCTTTTTCAATTGCTTGCCCAGTTCCTTAATGTCATTTCAATCCACGCTCCCCGTGCGGGGAGCGACCCAGTGCCATATCTGCAAAACCGCCCGTGCACTCAATTTCAATCCACGCTCCCCGTGCGGGGAGCGACAGCGAATATGCACAAAACAAACCACTCCACCTTGGCACATTCGTATAAAACCACAAGTATATAGAAATCACATGTGGCTTACTACTTTATCATATCATGGATTTTCTGGTTTTGAAAGCCCATATTCGGGTGCGAATCTACCGGAACTCTATGGTCGCTTCCTCTTCGCACTACAAAATCAGCACACCTTCCGGTGCGTATCCCGCTTTGGCTCCAAAGTGTTCAATCTTTGTTCCATAGTTTTTTCCCAAATAATAAAAGCGCAAATTATCCTTCTCCACATCTATGATATGTAACAATGTGTGTTGCAACATACGGCACTGTGCCGCATCCAACAAACACTCAAAAACGGAGTTTTGTACACGCTGACCATAATTGACACATTGCTTTGCAATTTGGCGCAACCGCTTTTTTCCAGCTGCATCTTCGGTATTTACATCATATGTAATTAAAACTAGCAACACCATCACCTACTTCCACAAGAACGGCGGATAGGCTTCCAAATCTCCGCGCAGACAACGTGCTAACAGCAACGCCTGCATATGTGGAATCAGACCCCAGGGCATTTTTTCCTTCAAATACGGATGCGTCAACGTCTCACGTTTCTTCTCCTGCCAGGCTTTGATCAAACGCTTTCTTCCATCATTCGTCAGGATAACGGCACCACTCTCCCGAAGCAAAAAGTGATCTTCTATAATCATACGGCTATTGATCTGGCGTCAAACGTTGTAACGATAATCGGTGCATCCCAATTTTCAGCAGCCAACTGATTTCTCTGCATAGCCGGTGTAACATCGTCATCTGTACTGTCCGGATCAGCAGCGGCATAATGTGCAACCACTTGACCCTCTCCAAAAATCTCCGCAAACTTTTGTGCTGTCTGCTCGATAATCGAAACATAAGGAATGACATAAATGATTCGATCTTTTCCATGCACCGCCGCATGATTCAATGCAAAAGCAAGGGAACTGATTGTCTTTCCACTCCCTGTCGGTGCCGTCAATGTAAACAGTCCAGGATCTTGTTCGCCGCCATCGATGCAGACACGTAGAATTTCACAGCGTAGTTGGTTGATTGGCCGCTCGCTCTTCCACCACCCGGCGATATATTGTCGTAGCAGCTTATTTAATGTAGAAATCAAGGAATAACCGCCTCTTTATACTGCATGGTTCAACAAAAACCGCTCTGTATTCAAAAAATCTGCATCTACCAGACAAGAAAACAACATACGAATCAAAAAACTAACGGAAAATGAGTCTGAAAGTTGTTCCATCTCTTCCGGCAACACAGCGGGCGGAAACGGCGGAATTGTGTCTCGATCATAATTTGGAATTTCTTTTCCCGGTCGTCGTTTGCACTTCGCCCACAATGTGGAATCGGTTGCGCAATCCGCATACTTGGAACTACCGTCTGGTAAACCGCCGTGGTGTCCTGCAACACAAAATGCTGTGATACAATCTCCCTGTTTCACAGCCTCCAATGCCCCGGCTGTAGAGTGATCTACTTTGGAACCTTTTTCCAGCAATCCTTTCTGAAATGCAGCCGAGCTCTTTCCGATATCATGCAAAGCACCACAGCGGTATCCCAAACTGCCGGCGCCAAACACATCGGCAAAGCTCTGCGCCAGTTGCGCTGTTTCTTGCAAGTGCTCTAACACCGTTTGCCCGGCACCGGTTTGTACGTTGTAATGCGCCAAATACGGCTTCATAGTATCAACCTCTTTTCATTGCCAGCTTATCAGCAAACCTGTCCAACATTTTGGACATCACCGCCCGTTTTTTACATTTTTATCAATATTAACTATTTAATATTATTTTGTTTTATTAAAGAATACAATATTTTTACAAAATCTTTCTGATTTTCTCTTCTCTTCATCCGCAATATTGCTTTGATTATTTTCCCGTTTTCCTGCATAGAAACCGGAAAACTTGTCCAAACTTCAAACAGGAACGATTCGGTTATGGAGGAATGAATAATGAACCGTATGAAAAATCTTTCAGCTCTGTTTCTGGTTCTGCTGCTCTCACTATCTCTGACGTTTCCTGCTTTTGCAGAGGAAAAAGAGACTGGCACAGCACCAATTGCAGAAAATCTAGAACTTACCACATATCGCGGCGTCTCCGTCGGCGGTACGCTCTCCGCAGTGGATCCAGATGGCGGTACCATCACTTTTGAAGTCACTACCAACCCAACCAAGGGCAGTGTGGAACTATCGGACGACGGCAGTTTTACCTATACACCGAAGGAAGGCAAAAAGGGTAAAGACTACTTTGGTTTCCGCGCCATTGACAACGACGGCAACACATCGCAGGAAGCAACCGTCTTGATCACCATCCGAAAGCAAAGCGGCTGCGTAACCTATTCGGATATGGACGGCAATGCCGCTGAAAATGCTGCGGTCTATCTGGCTGAAAACGACATCTTTGTCGGGGAATATGTCGGCGGCAGTTACGTATTCTCTCCAGACAGCACCGTAACCCGCGGTGAATTTCTCGCCATGTGCATGAAGGTCGCAGAGATCAATCTACTCGACGGAGTCTCTTCCACCGGATTCTCCGACGACAGCGAAATTCCCGCATGGCAAAAACCATATGTCTCCACCGCACTCATGAACGGCATGGTCTCCGGGTATACAGACAGCGAGGGCAACAATACGTTTTGTGCCAACACGCCAGTTTCCTATTACGAAGCAGCTGTTATTGTAAACAATGTCCTGGGTCTATCCAATGTCAGCGTCTCCGCAAGCGAGGATACCGCAGTGCCTACATGGGCAGAACAGGCCAACGCCAATGTGTATTCCTGCTCGATTCTCAACGGCGTCCATCTGGAAACTCTGGATTCCCTTTCCCGTGCAAAGGCAGCTCTGATGGTCTGCAATGCAGTTCAAGTCTTAGAAAACCGGTAACCAAACACAGATGACAGCAATGGTGTTGTTGGATTGACAATAGAAGATAGAAAAAATGTGCTCTGTTTCATTGATATAATGAAACAGAGCACATTTCGTCTCTTATCTTATTTTTCCAGTGGTACGCAGACGGGCAACCAATACCTCATCGCCTTCAGCCATAATGGTACGGTACTCTGTATAAATCACCTTTCCCGGGAGTGCACCATGCGGCTTTTTCACAAATCTCACCTGGGTATAGTCGACAGCAGTTTTCCCGCCCTCTCTTCCCTGGGAATAATATACTGCAAGGGAAGCTGCCTCCTGTAGCGTCTGTTCGTCCGGTTCCTCCCCTTCGCAGCGGATGATGACATGGGAACCGTGCACACGCTGTGTATGCAGCCAGACATCTGTCCGGCGCGCCTGCTTCGTGGTCAGTGCATCGTTTTGTGCATTATTGCGTCCAACCAGAATCTCCATGCCATGACTCGACCGGAAGGTCAGTGGTCCAGATTCCTTGATCCGTTCCTTCTTCCCGCCTCCGGCGGGACGGATAAACCCAGCAGAAATCAGCTCCCCGCGAATTTCTCCCAGATCGCGTTCCCCTTCTGCGCGTGAAATCTCCTCCAACACGCTCTCGAGATATTCCAGCTTCGATTCTCCTTCTGCAATCTGATCGACAAGATAGCGTTCCGCCGTTTTGGCTTTGTTATACTCTTTATAATAAGCAGCGGCATTTTGCTGCGGTGTTTTGAGCGGATCCAGTGGAATTTCAATTTCTGGACAATCTTCCTCATAATAGTCCTCGGCATGCAGAACTGTCATCCCCTTGGTCATGCGGTACAAATTTCCGGTTATAAGATCCCCGTATTTTCGCAGCGTATCCCGATTTTCCGTTGTCTTTTTTTCCTCCAACTGCATTGTCAGTTTTCGTGCTGCACGGTCACGGGCATTTTTCACTGTTTTTGTCAGAGATTGCGCACGATGGCGCATCCGTTCCATCTTGTCCCGGCGCGTATAAAAACCATCCAGCAACGTAGAAAAATTGGGATACGAAACCCCGGTCATCGCACTGCCGTACTGGTTGATGGGAAGGAAGGAAAAGTCTCTGGGTTTATCCCCTTCTAACAGCATATAGGGAACAAATTCCCTGTTCTTGACCGTCTCCGCCAACGCATCCATCGCATAGCGAAAGGCACTGCGTTGTTCCGCTGTCAAGCTGGAGCACATCGGTCCCGCTTCTCCAAATGCACGATGGCACACTTCCCGGCAAATCAGCGGGGACAAATTGGAAAAGTTGTGGAGCAGCCATTTGTCAACGGCCTGTCCTTCTTCAATGGCATCCTCCCAGAGTACGCGGCGCTGCTCCGCTGTTGAGGAGAAAAACGCCAGTTTTTCCTGTTCAGGCGGCAAGCGGTAAATCAGTCCGGGCAGAAGCTGGCGGCTGCGGCTCATATCGCCGTCTACGCGACGGACACATTCGATGATACGATCATCCGCCCCCACCAGAATGATATTGGTGTTACGGCCAATGAGCTCCAGGATCAGCCGCTTCTTCGACTGGACACCCAACTCGTCCAACGTATCCAACTCCATCACAACCATACGTTCCAGATTCGGCTGGGTCAAAGACAGGATTCGAGCACCGGTCAGATGCTTGCGCAGCAGCATACAGAACATCGGTGCCTGCTGTGGATTTTCAAAGGACGCCTCTGTAAAATGAATGCGTGCGCTGCCGGACCCAGCGGAGAGAAGCAAACGTCCACTGTCCCCTTTTCCGCGAACGGAAAGAAGAAGCAAATCGCGCTCCGGCTGCTGGATTTTATCAATTCTCATACCGACAATCCGCTCGGACAATTCCCGCGTCAGCGCGGACAAGCATACAGCATCTAACGGCATTCTTCTTCCTCCATAATCACAGCAAACAGCGTGTTCAGCCGTTCCCATCTGCCCTGCAAATACAGCCATCCAAACAGAGTTTCCAAACCCGTTGCACTGTGATATTCTCTGATGTTCGCGCCCCGCGGAACGGAATTCACACGCGTATTGCGGCCGCGGCGATAAACTGCCGCCTCCTCTTCCTCTAACAGCGGCCCAATCTTTTCTGCCGCTGCCGCCTGTGCCGGTGCACAGACATACCGCACCGTCTCCCGGTGCAGATCCCGTGAAGTCAGTTTTCCATGTACGCATAACCAGGATCGTATCATCAGTTCATAGACTCCATCGCCAATATGCGCCAACCCAAGACAGCTCATGGCGCGCAATTCTTCCGCATGCAGCGAAAGATGAAAATAATCAATCATGTTGTATTCCTACTATTTTTTTATAGTTTCAGTATCGGATCGCAAAACATTAAAACGGCAATGCCTCCTCATCCGCTTCGCCCACTACTGGCTCAGGCATCGGGGTTGGTTCCACAGGTAGTGCTTCATCGGGCGCTCCGCCGCATCGGATGACCATCCATTCATCGCGGGACATCAAAATTTGCCGCGGTTTGGAACCCTCATTGGGACCGACCAGTCCAATCTCCTCCAGCTGATCGACCAAACGGGCAGCGCGGGAATATCCCAACTTCAGCTTTCGTTGCAGCATGGACACCGAAGCCTGTTTCGTATCGAAAATCACGTCGGCTGCCTGGTACAGCAGATCATCATATTGGTTATCCGCCGCATGGGTCTCCGCTTTTCCGCCATGGTTCTTGCTCTCCACCGCTTTTTCAATTTCTTCCATAATCTCATCACTGTAAGAGGCGACTGCGCTGGATTTGATAAACTCAATGACACGCTCGCGTTCTTCGTCCGAGACAAACGCCCCTTGGATTCGACGGGGTTTTCCGCTGCCGATCGGCGCATAGAGCATATCACCGCAGCCGATGAGCTTTTCTGCACCGGAGTTGTCCAAAATGATACGGCTTTCCAAAGAGGAGGAAACTGCAAAGGCAATTCGGCTGGGGATATTGGCCTTCATCAGACCGGTAATAACATCCGCGGAAGGCCGCTGCGTGGCGATAACCAGATGCATACCGGAAGCACGTCCCATCTGTGCAACACGGCAGATGCTTTCTTCCACCTCTTTCGAGGCAACCAGCATCAAGTCGGCAAGCTCGTCAATCACGATGACAACTTGCGGCATGGTCTCTCCGCCTGCCGCGCGCTGATGGTTGTTATAGCCGGCCAGATCGCGGACACCGCACTCGGAAAAATAACGGTAACGCTTCATCATTTCAACGACCGCCCACTGCAAAGCGCCGGCCGCCTTCTTTGGATCGGTAACAACCGGAATGTACAAATGCGGAATACCGTTATAAGCACCCAGTTCCACCATTTTGGGGTCGATCATAATGAGTCGGACCTCTTCCGGTGTGGACTTGTAAAGCAGACTCAAAATCAGGGAATTCATGCAAACCGACTTACCGCTGCCTGTGGTACCCGCAATCAGCATATGCGGCAGTTTGGCAATGTTGCCGCAGACGGAAGCGCCGCCGATGTCCTCGCCAATGGCAAAGGTCAGCTTGGACGGTGCATTCTGGAACGCCTGAGACTCCAGAATATCCCGCAGATACACGGTACTGACCATCTTGTTCGGCACTTCAATGCCGACTGTTGCAACCTGATTCGGAATCGGCGCAATGCGGACACTTGCAACGCCAAGAGACAGGGCCAAATCGCCGGCCAGGTTGGTCAGCTTGTTCAGCTTGACCCCGGCTTCCAACTCCACATCATAGCGGGTAACAGTGGGGCCGCGCGTCACATTTTTAATTGAAGCGTTGACCCCAAAGCTTTTCAGCGTTGTATCCAAACGCGCGAGATTCTTATTAACCTCATCCTTGCAATCGACTGCACCGGCGGTGCCCGTATTCAAAAGATCCAGCGCCGGATAGACATACTTCTGGGGTTCCGCAGCGTTTTCAATTTCGCTGGTAATTTCCTCCCGCATTGCAGTAACGTCTTTTCTGTCCATTTTTTCTGCCGGTTTGTCATTTGTTACCGGGACATCATCTACAGCAGGATCATACATTACAGAGGCAACATCTTCAGCAAACTCTTCCTCCGTTGGTGTGTACATCTCATAGGAAACCGGTGTATCGGGAAATTCTGTCTGCTCGGCGGGAATCTTAGAATCGGAGTCAAACAATCCGTCCTCTTCCAGTTCCAGGTCCTCGTCATCTCTGTTAAAGATCGGCAGAGCTTTCAGCCAGTCTGGCCTTTTGAAAAACCGTCCGCCAGGCATTTCTTCCTCGTCATCTTCTTCCCGTGCTTCCCGCTCTGCACGGCGCACCGCAGCATGTTCCTTTCCACTGCGGATGCCTGCACCGATCAGCTCAAACACACGCCTTGCAGGAATATGGAATGCAACAAAGCAGAATATAATTAAAAGAATAAAAATTGTGGGCAACGATGCGTAGATACTGAACAGCATCGTGAGTCCAACCGCAATCAGCCCCGAAAGGACACCGCCGCTGATCGTCACAGCACCCGAATGGTACAGAGCACCGACAATCCCATTTTCCATGCCCGGCACATGCTTACATAAAATTACATGCAGAAATGCACTGAAAAATACAGGAATCATCATAGTTGCAAACAAGCGCAGACCAAGCCGTCCCTCTGTGTGGAAGAGCAGCAAAAATGCACACATCAGCAATGCGGGGGGAACTATGTAATAGCCGTAACCAACCATACCTTTGATAAATACACACAGAATTCGGACAACCCAACCCTCTGTATTAAAAAATCCGATCAAAGAGAGCAATGCGATAAACAGACAAATCGCTGCCCAAATGGTATGATAAAGAGGCGTTCGTATTTTGTCTCCAAAATCCTCTTTGACCTGATAAGATTTTACTGAAGATTTTTTTCGTTTTGCTGTACCCGTTTTTTGCTGGGCTTTTGTTTTTCGTGCCATAATTTTCTCCCTAACGGTTCCCATCTGCTGATGGGATGGGTTTGATTTTCATGCAATGGACTACAGAACAAAGGTCAGCACAATGGTCAGGATCCCAAAAAAGGCGCAATAACAGGAAACATAGTGGACTGTTCCATTTCTGACTAGAGTCCGCAGTGCAACAATGCCTGCACAGGCTGCCGCCGTTGCAAACAGCATTGCCAACACACCACCGGACACCATATCCACTGTGATTTCCTGCCCCAATGCGCGAACCAGACTCATAATTGTGATGCCAAAAATAGAGAAGAAGGAAAGCAGCATAGAATACCGTACCGCATACTTCCACTCCAGGCCGACAAACATTCCAACCGTCAACGTAAGTGCAATATGGCTGATGCCAGGAATGACGGCCACTGCCTGTGCAACGCCAATCACCGCTGCGTCGAATACCGTCATGCTCTTCTCATTCTTTTTTCCGTAGTCAGAGAAAGAAGTGAGAAACAGAATCACACCGCTGATCATCAGCGCGATGCCAATAAAGACCAGATGTTCTGCCAACTGTTTTATGTAAGAATAAAACGCCAGGGGAAACAGTAAAAACAGTGTGGAAATGATCAGCATCAACAACAGTCTGCGCTCAGGAGCGGGGCGGGTTTGTCCCGGCGCAATGCGGTAACCATCGCGGAAAAATCCGATGAATTCACAAAGCATCCGACCGATATCACGGTGATACAGGATACACACCGCAAGCAGTGTTCCAAGGTGCAACATCAACTCTAAAAAGGGCTGACCACTTTCGCCGATACTCAGACCAAATAAATTCTGCAGAATCGCCAGATGTCCACTTGCGGAAATCGGCAAAAAAGTCGCAGCACCGAACACCAGCCCCAGCAGGATTGCTGCCGTTATAACCATGTTCTTTTCCTCCAACTCTTTCTGCCGGCCGAAAATTCGGCCGGTATCTGATCTCTTATATTACCACAGACAAGAAAAAAGTACAACATTCATTTCTCTTCGCCTGTCGTCGGAACGTTGGATTCCGGAGTCTCGACTCCACGCGCTTCTCTCCGTTTTTGGATTTCTGTATGCAAGTATCCCAACGCATCTGACAGACCGCCCAACTGATCAATCAGACCGGCTGCAACTGCCTCTTCCCCGTCAATGATACTGCCGACATCGTTCGCCATTTCGTCGGTACAGAACATCAGTCTGCGAAATCGCTCTTCTGAAATTTGGCTGTTTTGCGTAACAAATCGGGTAATCCGCTCCTGAATCTTATCAAAATACCGAAAGGTCTGCGGTACGCCGATCACCACACCGTTCATCCGTACCGGATGGATCGTCATAGAGGCAGACGGCACAATCATAGACCGGCTGGCGGCAACGGCCAGCGGCACACCGATAGAATGCCCGCCGCCGAGCACAACCGAAGCAGTCGGCTTGGTCATACTTGCAATGAGTTCTGCAATTCCAAGTCCTGCTTCTACATCTCCGCCAACGGTATTGAGCAAAACCAGAAGTCCCTCCACTTCGTCGCTCTCTTCTACCGCCGCAAGCAGCGGCATAACATGCTCATATTTTGTTGTCTTGGTTGTCTCTGATAAAATCTGATGCCCTTCAATTTGTCCCACAATGGTGAGACAGTGGATCACACCTTTTTGAGAGTAGGTCACGCTGCTGCCAAATTCGCGGATCTGATCGCTCTGCTCCTGCCCGCCTGTTTCCTTTTCACCTGAATACATATAAAAAGCACCCCCATCGGTGCTATTGTTGCACCAACGGGGGTATTTTATACCAGACACGGCCGGAACTCTCCTCAGTTTTTGTCGTCTTGGAATACGGAAAGGGTTCCCTTATATGCCATATAGCAGTCGAGCTTTGCAACCACCTCATAGGGCGCGTGCATAGACAGAACCGGAACCCCGGCGTCGATGGTATCGATGTTCCGGGCCGCCATAAACTTGGCGATGGTTCCGCCGCCGCCCTGATCCACCTTACCCAACTCGGCCATCTGCCACTGCACCTGATTTTCCGCAAAGATGCGCCGCACTTTTGCGACGGTTTCCGCCGTTGCATCACTGGAGCCGGATTTTCCACGGGCACCAGTGAATTTCATCACACCAAGGCCATAGTTCAGACGCGCACTGTTCCGCTTTTCCGAAACTTCCGGAAAATTGGGATCGAATGCGTTACAGACATCAGAGGAAAGACAAAAGCTATTCTCGAAGCAGTGATAAAGCGGAACACCCTGATCCTGACAGAGATCGTCCATAAAACACTCAAACGCTTCGCTCTGCATTCCCGTTACGCCTTCGGACCCAATCTCCTCCTTGTCCGCCAGGATACAGACACAGGTGTATTCCGGTGCATTGACATCCAGGATGGCCTTTAGAGAAGCGTAAGCGCAGACGCGGTCATCGTGGCCATAGGCGCCGATCAGGCTACGATCCAAACCGAGATCTCTTGCTTCAAATGCCGGAACCGCCATCAACTCTGCAGAGAGAAAATCCTCTTCCGTAATGCCATACTTCTGATGCAGAATCGTGAGGATGCTCAGCTTCACACGATCTTTTCCCTCTTCGCTGTCGGGAACGCTTCCGATGATGAGGTTCAGTCCCTCGCCGGTAATGCCGTCTGCCAATGTGCGCCGGTTCTGGTCGGCAGACAGATGGGGCAACAGATCCGTAATGGTAAACAGCGGATCATCCCTGTCATTTCCAATGACAACATTGACCGGGGTACCATCTTTCAGTACCACACAGCCATGCAATTCCAACGGAATGGTGACCCACTGATATTTGCGGATTCCCCCATAGTAATGGGTTTTGAAATAGCACAGCTCGTCATCCTCATACATGGGGTTCTGTTTGAGATCCAGCCGCGGAGAATCCACGTGTGCACCAGCAATGACTGCACCGTCGATGAGCAGCCGCTCACCGATCACCGCCAGCATCAGGCTTTTTCCCCGGTTACAGCAATAGACCTTTGTACCTGGAACCGCACCCATACCGGGCTTATACGGCACAAATCCAGCCTCTTCCGCCAATGCAATCGCAGCATCTACGGCTTCCCGCTCGGTTTTTGCGTGATTCAGATACTCCTTATACTGTTCACAATAGTCAAAAATCTTCTGCTTCTCCGATTCGTCTATACAATCCCATCCGTTTTTCTGGCTGTAAAACAATCGTTCTCTGCGTTCATCATGTTCAGACATGGTCGATTCCTCCTAACAGTTCTGTAAAGAGCCCATCACATACCTTTGTAAACTTCGAAAGACTCCCATTATTATATAGCATATAATCACAATTGGTTTCAAAAAATGAATCCGGCTGCTGCGCTGCAATGCGCATCCGGGCATACTCCTCTGAAATGCCGTCCCGTACCGTGAGCCGCTGCATTCGAGATTCCATGGGCGCTGTAACTCCAACCGTCACCGTACAAAGTTCTGCCAGCCCGCTTTCAAACAAAGCGATGGCGTCAATTGCTGCAAGCGCCCCCCCCTGCATGGCCCAGTCCTCTAACAGCGTCCGGATGGCAGCCGAGACATACCGATGTGTAATGGCGTTGAGATCGTCCAAAGCTGCGGCATCTTGAAACACAAGTCCCCCAAGAGCCTTACGCTCCAATCCATGGTCTGTCACAACACCGGGAAACCGATCGTCGATCGCTGCAAGCAGTTCCGCATTTTCCTCTAACAGATTGTGATACAGAGTATCGCAGTCAACAATCAGCGCCCCGTGATCGCTCAAACAATGCAGAGCAGTGGTCTTTCCACAGCCGCTGCCACCGGTCAACCCGACCACCTGCATATGCTCTGTCAAACAGCGGACAATGCGCTCCCGCGGCAGAGCGCCCTGCCGCAAAACGCGGTACGGTATCTGTGAAAGATCCAGAATCGTGGACTCCAGTCCCAATTCACAAAGTCCTCCGTCAATGACGCCGGCTATGCAACCGTCAAAATAGTCTAAAACCTGCTGCGCCGTTTTCGGACTCGGTGCATTGGACGGATTGGCCGACGGTGCTGCCAATGGACACCCCGCTCTGCGAATCAGCTCCAGGGTCATGTCATGTTGCGGACAACGAAGCCCCACTGTGGTGCCACCGGCACGGACGATTTCAGGCACACAGGGCCTGGACTCAAAAATCAGAGTCAGCGGACCGGGCCAAAATCGTTCTGCCAGCACATAGGCTGCCTTCGGTACATTCCGGCAGTACTTTGCAATGTCCTCCCAACTGGATACCATCAGGCTGAGCGGCTTTGTCTCCGGCCTGCCCTTCACCTTATAAATCTCTGCAACAGCATCGGCATTTAAACCATTGCCGGCAAGGCCGTATACTGTTTCCGTTGGTACCGCCACCAGTTCCCCCCGTTGGATACACGCAGCCGCGGTCTCAAGGTCAGCCGGGCCAAATTGTCTGGTTTTCTGCATTGTTATGCCTCTGCGGATGCCTTCAGCTTCTCCGCACGATCGGCAGTTACCAGGGCATCAATCAATTCATCTAGGTCGCCATTCATAATCTGCTCAATTTTATACAGGGTCAGACCGATGCGGTGATCGGTAACACGGCCCTGTGGAAAATTATAGGTGCGGATGCGTTCAGACCGGTCGCCAGTGCCAACCTGACTTTTTCGCTCGGCTGCAATGGAAGCCGCCTGTTTGCGCTGTTCTTCCTCATATAAACGGCTGGCCAGAATTTTCATCGCGCGTTCGCGGTTCTTGTGCTGGCTTCGCTCATCCTGGCACTCAACCACCGTCCCGGTGGGAAGATGCGTAATACGGATGGCCGATTCCGTTTTGTTGACATGCTGGCCGCCAGCACCAGAGCTGCGGAACGTATCAATCTGCAAATCCGCCGGATTGATCTCAAAGTCCACTTCATCCATCTCCGGCAAAACAGCGACTGTAACCGTAGAGGTATGAATGCGGCCAGATGCCTCTGTTTCCGGTACACGCTGGACGCGGTGAACTCCGCTTTCGAACTTTAGGCGTGAATACGCGCCAATTCCCTCGATAATAAAGCTGACTTCTTTAATACCGCCGATTCCGGTCTCGTTGATGTTTGCAACCTCAATTTTCCAACGCTTTGTCTCCGCATACATGGAATACATACGAAACAGATTATAGGCAAACAGTGCCGCCTCATCACCGCCAGCACCGCCGCGAATTTCTACAATGACATTCTTTTCATCGTTTGGATCCTTTGGCAGCAGCAGGATTTTCAGTTCTTCTTCAATGGATTCCATTGCTGCCTTGGCTTCTTCCAACTCTTCCCGCAGCATCTCCTTAAATTCCGGATCTTCCACTCCGTCATCAAGCAGGGCATACGCCTCGTCCGCTGTATTCTGACATGCTACATAACGGCGATACGCCTCGACCACTGCCGCAATTTCCTTCTGTTCCTTTGCCAATTTTGCATAGGCATCCGGGTCGCTGTAGACCTCGGGCTGATTCATGCGCGTCTCAATTTCCCTGTATTTTTCATCAATTTGCTTGAGTTTATCCAGCATAGTCTAGTTCCTTCCAAATATACATACATCAAAAGATTCGCAGCCAGCATAGGACTGGCCGAAGTTTTTCCTTATAATAAAGCAATTTATATTATCATAAACCAACGGGAATGTAAATAACAACCAGTCGTTCTGCTCTTTATTTGAACCGCGCGATTTCGCGTTTCCATATCTGATTCTTTTCCGTGTTGCAAAGCAGATTTCAGCATGATAAAATCACAGTAAATATCCTCCATATGAGAAAGGAGCCTCTGTGCAATGGCAGATGAAACCAATAAAAACAAAGTGGTCAATAAAACTGTAAAATCGGGCATCACATTCGGGAGTGCGTTGGCTATGGTAATCAGTTACACCACTTGGAAATCCGTTGGCTGGGCAATTTTTCACGGTCTTTTAAGCTGGGTATATGTGCTCTATTTTGTCCTGAAATATTGAGAAAACTACTGTTCCTGATTGGATTACAGCATTACGGGACTGGTGCGCCATTCGCTGCCGCCGCGTCGGTGTTCTGCCTTTTCGTATCCCAGAACATAGAGGTCTGTTGCCGCGCATTCCAGTGCAAAGATTTGCTGCGCCTGTTTGGATAAGCGCTGAGCCGCAGCGGGTTTTGTCAAAATTGGGATTGCTTCTGTTTGAGGAAACTGTCGCAGCACCGCTCTTCCTCTGGCATTCGCGGCCAAAACTCTGCCATAGGGTGGCATCCCAGCTGCCATCTCTTTGGAAATACCAAGCGCAGCACACAGGGTCATGCGTCGAATACGGCTCAACGTATAGCGTTTGCTTTTTGTCATCTGGTAAATTTCTTCCAGGCAGCCCCCTTCCGCGCAGGCACGGGCGAACCGGTTTTCCAGTCCCTCTCTGGCATCCGGTAAAGCCGAAACGGTTTCTGCATCCAATTGCCGCAATCGGGACAAAAGAGCAGACTCCAGACATTGCTGCGTTATGATGCCTTTCTCTGCAATTGCTTTTTCATAGAGCGCATTGGCAGGATCCGGCACTGCACCCACCAAATTGTTTCCGTTCTGCAAGGTCTCCCGCAAATCTGATGCAGAGCGAAATCCTGTCTCCGTCACAGTATCGTGCGCCGCACCACAGCGCAGGACGGGCAACAGTTGCATTTCCGGCCGATACTGCAATACCGTTTTGCAATATTCCACAGCCAGCAAATCATTCGGACTGGCGAGAACTGCTGCGCTTTCCCCCAGCAACTGCCTCAGTACCGCTTCCCGCGCCACGGCAAAGGAACTACCGCGCTTCAACTCTTTCCGAACCGCTTCCATTGTTTCCGCTCTCAGCAGACAGGATGCTGTTTTTTTTATAGCTTCAAGGTTTCCGCTCTCGCTGCCAAAGCTGATGTGATCAACACCGAACGCGCAGAGCAATCCAATGCCGCCGCGGGCAAATCCTTCCGCCGACGAGAGCGCCCATGGAAGCGGCAGTTCTATTACCAGATCACAGCCGCATTGAACCGCAGCGGCAGCACGAATATGCTTTGGCAGGATGGCAGCTTCCCCACGCTGTACAAAGTTTCCGGACATCACGGCAACTACCGCACAGTCGCCTCCCACCTTTTTTTTACTCTGTTGAATATGGTATGCATGTCCCAGATGGAACGGATTGTACTCCGCTACAATGCCAATGACTTTCATAAAAATAGCCTCAATCTTCTGAAAATGCAAAAATTCCCACATTTTCTCTTGTTTTTTATAGGGTTCCTCTTTATAATAGTGTTTACTTCCATTTGTATTTTACAATAGATCTTATTTTTTGCAATATGAAAGGAACCTGAATATGAAAATTTTGGTTATCAACGCCGGCAGCTCTTCTCTGAAGTATCAGCTGTTCGATATGGACACCGAAACCGTCCTTGCCAAGGGTCTTTGCGAGCGCATCGGTATCGACGGTCATCTGAAACATACTCCTCTCGTCGGCGGTAAGCCCGTCTTCAACGAGGACTACAGCTTCCCCACCCATGCAGAAGCCATTTCTGCCGTTATCGACAAGCTGACCAGCGCCGAATACGGTGTTGTTGAAAACATGGACGAAATCCAGGCTGTTGGCCACCGCGTCCTCCACGGCGGTGCAAAGTTTGCCTGCTCTGTTCTGATTGATGACAATGTTATGGATGCTATCCGCGAGTGCATCCCCCTTGGCCCTCTGCACAACCCCGCCAACATTACGGGTATCGAGGCCTGTCAGAAGGTTATGCAGGGCATTCCGCAAGTTGCTGTATTCGACACTGCGTTCCACCAGACCATGCCCCCGAAGGCATATATGTATGCTATTCCTTATGAATACTATGAAAATGACAGTATCCGTCGCTATGGCTTCCACGGTACCAGCCATCGCTATATTGCTGGCCGTACCGCTGAACTTCTCGGCAAGCCCGAAGAAGAACTGAAGATCATCTCCTGCCATATGGGCAACGGCAGCTCTATCTGCGCCATCGACGGTGGTAAGTGCGTTGATACTTCCATGGGTCTTGGCCCCCTTGCAGGGCTGCCGATGGGCACGCGCGCGGGTGATATTGACAGCACCGTATTGCAGTTCATCATGAACAAATATGATATCGGCATTGATGACATGCTCACCATGCTCAATAAGAAGTCCGGCGTTTTGGGCATTTCCGGTCTCTCCTCTGACTTCCGTGATCTGATTGACAACCGCGAAACCAACGAGCGGGCAGAACTCGCACTCCAGATGTTCTTCTACAGTGTTGCAAAGTACATCGGTTCCTACATGGTTGCAATGAAGGGCGTTGACGCCATCGTATTTACCGGCGGTATCGGTGAAAACAGCGTTCCCACCCGCAAGGCCATCAGTGAGTACCTCACTTATCTCGGCGTTAAGCTGGATGAGGAAATCAATGCTGCTGCCTTTGGTAAGGAAGCCATTATCTCTACTGAAGACAGCCCCATCAAGTTGATGGTTGTCCCCACCAACGAAGAGCTGGTTATCGCACGCGACACTCTGGCAATCGCTTTTGCAAAGTAACCGCCATTCTCTCACTTCACATGATTTCGACCCCGAATGCAATTTCGTATTCGGGGTCTTTTTTCTTCCTGTATGCTTTTGGACAAAACGGGATAAAATCTCTGCTGCTGCCGGACAATTGTTGTGCGCAAATCCAGTGGAAAATCTACAATTTCGGTTGACATCCCCCTTTTTACATGGTAGAATTTCAAATAGCCGCTTTGAGCAGGTTATAAGTGAGACATTCCACCTGTAAGAGCGGGACTCTAAACGAGAGGTAGGTGCAATTTGTTTATGAAGTTTGCTATCATTGAAACCGGAGGAAAGCAGTACCGCGTATCCGAAGGTGACGAAATCTTCATCGAAAAGCTCGATGTCGAGGCTGGTCAGGCTATTACCTTTGATAAGGTTCTGGCTGTCATGGATGACGATAATTCCGTATTCGGCGCTCCCGTCGTAGAAGGTGCTACCGTCGCTGCAACCGTCCTGAAGAACGGCAAGGGCAAGAAGATTCGTGTTTATAAGATGAAGCCGAAAAAGGGTTACCATCGTACCCAGGGCCACAGACAGCCCTATACCAAGGTTTCCATCGGCGCAATCAACGCATAAGCACAGTTCCGCATTTTTATCTTACTTTGACACATGGAGGCGTAAATCATGGCACATAAAAAAGGTATGGGTTCCACCAAGAACGGTCGCGACAGCGAATCCAAGCGTCTTGGCGCCAAGAGAGCCGATGGTCAGTTCGTTCTGGCCGGCAACATCCTTGTCAGACAGCGCGGAACGAAGATCCACCCCGGCACCAATGTTGGCCGCGGCAGTGATGATACCCTGTTCGCCCTCGTCGACGGCATGGTAAAGTTCGAACGCGTAGGCAAGGACCGCAAGAAGGTTTCTGTTTACAGCATTGCTCAGTAACCAAACAGGCGTTGAACGGTTTCGGCCTGTTCAGCACAGCGAAAAAAGGGTGGCTTTGCCGCCCTTTTTTGCCTATTTTTAACCAATTCATTCTTTCTATGGAGGTGGATGCATGTTTATTGATAAAGCAACAATCACAGTCCGCGCCGGCAAGGGCGGCAACGGTGTAGTTGCATTCCATCGCGAAAAATATATCGCATCCGGTGGACCGGACGGTGGCGACGGCGGCAGAGGCGGCGACGTCATCATTCAGGTAGATGATAATCTGTCCACACTAATGGACTTTCGATATAAACGGAAATATGTTGCCGGCAACGGCATGGACGGCCAGGGCAAGCGTTGCTCTGGCAAAGACGGTCAAAGCCTCGTGATCCGGGTTCCCCGGGGTACGCTGATCCGTGACAAGGAAACCGGGGGTATTATCCAGGACATGTCCGGTGACGAACCCTTTGTCATCGCAAAAGGCGGCAGAGGCGGCTGGGGCAATAAGCATTTTGCAACCCCGACCCGGCAGACACCGCGTTTTGCAAAGCCCGGACTGGAAGGAGAAAGCCGCGAAATCGTACTCGAACTCAAGCTGATTGCTGACGTCGGTCTGCTCGGCTTCCCCAACGTCGGCAAATCCACGCTGCTTTCGGTGGTCTCCAAGGCGCATCCCAAAATTGCAAACTATCATTTTACGACGCTGTTCCCCAACCTCGGCGTTGTATTTGTGGAAGATGGCCTGTCCTTTGTCATGGCAGATATCCCCGGCATCATCGAGGGTGCAAGCGAAGGCGCCGGTCTGGGGCATGACTTTTTGCGCCACATTGACCGCTGCCGTTTACTGATCCATCTTGTCGATGTCTCCGGCAGCGAAGGCCGGAATCCGATTGAGGACTTCGAGGCTATCAACAAAGAACTGCGTGAATACAATGAAACACTTGCTTCCCGCACACAAATCGTCGCAGCAAACAAATGCGATCTGTTGGGTGATGACCGCAGTTTGTTAGAGGAGTTCCGTGAGTATGTCACATCCCGCGGCTACCTCTTCTTTGAGATCTCTGCGGCGGCACATCAGGGTACCCGTGAACTCATCAAGGAAGCTGCACACCAGCTTTCTACACTGCCCCCTGTCACGGTCTATGAACCGGACTATGTTGAACCGGAACCGGTTGTTGACACGTCCGGTGATCTTTCTATCGAAGAAGTGGGCGATCATCTCTGGATCGTGGAAGGCGCTTGGCTGGAGCGGCTTATGCGTAGTATCAACTTTGGAGACTACGAATCCCGCATGTATTTTGATCGGGTGATGCGGGAAGCCGGAGTCTTTGAGCGTATGGAACAGATGGGTGTTCAGGATGGCGACACCGTTTCCCTCTATGACCTTACTTTTGAATATCGCGACTAAGGAGGCACAACTATGGCAATTACAATCGGTCTGACCGGCTGTTCTGAAGAAACGGTGACCAAGGAAAAAACGGCCCAGACTGTCGGTTCCGGCTCTCTCCCGGTATACGGTACCCCCTGTATGCTCGCACTGATTGAGAACGCAGCATGCAAGGCATTGGAAGCGCAGCTCGAAGCCGGGCAAACCAGCGTGGGTACCTTGCTGAACGTCCAGCATCTCGCCGCAACACCGGTTGGTATGCAGGTCCGTGCAGAAGCAATGGTAACCGCAGTGGACGGACGAAAGATTTCGTTTTCCGTTCAGGCATTTGATGAGACCGGCGTCATCGGCGGCGGCATGCACGAACGGTTTCTTGTAAACGCAGGAAAGTTTGTGGCAAAATGCTACGCCAAACAGGAACCCATTTCCGACTAAGAGGACATCGTCATGGCTTACGATCTCAATGACTTTGTTCCAAATTTTGACCTGTATACTGCCCGAACAGCATTCAACCAGACCAGCAAAACATTGGAAGGACGGCACCAATTCTTCTCTCAGATCAAGCAGGCCAGGTTTCTGGTTCCGCAACGGCAACAGGAAAACGGGACGATTGGGATTGCAACCCTGTGCAACAAGAAACAACAATCGTTTATTCCCGCTTTCACAGATGCAGGTCAATATCAGAAATGGATCGTTCCCGCCGACGAACCCGCTCCCATCTCCTATGAAAAATTGAAGCGGATGGTTATCCATTCTTCAAAGAAATTGGATGGCATCGTCATTAACCCGTTTGATCACGGTATGTTTCTTCGCTTGGAGCAGATCTATGAAATTGATACAGTCGTAGACGGTTATCATCTGGAAGCTTCTCCCCGCAACGGACAGATTCATTTTTATCCCCCGTTCAAAACCCCCTATTCCTTTATCAAAACCATGATCGAGTTATTTGACTCTGAAAGCTGTGTCTACTCTGCATGGTTGATGCTCTCTCAGGCAGAAAATGAAGTAATGCCAAAGCTAACCATTCTGGCAGACTTCGATGGAGAACGCCCCGATTTGTCTAAAAAGCTGGCACATGTCTTACTTCCCTTTCTAAAGCCGGGGGATCACTTTGAATTTGTAAAGGCGGATTACCTGCTGATTCAGATTGCAAACCAGACGGTCAAACCGTTTTATACAAAAGATGCTTAAACCCACCCGAGCGTGTTCGATAAGAGAGGAGCGTCATTTATGAACCTTTCCACTTGTATTCGGACGCAACCCCTTGTTTTACTCGATGGTGCGCTTAGTGAGCGCTTAAAGCGCGACTTTCATATTCCCTTTGATCCTCATGTTGCCATGGCCGGCAGCATTTATGACATCCGTGGTGTTCGGGCACTGGATACGCTCTGGCGAACACACATCGCAATTGCAAAGGAGTCTGATTTTCCTTTGCTGCTATTGCCTCCAACCCGTCGGGCCAATCGAGAGCGTATTGCGGCTTCCCGCTATTCTGAGACCATTTTTTCGGATTACATCCGGTTCATGAATACGATACGAAAAACTTCTGGAGCTTCTTCTGTTTTTCTTGGAGGACTGATGGGCTGTCGCGGTGACGCCTATAAAGCGGACGATGTACTTTCTGTCGCAGAATCCAGAGCGTATCACAGTTGGGCGGCAGATCATTTTGCATCTGCCGGTGCGGATTACCTCTACGCCGGGATCATGCCTGCGGTAGAGGAAGCTGTCGGTATGGCACAGAGCATGGGTGCGACCGGACTGCCATACATCGTAAGCTTCATGCTGCGGAAAAATGGCCGGCTGATTGACGGCACCACAATACACGATGCCATCGCCCGTATTGACAACGAAACCGATCCCACGCCGCTCTGCTACGTTACAAACTGCGTCCACCCTACAGTTTTGTATGAAGCACTCTCCCAACCATTCAATCAGACGGAACTGGTACGCAGGCGTTTCCTTGGTATTCAGTCCAACACCTCCCCACTCCCGCCAGAAGAATTGGATGGTGCAAAGGAATTGCAAACCTCCTCCCCGGAAGCACTTGCAGCAGATGTCTTGCGGCTTTATCAAACGTTTCGTTTGCGATTGTTCGGCGGGTGCTGCGGCACGAATTTTTCCCATTTGTCCGCCATTGCAGCCGTTTTAAAAGAATCAGTTCATAAATAATCTAAAAACCGGCACATCTACGCGAAACGGATGTGCCGGTTTTTAGATACTGGAAAAAGGATTATTTCTCATCCTCTTCTGCATATTCAAGATATTTGTAATAGAAATCGTTTGTATAAATCGCGCCAAGCGGATTATGTCCCATCAGACGGTCTTTTGCTACCAAAACGGTACAATAAGCGTCACTGTTCTTCATAAACATAGAGTCATGGCCGACACAAAGCCCAAGCAAAATGTTAAAGTCTGTTTTTTCCTGATTCAGGACATATGCCTGGCCAATGGGATTGCACATAGTTTCGTGTGCACCGGGGAACAGTTTATCACAGTCGCAAAGTCCGAGACGGGACTTGTCCAGACCACCGACTTTGCAGATGACAGACACCACTTCAAATCCCTGTGCCTCTAAAATCCGCGTAAATACCATCGCCTCATGCTGCAATCCCATGCAGTAAGCCAATCCCAGCTTATGGTATCCCATGCGTTTGGAGAATTCTACAATTTCCTCCACGCGGGACTTGATCGGATGGATTCCAAAAGGCCCAATATCATAGCCTGCACGCTCCTGATAAGAAGCGGCCTGTGCAAACTCAAACGTCCCCTCTTTGTCATACTCTGCATTGGCGGCTTTCAGTGCTTCGGTATACTCCAGCGTACTGCAAAATTCGGGATGCTTTCCGTCTGGATTCTTACAATATTTGTCTTTGAACGGGCATTTGCTGCAATTGGCTTCCATACTGACTTCTCCTCTACTGTATTGATATCGTCCTGTCCATACGACAGATTTTCTGTTTTCTATTATAGCAGTGTTCTATATCGTTGACAACGATTCGTATAAACTTTCACAGGCAAACTTGCCCCTTTCTCGCATTGATGTTATACTAAACATATTGGAGGTGGAATCATGGATTACCGTACAGAAGCACCTGAACTCATCAAGTCGTTTTTATTTTACCACGAAACTGTAAAAGGACATTCCCGCGCAACCGTGGACGAATATTATCTGGATTTGCGCCTGTTTTTCCGCTACCTGAAGATTCTGCGCAACCTTGTTCCAAAAGAGACACCCATGGAAGAAATCTCCATTGCAGATATCGACCTCGACTTTGTGCGTGCTGTCACGCTGAATGAGGTCTATGATTATATCTCTTTTCTCTCAAGAGACCGCATCCGTAACCAGCACAGCCAAAGTCCTGAGCGCGGTCTTTCCAGCGCATCCCGTGCCCGGAAAATCGCGACCATCCGCAGCTACTATAAATATCTCACACAACGTGCAAAGCTATTGACTGTCAATCCCGTACAAGATCTGGACATGCCCAAGCTGCAAAAATCGTTGCCGCACTATCTGACATTAGATGAAAGCCGACGATTGCTTCAGGCAGTTGACGGCAAAAATAAAGAACGGGATTATTGTATTCTCTGTATCTTTCTCAACTGTGGACTCCGCGTTTCCGAACTCGTTGGTCTGGATTTGGAGGATATCGGAAAAGACTCACTGCGTGTACTCGGAAAAGGCGACAAAGAACGGGTTGTATTTCTCAACGACGCCTGTACTGCCGCAATCAACGATTATCTGTCTGTTCGACGCGGTATTACAGCCGACACGCATGCCTTCTTTCTCTCTAACCGTAGAAAACGCATCAGTCGCGAAACCGTGCACAGTATGGTAAAAAACACGTTGCTAAAAGCGGGCATCAACCGTGAAGGACTTTCCTCTCATAAACTGCGCCATACAGCCGCAACTTTAATGCTCCAAAACGGCGTTGACGTGCGGACATTACAGGAGATTCTTGGTCATGACCATCTCAACACCACACAGATCTATACACATGTGGACAGCACAGAATTACGTCTGGCCGCAGATGCGAATCCACTTGCGGAATTTGACGGGAAAAAAAACAAGGAAAACTAAAAATTTCTTTTTATTCATATATTCAATTAAAAACATTAGATGTTACAGTAAAAGGAAAGCACCCGATCCGTTGGATCGGGTGCTTTCCTTATATGTTGTTATTTTTTATTTTGCAACAGGTGCGCAAATCCAAGGCGGAAGATTTCACCGACCTGCCGATCTGCCAGATGATATAGGACATTTCTTCCGTCTCTGCGGCTTTTCACAATGTTCATATGCTTGAGAATTCGCAACTGGTGCGAAATCGCAGAGCTGGTCATATCCAGAATATCTGCAATATCTCCAACACACATCTCCGCACCAATCAATGCACAGACAATTCCTACTCTGGTTGCATCACCACAAATCTTAAACAGTTCTGCAAGATCGTACATCAAATCTTTATCCGGCATAACTTCGCGGACGCGCTCTACTGTTTTTTTATATTCTTCACGCAATGCAGTTTGGGTCTGTTCCATGATTTTCCTCCAAAATAATGTCGAAATTTGCGCAATTGTTCAACTAATAATTATAGCTATAGTATAGCGTAAATTTTCATAGCATGTCAAGGAAATCATTGTCAAAACTTCTACTTTCTGCATACCATGGGAGTGAGCATTGCGCTCGATCGATTTGACTAGGAGGAATTCTATTGAACTCTACAAATAGAAACAACGAATTCATGCGGAACCATTCTGAGATGGATGCACAGTATAAAACCGGAGAACTTCCCTGTGACGCTCCGCTTGCAGTTCCGTACGTTGCGTTCCAGCGTACCAATCCCCCGCGCTATGAACCCAACACAGCTTTGGAACGCGGCACTTTGTTCCCCGGATTAGATCTTCCCTTTATGAACATTATTAATACCGGTACAGTAACAGATACGCCGCTCGCCGAACTCATGGCACTGGACTTTGCCTGTCATGAACTTGTTCTTTATCTGGATACGCATGCAAACGATAAAGAAGCATTTTCTGTTTTTCAGGGACTTGCTGACCTTGCAGAAGAAGCACGCCGCCGCTATACGGCGCTCTATGGTCCTGTTTCTGCCGCTGATCTTGCTAACGAGAGCAGCTTTACCTGGTTGAAAAATCCATGGCCGTGGAACTATTCTGAGGAGGTGGAATAGTCTATGTTCGTCTATGAAAAAAAGCTGCAATACCCGGTTAAAGTCAAAAACCCTAACCCAGCACTGGCAAAGTTTATCATCAGTCAGTATGGTGGTCCTGACGGAGAACTTGGTGCTTCTTTGCGCTATCTCAGTCAACGTTATGCTATGCCCTACCCTGAACTGAAGGCTGTTTTAACCGATATCGGAACCGAAGAGCTGGGACATCTGGAAATGGTTGGAACTCTGGTGCATCAGCTGACACGCAATATGACACCAGAGGAAATCAAAAAAGCTGGATTCGATACCTATTTCGTCGACCACACTGCTGGTGTTTACCCGCAATTTGCTTCCGGTACCCCCTGGACCGCCGCAACCATCAGCGTAAAGGGGGATGTCATCACTGATCTGACGGAAGACATGGCTGCGGAACAAAAAGCCCGCACCACTTATGACAACATTCTACGACTCTCCGATGATCCCGATGTTAACAATGTTATCCGTTTCCTGCGTGAACGTGAGGTTGTCCATTTCCAGCGCTTTGGTGAAGCACTGCGTCTTGCAACCGATCGGCTTGATCAGCGCAATGTTTATACTGTAAACCCCGCTTTCGATCAATACATGACGAAGAAAAAAGATTCATAGTGTTCCAAAACTGGAAAAAAGCCGGCAGGAAAACTCCCTGCCGGCTTCTCATCATCGGATTTACATATTGATTAAATCATTCTGACAAACCAGTTGTATACCATTCTGTCTCAGCAATTCGCTGGCACGTGCAACATCCTGATCTGCTACACGGAAAATGAAGCAGGCCATATCCTCTTTTTTCGTAATAAAGGCATAGGTATACTCCAGATTGATACCGTTTTCGTCCAGCAGGGCAAGAATTTTGCACAGGCTGCCCGGTTCATCTGGAATTGCAGCAGCCAATACGGATGTAATAGAGCAGATATACCCCTCTTCCTGTAACACTCTTGCAGTGTTATAAGAATCATCTGCAATGATTCTGAGAATGCCAAAGTCCGCAGACTCAGCAATTGACATTGCGCGCATATCCAACTTGTTTTTGGATAAGACGTCTGCAAAAGCAGCCAGACGGCCAGGCTTATTTTCAATAAATACGGAAATCTGTTTTACAGTCATGGTCATATCCTCCTTAATAGAGTTTACGCTTATCAATGATACGGACAGCCTTTCCTTCACTTCTGGCAATACTCTTTGGTGCAACCAATTTTACCTTGGCGTAAATGCCCAACATTGCCTTCAATGCATTGACCAGTTCCTGTTCTTTTTCTGCCACCTGCGCCATAGAGTCAGAGAACATATTGCTGGTCATTTCAACCTGAACTTCAAGTCGATCGCTGTTGTTGACACGATCCACAATGATCTGATAGTTTGCTGCATAGCCCTTATTCAGAAGAACGGTCTCAATCTGAGACGGAAATACGTTGACTCCCTTGACAATCAGCATATCATCGCTTCTTCCCATCGGTTTGCTCATCTTGACAAAAGTTCTGCCGCAGGAACATTTTTCCCGGCTCAGTGTACAGATATCACGGGTACGATACCGCAGAAGCGGGAATGCCTTCTTTGTAATACAGGTAAAGACCAATTCACCCTTGGAACCTTCGGGCAAAACTTCTTCCGTTACGGGGTCAATAATTTCTGCAATGAAATGATCCTCGTTGATATGCATACCACTCTGCTCGCTGCATTCAAAAGAAACACCAGGGCCGGAAATCTCAGTTAAGCCGTAGATGTCATAGGCACGGATGCCCAGAGACTTTTCAATATCACGGCGCATTTCCTCGGTCCAGGCCTCTGCACCGAAAATACCCGCTTTCAGCTTAATCTGATCCCTCACCCCTCTCTCATTGATGGTTTCTCCCAGATATGCGGCGTAAGAAGGGGTACAGCACAGGATTGTACTACCCATATCGCACATGAACTGAATTTGACGATCCGTATTGCCCGAGGACATGGGAAGGGTCAGAGATCCAACTTTGTGAGAACCGCCATTCAAACCAGGACCGCCAGTAAACAAACCGTAACCATAACTGACATGTACAATATCCTCATTGGTGCCGCCCGCAGCCATAATGGCTCTTGCACAGCACGCATCCCAGAGGTCAATATCTTCCTGCGTATAGAACGCAACAACGCGACGGCCTGTGGTACCACTGGTGGACTGAATACGGACAGCATCCTTCATCGGAACTGCCAACAATCCATAGGGATACGCATCACGCAAGTCGTCCTTTGTCAAAAAAGGAAGCTTGTGGAGATCTTCGATAGACTGAATATCCTGCGGACGAACTCTCTTCTCTTCCATCTTCTTTCTATAGTAGGGTACGTGATCATAAACGTGCTGTACCTGCTTTACAAGGCGCTCGTTCTGCCATGCAGTAATCTGTTCTCTCGAAGCGCACTCGATTTCAGGCTGGTAATAATGTTCCATGGTATTATTCCTTTTGTCGAGGGTGGACATTCTCCCCCGCCTTCCTTTCCTTTTATTCCTTTTTATCATATCATTTTCCCTGGTTTGCGTAAAGAAAAAAAAGAATCTTGTCCTACAAACATCCACTTTATTGAAAAATGAACCCTTCTCTTTGTATACTTTGTATGAAGCCTAACTCACAAAACAGCCACTTCCAAGTACTTTTTGCATTTTTAAATTTTTACAACCGTCTAAATATAGCCACTTCAAAGGCTTAACGTTGTATCTAATAAGGTATCGGGCATCACAAGGTTTACTTTCCAAACAGTGCAGCTGCTCGTTTCATATTTTCAATGACTGGCACAGCGAAAGGACATCGGCTCTCACACGCCCCGCACTGGATGCATTCTCCAGCGGTATGCGGAAAAACTGCATAGTGCTCCCGCACGGTTTCCGGCATGGTTCCCTGTGCTATTGCCAGATTCAGAAACTTTGTGACGTCTGCCACAGAAATTTCAACAGGACAAGGCGCACAATGACCGCAATACATACAGTGTCCCTTCCAACTGATTTTTTGCAGTGAGGCAAACGCATCTGCATAATCTTTTTGTTCTTCTGGTGCATTGGTGTAGTCGATACAGGTCTGTAGCTCCTCCAGTGTGCGCGCACCAGACATAACACAGGCAACCGCCGGTCGTGTCAATGCGTAGTGCAGGCACTGGAAAGGCGTTAATGCCTTTCCAGCTACAGACAACTCCGCATCCAATAAGTCTCCGCCGCCAAATGCCTTCATAACGGTGATTCCAACACCCAGCCGCTGACAGATCTCATATAAAGCCTGCCGTTCTGGATCCATATTTACCAGGGGTTTTTCATAGTTTTTCTCATCCCATAAGGACTCCACATCTTCACTTGCGGGCAAAAGATCATAACAGGGGTTTACACTGAACATCAGCACATCAATCAAACCACTGGCAACAGCAGCCATTGCTGCCTCTGGATTGTGGCTGGAAAGGCCAATACAGCCAATAACGCCGGAGCGCTTCAGCTCCTGCGCATACTGCATGACTTCCCCCTTCTGAATGGTCTCCCAATCTTCCAGAGAATCCACATAATGAATCATACCGATTTCGATATGATCGGTTTGTAGCCGCTGCAAAAGATCCTCAATTCCAGCTTTGACTTCCGCAATCTCCCTGGTGCGCTCATACTGCCCATTTTTCCATACAGCGCACAGATGCGCTTGTAAAACAAAACGATCCCGGCGTCCTCGCAAGGCACGTCCCAAATTGGTGCGCAGTTCCGGATCCGGAGAATACAGATCCATGCTATTGACGCCACCGTTTTCCATTTTGTCTACAAAAGCACGGACTTCTTCATAGGACTTCTCCACAAAGCCTTCACAGCCCATACCAATCTCGCTGATCAACAGGCCGGTTGTACCCAGTTCTCGATAGGTCATGGCAGTTCCTCTTTAAATTTCGACAATTTCATACGCTCGGTTGCCCAGCCCCAGTGCACAGGCCGTTTCCACAGTATGAATGCCATTTCTGGACTCCATCCGTTCAATCAATGCAGCCTTGCCGGGATCTGGGGACTGATATACTGCGTCCACACAGGCCTGATCGACCGCAACAGGATCAAACGAGGCAAAGATGCCAATGTCCGCCATCTCCGGTTCATGGGGATGGGAATCACAATCGCAATCAACAGAAAGACGATTCGCCACATTGATATAGACCATGTTGCGCCGTCCTATATAGTCAATGACTGCTTTATCAGCATCTGCCATACATTCCAGGAACGAATCGTGGTCTGCAGTCCACATTTCTTCCGGAACACCGACACCGTGAATGTGCGCTTTGCCATGGGAAGAAGCAATGCCGATGGAGATATTTTTCAACGCACCGCCAAAACCACCCATCAGATGCCCTTTAAAATGAGAAAGCACCAGCATAGAATCATAGCGTTCCAGATGTGCACCTACAAAGTTTTCGGTCAAGTGCTTGCCATTTGTCACCGGGATGGATAATTCTCCCTCTTCATCCAGAATATCACACGGTGCAATGGTGGGAAAACCGTGCTCTTGGATGGCCTTCCAATGTTCTTCTGCAGTATTTCTTCTGCCAGCATAAGCCGTATTGCTCTCCACAATGCTTCCTTCTACTTCCTGTACCAAAGACGCAATGAGCGCGGGCTGCAGAAAATTATGTCCGCCCGGCTCTCCGGTAGAGAGCTTGACCGCAACCTTACCGCGAAGAGACGCACCCATGGCATGATAGAGTTTTTGCAATGCCGCTGCAGAGATTTCTTTTGTAAAATATACGCTTGATTTTTTCATTTTTCCCTTCCTTCCAGATCTTTTATCCAATCCAATCTTTTATGGCTGTTTTTGCCTCCCGCACTTTGGAACCGTACAGAGACAGACCGCGCTCCACTTTTGCACCGGGGCACAAGCGCTCAATATCGCTTATACTCTTTCCCATTCCACTACCTTCATGTGTGCAGAACGGCCAAATGGTTTTCCCTGTAAAATTATATTGCTCCAGAAATGTAAACAGTGCCATTGGCATGGTTCCCCAGTAATTGGGATACCCCAGATAAACGGTATCATACACATCCATGCTCTCTGGGTTGGACTTCAATTCCGGCCGTGCATCCCGCCGTTGTTCCTGCCGCGCCTGTTCGATGCAGGCAGAGTAATTATGCGGATACGGAATGCATGGCTCCACTTCTATCAAGTCGGCGCCGGTAAACTGCTGGATCATTTCTGCAACCACGCGGGTATTTCCTGTTTCCAAGTCTTTGATTGCGCCACTGACATAATTTTCTCCTGCACGGGAGAAAAATACGATTGCTGCTTTCATATGCATTTGCACTCCCTTCTGTTAGTTTTAGTATACTCACGATTGCCTTGACAGGGAATTTCCAATCTGTTAGAGTAGCATTAACCATTGGTTTATACAAAAAGGAGCGGATTCGGTGTATAACGCATTACTTGATACATTTGTCTGTGTTGCTGACTGCGGCAGCTTTTCCAAGGCTGCGGAAAAACTGTTTATTTCTCCCACTGCGGTTATGAAACAAATGAATCTTCTGGAGGAACATCTCGATCTTCAGCTCATTCATCGTACACATCACGGCATCCGTCTGACGCCGATGGGTGAATCCATCTATAAGGACGCAAAAGCGATCATTCAGCAGTCTGAAACGGCAATTATGCGGGCAAAGCTGCTTTCCGAAGCTGCCAACTACACCATCTGCGTGGGTACGTCCATGCTGAATCCCTGCAAAGTGTTTATGGATCTCTGGTACCAGATCAACGATCAGTTTCCCCGGTTTAAGATCCATATTATCCCCTTTGAGGATGATCACAACGGCATTTTGTCAGTAATTAATAAAATTGGAGAACAATTTGACTTTATTGTCGGTGTGTGCGATTCAGCGCAGTGGCTAAGTCGATGCCGTTTTTTTCAGCTCGGTACCTATCAGAAGTGCGTCGCTGTTCCCATCGGACACCCACTTGCAACAAAAAAGAAGTTGAAACTTTCTGACTTATATGGCCAAACGCTGATGATGGTAAAACGCGGTGACTCTCCACTCAATGATCATCTGCGGGATGACCTGGAACGAAATCATCCACAGATTCGGATCGAAGATACCGATCATTTTTACGATATTTCTGTGTTTAACCGCTGTGTACAAGAGGGCAATGTTTTACTGAACATCGAGTGCTGGAAGGATATCCATCCGTCTCTCGTTACCATTCCTGTTGAATGGGATTACACAATTCCCTACGGTCTTTTATACGCCTTATCGCCTCCGGAGGATATTTTGCAATTTTTGGAAGCCATTCGAACACTCTGCAAAGCAGATTAAAAGCTTTCTTGCAGATTCCCAATTTTCGACCAAGCAAAATGCGAGAACAACCACTTAGTTGTTCTCGCATTTTGTTTTCCGCTCTTTGTTTCGTTTTGGTGCAGTCAGAGAATAACTGTCCCGGATCAGACGCCAAATATCTGCTTCTTCCATGCTTCCATCCAAAATAATACTAATCCAGTGTTGCTTGTTCATGTGATAGCCTGGGACGACAGCCGGATAAGCATTGCGCCAAAGCGCTCCCCATTGCGGATCTGCCTTGACATTGATCCAAATCTTCCCTTCCCGCTCAAAGATCAGTGCAAAAATCTTTCGATTTCTTTGATGCCGTATAGCTGTCCAGTTTGGATCGTCAAACGGATAATCCTCATAAACAAAAGGCAGTGTCAAACAGACAGCAATTGCTTCCGCTCGTGTTGTCATCTCATCATTCCCCCTTTGCAGTTCTCTTCAACGTTCTGAGATACTGCTTCTGTTCTGCCGTAACACGATAACTTTCGATTGCTTTCTGAATCGTCTTGTTATGCGTCCAGATATCCAAACGCTGTTCCTCTATGTACGGCAACACCGCATCATACTGCTTGGCCAATGCCGTGGCGAAATACCAGGCAACCATCATTTTGACATAATATTCTTCACTCTGCACTTCGGAAACAAGTTCCAGATACTTTGATTGAAATTGCTCATCCAAATAGAATGTCATCAGCATTTCGATTCCAAATCGAATCGTATAGGTGTGATCCGATTGGATCCAGCGCTTGATCTGATCCAGCAACTCCAGCAAATGCTTCTGAAATACCTTTGGACGCAGCAGATCACAGGTTGCCCAGTTATCGACGTGAGGAAGGAACGCGTCCAATGCAGCAACAAGCCGATCATAGTCCCGGATTGACGTAATCAGAAACCCGTGCAAATTGTTTTCTTCATAGTATTTATGGGGCAGACTTTGCAAAAACTCGGCTGTCTCCGGCAGGTCCGACAGCTCTTTTGCCAACTTCCGTAACGCTGGTGTCCGTACACCAATCACCGTTTTCGGGTCGACTGTCGGTATCAGTTTGCAGTGAAACTCTCGGTATTGCAAATCCTGTAGGGCGAAAAGCCGTGCCGTAATCATCGTTTGTCTCATATTAAAATCCCATTGCAGTGGTCGATCTCATGCTGGATAATCTGCGCTGTCCAGCCGGTAAAGGTTTGAAAACGAGTCTGAAATGCCATATTCTGATATTGTACCTTGATCGAGCGATATCGTTTTGTTTTCCGCACACCGCTCAGAGACAGGCAGCTTTCTTCCGTTGTAAACGGCTCCTTGCACCGGATAAGCTCTGGATTGAACATAACCATGGGGTTTCCTGCATTGTCAAACACAATAATCCGTTTCGTTACACCAATCATGTTTGCCGCCATGCCAACGCAGCCATCTGCATGGGCTGCCAGAGTATCCAGCAAATCCTGTGCCACAGGCAAATCCTCCTGTGTCGCTGGGATGGATTTCTGTGCAAGAAAGATCGGATCTTTCATAATCGGTTGCACCATATCTACAATTCCTCCTGTTGATTTTCTACGGTTCAATCGGGATTTTTTCCACCTGATAGTGCCCATTGTCAATCCGGACAATGGCCATGGAAAGTTCCTGATGAAACCGCGGCTTTCCACAACTTCCCGGATTGAGCCAGAGTCTGTCGTTCACCATCTGCTCAAAATACCTGTGCGAATGCCCAAAGACGACAATTTGCCGATCCCCCAGCGCTTTCGGAATCTCACTCTTATCGTGGATCATAAAAAAGTTGACATCACCAAGGGAAAATGAAAGACTGTGCGGAATATACCTTGCCCACTCCCTGTCGTTGTTGCCGCGTACCACATAAAGCGGTGCAATGGGCCGAAGAAAGTCAAGGATTTCCGGCTTATCCGCATCTCCACTGTGGAGAATTGCGTCACAGGTATACAAAACATCCAGCACTTCTGGTCGCAACAGACCGTGCGTATCGGAAATGACCCCGATTTTTATCGTCACAGAACTCCCTCCTCCCCTGCCCCATCTCTTGACAGTCTCTGATTTGGAATAAACAAAGCCACATCTGAACAACAGTGCTCCATTATCGCATTTGGAACAGTCTGATCGGAACCGTTAAAGTACAACTGCAAATCCGTAATCCATTTTCCATCCATCACCACAGCGTTGCGGTCAAGCACTGCAAGAAAGATCTGCATCTCATGATTCTGCAAAAATCCATAGATGGCAGTCATTGCAATACGCAGGGCATCTGCTTTCGGATATCCAAAAATTCCGGCAGAGATCAGCGGGAACGCAATGGACTGACAGCCATTTTCAACAGCCAATTGCAGAGAACGCTCATAGCTACTCTTTAGCAAGGCCGCTTCGTTCTGATTTCCTCCTTGCCAGATTGGGCCAATAGTATGAATGATGTGGTTTGCAGGCAAGGCAAAGCCCGGTGTAATCACAGCCTGCCCGACAGCACAGTGCCCGATTTTCTGACAGGCACGGTCTAACTTCCCGGCCCCAGCAGCTGCAAAGATTGCACCGCATACGCCGCTGCCCGGCGCCAGTCCGGTGTTTGCCGCGTTGACAACGGCATCTACCCGCATTTTCGTAATATCATTCTGCACGATTGTAAGTGGCATAAGGTACCCTCCTTTTTTGAGGAAATGTTATATAAGAGAACAAAGATCAAAAACATCCCCCGGTTTTGGTCACAGTTCCTGTTGTTCCAACTACGCATTCTTCGCCTTATACTGTTCTCCCCAAGCCCACATGGCATCCAAAATGGGTTGCAAACTATACCCCAGTTCTGTCAGCGTATACTCCACACGCGGAGGAACTTCCGCATAGACGGTTCTTGTCAAAAGTCCAGCAGCTTCCATCTCCCGCAGTTGCGTGGTTAACACCTTCTGTGTTACATGACCAATGGATCTTTTCAATTCGCCGAACCGTTTCGTTCCGGGCATAAGATCGCGTAAAATCAGTACTTTCCATTTGCTGCTGATAAGCATCAATGTTGTCTCTACCGGACAGACTGGCAATTCCTTTCCATCCGCTGTAATCTCCATACAAACCGCCTCCCTTTTCCAATGGTATCTTTTTGGTAACTACGGCACAATGTTGTGCTTACTTTACAAAAGATTTTTACAACCGTATTATAAGCACAGCAAGAAACAAAAGCAAGTTTCAAGCAAACAAAATTCTTCCGAGGGGGAAACAAAAAATGAACGAAGTTGTAAAGTTTTTGCAGGAGAATCCCGTACAGTATCTGGCCACAATCGGCCAAGACGGGAAAGCCAAGTGCCGGCCTTTTATGTTCGCCGGTGAAATGGACGGCAAGCTGTGGTTCTGCACCAGCAACCAGAAAAATGTGTACAAAGACATGCAGCAAAATCCCCATATTGAGATCTCTGTATCGAGCTCCACTTACGCTTGGATTCGTCTGAATGGCAAAGCAATTTTTGAAAACAACATGGCTGCAAAAGAGCTGTGCATTGCCAATCCTATCGTGAAGAGTCAGTACGGTGAGGCCACCAATCCTATCTTTCAGGTATTTTATTTGGAAGAAGCACATGCGGTAATCGCAGACTTCTCTGGTAATCCGCCCAAGGAGTACAGTCTGTAATTCTGCAAGCTATCAATTATTATCGAGACATAGACAATCAGACAACGAGACGCCCGCAAAATGTGGGCGTCTCGTTGTCTGATTACAAGCGATACTCTCTTTTCCAATTATACATTCAGCTGTTCCACCTGTTGCATTAGATCCATTTCACGCTCATGGAGCATAAGCTCTTCATTATGCGCAAAGTATTTATCACACCCATAGCGGCTGATATACGCGGAACTGTGCGGATTGATGGTCAGTTCTGTCACCAGAATCAACAGTTCATTGCCGTCGTGGAATACCGATTCACAGAAGGAAAACAGGTTGTTGAGCCGCTCGCCGGCGCGTTCTGCTTCTTTTTCCTGCGTTGCAATTCTCTCATCAAAATCCTGTTTGACCACGGCAAAGTCTCCATTTGTCAATAGAACGTGCTTTTTCTGTTCCTCCAAAATCTGACAGAGAACCCGGCAAATTTGCTGCCGTTCACCCGACAGCGCATTGCTCGCCCGTCCTTTTTCCAGGATTTGTTCCTGTTCTGCAATTTTTTTATCCAAAATTACAATTATATTCAAAGCATCCGACCTCACTGCCTCTTTGACCTCTTTGAGAATCGCAAACAATGCGTTCAGTGTCTGATCGTTCTGTAGGACTGTATGCAGTTCTGCACTGATCTGATCCAGCAGCATACCAAGCAGTGCCAAGCACTCGTCAAATTCCGCGTTCGCAGCACGATCCCGGATCTCCTGGGATACCTCGCCCGAAAGGATTTCGTCAACCCGATAATCTGCCTTATATTTGTTATAAAGATCGTAATAGTTTGCAAATTCCTTTGCAATCTTTTCGTTCTGCAAATACTGTCCGATCAACAAACCGTCCACCGGCAGACCATTCTGCTCATAGAGTTTAATCATAGCGGAAAGATCATCCCAGCCACGTGCCGTTACAAAGCGTTTGCCGTCCACTGTGGTTTCCATTCGGTAAAAATGGGATTTCCGGATTTCCAGATAGGTCATCACTGCGGGATGGACACCCTTCCGATACGCATATTCTTTCCAAACGTCAAAATCGGGTTCGACTTCGACCCGCTTCAAGCGATCCCAGGTTACGGTGTCAAATTCACGCACGGATTTGTTATATTCCGGCGGATTGCCGGCTGTGACAACAATCCAGCCGTCCGGAACACGGTGCCGACCAAACACTTTATATTGCAGGAACTGAAGCATGGCCGGTGCCAATGTCTCGGAAACACAGTTGATTTCATCCAGGAACAAAATGCCTTCCTTGACACCGGTGGTTTCCATCATATCGTAAACCGAAGCAATGATTTCGCTCATGGTATATTCTGAGACGCTGTATTCTCTGCCGCCATATGTTTTCTGTACGATAAACGGCAACCCCAACGCACTCTGACGGGTATGATGCGTCATAGAGTAAGAAACCAAACCCACACCCAGCTCCTGTGCAATCTGTTCCATAATCGCAGTCTTTCCAATTCCAGGCGCACCCAAAAGAAAAATCGGACGCTGCCGTTCAATCGGAATCAAGTAATTTCCAAACGCATCCTTGCTGAAATAGGCGATCATGGCATATTGAATCTGTTCTTTCGCCTGCTTGATATTCATGGTCGTTCTCCTTCCCTGTCTATATTCTGGGGACAATTTCTCCATCCTCTATTTGATTTCACTGCGTTCTAATACCAGCTTGATTGCCCAGACCGGAACCTCGATCTCCTCGCATACATCATCCAGAAAGACAAATGCCGTATCATAGTCCGGCTTTTTCTTTGGATACTGTCCGTATCCATCGGTGAAGTAAATCAACCCTTTAAGGTTTGTAAACTCTTGTTGTGCACAGAGGGCGTCAACATAGTCAAACACCGGACGAAAATCGGTGCCACCAAAGCCATGTAGTTCCATGGTCTCAAGGTATCGGTCAAATTCTTCCTGACAGGTAATCTTCACATCCTCCTGTATTTCAGCGTCGCACTGTATGATATGAAGATTGATCTTTGTAAAAAAATTTTCCGACTGTTTCAGAATGTTATAGGTTTTCATCACAAACTGCTGTACCAGTTCCCCCTCTACAGAACCGGAGGTATCAATCGCAATCACGAATTCTTTGATCCGTTTTACTTCCCGATATTCAAGCGGCTCAATCAACGGCATATTGTCATACAGCTGTAACCCATATGTATAAAAGACATAGTCAAAGCTGTCATTGTCAATTTGTATCACTTCACCCAGCGTGGCAAAGCGGCGCAAAAAGTCTGTGTAGTCATAATGCTCCCGGTTACAGGCACGCAAATTTTGTGTCAGATCACCGGCTTGATCTCCGATTTTTTTAGAGGTCGTCTCCAAATCCGTCTGGATGCTCTCGCTCATTTTTCGCCAATCGTCCAGTGCTTTGCTGCTCTCTCCACCCTGCGGCAGAGGGGTTGGCACCTCTCCATCACCGGATTCGTCCTGTTCGCCGCTTTCCTTCTGACTGTGTCCCCAGATGCTGTGATCATCCCGCGCAAACAGACGGCCAATGCGCAGACGGCCGGTATCGTCAAGATTTTGTTGCAGCAAATAATGGTATACCCGTTCTGCGGTAATGGCGCCCACCTGTTCTGCAATCTTTGCAATCTCCCGCTCCTGTTTTCCATCGCGGGCAGTTGTGACACCATGGATGCCAAGCTGATTGATCGCATGCTCAACGGCAATATCGGAAGCAATATCCCAAAGCATCTGATCCAGCTTTTCATAGTTGAACGGATGGTAGAAGATACAATGGAACACCATGTGCAGATATAGACGGTTGATGTTGTTACGATCCTCTTTATACTCCAGCAATACCTGTCTGGGGTCATAGGCAATCATCTGTCCGTCCATGCCCACCGCATGGTACCCAGGCACACAATGGATTTTCATATAAAACAGGGCTGCATCAAGATATCGGAAGTTGACCACAATGCTCTCTCTGGCATAACGCAGAATCTGCTCTGCCAAATCGCGGAGCTGATCCGCAGTTGACTTTTGTTCCTGTTGTTTCATTTCATATCCCCCGCTGTGCGGCTGACTATAACTCCAGTTTGGATCTTACATGGCCAAACTGTTCGTTTTGATAATTGATGAGATGGGCAAGAAACGGCACTGCCTGTTTGATTCTGGCATAGGACAACACAGCCTTCAGTTTCTCCTGTGTAAAAAATCCATACTGTTCAAAGCGTATCAGAAGTTCCAGATCATCCAGGTCAATCATCCGTTTTCCTACTGCCACCGCTTCCTGCTCTAGAAATGCCAGATACATCTGCCGGCTTTCTTTTGACAACTGTTCCGGATACTCCACACGGGTCAAAGCCGTCATAATCCGGTTTTCCATCCGCTTCATCTCTGGAAAATAGCAATCCAGTTCTGCAAAATGATATCCCTGTTTCCCATTCCATGCTCCGGCCAGGATATTGCGCTGTTCCATTACCTCGCCATCCATTCCCATCCAGATTTTATAGAGGATCTTCCCAGTCTCTACAGAACGCACGGAAACCGTCAGATTCCGACAGCCCCAAAATGCCTCTTTTTCGATCCGCTGTATGGTATCGGGCAATTCCAATGTTTTCAAACTGTTGCAGCACCAAAAAGCGCCGGCACCAATCTGCTGTACAGAATCCGGCAGCACAACATGAATCAAATCATAGCAATCCCGAAACGCGCCTTCCCGAATTTTCGTTGTGCGTGTATCTACATCATAACCGGTCATTCCCCGCGCTTTCGGATAGGCAAGCAATTCTTCTCCATCCGCCGTATAAAGCACACCATCCAGATCACAATAGTTGCCATTCTCCGTGGCAACCGTGATGGTCTCCAAATTATCGCAGTCCGCAAAAGCACAGTCTCCAATGAAGGCAACCGCCGCTGGAATATGTATCGCTGTCAGGCTGTTGCACCAGTCAAAGGCATGACTGCCAATGCTGACAACCTGCTCTGGAATACGCAGCGCCATCAGACCACGGCAACCGGAAAAAGCAGCTTCTCCGATTGTGCACAGAGAATCCGGCAATGTCAAAGTGGTCAAACTGTGACAGAGCGAAAAGGCGTTGTCCCCGATCTCCGTCACACCCTCCGGAATATTCACACTGCGCAGCGCACTGCACATATGAAACAGATCCCGTCGAATTCGTTTGATATTGGGCGGCAGGTGCACAGCTTCCAGAGTGGAACAGCGGTGAAAGACGCCGTCTCCCAGCTCTGTAACGGAATCCGGCAGGATCATACTGCGCAGTGCACTGCACCAGTAGAAAGCCCAGCTTCCAACTTTCTTTACACTTTGGGGAAGTATGACAGATTGCATCTCTTCCAGACTGGAAAACGCGTAGGGCTGAATCTCTTCCACAGATTCCGGAATGGTTGTTGCAACCACTTTTCCATCCACTGTTTTATAGGAAAGAAATTCCTGCACAAATTCACAGATATCTCCAATATCACAATTCAGATACCCGCAGATGCTCATCAAAACCGTCATGGACACCACCTCGTTCTTTCGAAGTTTTGTCAGTGTGTTCGGAGCCATGCTGGTCTCTTTTCGCAGCTCTGCCGCACTCACTTTCCGGTCGATCAACAGTTTCCACAATTTATCGTAACTGACTTTCACAGACAAACCTCCCTTTTCCTTATCTGCGTTTACTATATGTTACATTCGCCTAATTGTCAATATTTTTCTTATTTTCTTATTATATTTTCGCAAGAAATCATTATCTATCAACATCAACGAAACCAAAGGTCAAAATTCTACAGATTATTCCCGTGCATGCACGGAAGCACAAATATGTTCGCAAGCAGATACATTAACAACAAAAATATACTTTAGTACAATATTTTTAAATTATCCTTACAGAACAACGAATTTATAAATAAAAATCATTAGGAGTGTGCACCATGAATCACATCTCCGGTTTAAAACAGCATCCTGATCCGCTGACAGAATTGAATAAAGTAGACAAGTGTCTCAAAGAATAGGATGCCGTTGCGGCATCGGAATATATTACAATACAGTACGCTTTGCGGTATCACAAATCAGAATTGGCTACAGAACAGATAGCGGTAACATGGGGAACCGGTACAATTCGAAGCTGGCTGAATAATACCTTTCTGAACCAGGCATTCACAAGTGAAGAACAGGAAAAAATTCTCCCTACAACCGTAGTAAATGCAGAGAATGCAGAGTATCAAATTATTGGCAGCAATGACACCATTGACCAGATCTTTCTTCTGAATATGGATGAGATAGAACAACACCACTGTGCGGAAATATTTACGGAACTAAGCGACTATGCCGCAGCAACACCATCGCTCTCTGCATATGCAGAGGACAACATCTATCGCTATAAAGCACTGCTGCGCTCTAACTGTTACAATGGTCAAAGCGTATATGTTTTAAATTGTCTTTACGATCATGGCTCAGTCTGTGAATGCTACAGCAATGAATCTGTTACTTTTCAAGGCGCTGTCCGTCCCGCAATATGGGTTTCCTTGGATCGTTGAATTCCCGCAAAACAAAAAACCGTCTGCGTTTCCATAGAAACACAGACGGTTTTTTATTTATTTGTTCTTATTGTACCAGCTCCAGAAATTCTGTCTCCGTCAGTACCGGAATGCCGAGCTGTTCCGCCTTTTTCAGCTTGCTGCCCGCCTTTTCTCCAGCAACCACGTAGCTGGTCTTTTTGGAAACAGAGGAAGAGGCCTTCCCGCCAAAACGCTCGATCATTGCGGCGGCCTCTTCGCGGGTAAACTGCTGCAATGCACCGGTCAGTACAAAGGTCATACCGCCAAACCGGTTATCCAGCGCTTCCTCCAGACTGGTCATATTAACGCCGGCCTCACGCAGCAGGGCAATCTGCCGCTGTGACTGCGGGTTGTCAAACCACGCCCGGATATACTGTGCTGTGATAGGACCAATATCGGGAATGGCAGTCAATTCCTCCACACTCGTAGCCGCCAGTGCATCGAGGGTTCCGAAACTGCGCGCCAGTACCTTAGCTGCCTTCTGCCCAACCTGACGAATCCCAAAGGCGCACAACAGACGCGACAAGTCATTTTCCCTGCTGCGGGCAATATTGGCAACCAGTTTTGCCGCAGATTTCTCTCCCATGCGATCAAGCTTGGCAATTGGTTCCGCCTCCAGATAATACAGCTGCGCTGGTGAGGTAACAAGCCCCGCCTGAATCAGCGACTCACAGACAGAAATGCCAAGTCCCTCGATATCCATGGCTTCTCTGGACGCGAAGTGTGCAATATGGCGCAGCAACTGTGCCGGACACTCGACGCCTGTACAGCGCATTGCAGCGCCATCTTCATCGCGCAGTACGGGAGAACCACACTCCGGACAAACCGCCGGTAACTGATAGGGAACGGTTCCCTCCGGACGTTTATCGAAATTGACGCTCAATACTTCGGGGATGATCTCCCCTGCTTTTTGAATCAACACGGTATCCCCAATGCGGATATCCATTTTGGTGATAAAATCCTGATTGTGCAAAGTGGCATTGGTCACAGTGGTCCCCGCCAGACGGACAGGCTCCACCACAGCCTTCGGCGTCAGCACGCCGGTGCGCCCAACCTGCACCGCAATGTCCAGAACCCGGCTCTCCTTTTTCTCCGGCGGATATTTATAGGCAACCGCCCAACGAGGCGCTTTCGCTGTAGAGCCAAGCTGTGTACGCTGTTCCAGACTGTCAATTTTGACCACCGCACCATCGATATCGTAGGGAAACTGCTCTCGCTGATCGCCAATCCAGTCGATCCGCCTACAACAGTCTTCCATCGTATCACAGCACTGGTAGGGAACCACATCAAAGCCCCAGTGTTTCAGCGCATCCAGCGTTTCGGCATGGGTATGATACTCCATTTCTTCCACGACCTGGATGTTAAAAACAATCAAGTCCAGCTTGCGCGCAGCTGTAATCTTCGGGTCGAGCTGCCGCATTGAACCTGCCGCAGCATTTCTTGGATTGGCAAACAATGCCTGCCCCTCGATCTCCCGCTGACGGTTGTGCGCTTCAAACACATCACGGGCCATATATACCTCTCCTCGTACAATGACATGTGCCGGTGCATCATGCAGCGTCTTGGGCAGAGAGCGGATGGTACGCAAATTTTCTGTTACGTCCTCTCCGGTTATGCCATCTCCCCTGGTTGCACCGCGGACATAGTGACCGTTCACATACTCCGCCGTGACCGACAGTCCATCAATTTTCGGCTCCACAATATAGGGATGTGCTCCCGACAACATACCATCAATACGCATACCAAATTCCTGTAGCTCTTCAAAGGAAAACACATCGTTCAGGCTCTGCAGCGGTACGATATGCCGCACCGGCGCAAACTGCTCGTTACGAGTACCGCCGACATGTTGGGTCGGAGAGTCCGGCGTCTGTAAGTCCGGATGGGCATTTTCCATCTCGATCAGTCGACGCATCAATGCATCATACTCAAAGTCTGAAATGGTCGGGGCATCCTCGTCATAGTACGCCCGATTGTGCGCCTCGATGGTTTCCCGCAAGGCCCGTAATTCTTCACGATCATTCATGTATTTCACTCCGTATTCACAAACATCTGTGGGACTTCCCCTACAATAATGGTTTCTGCAATCAAAATCTCCTGCGTTACCCGAGTAGAAAGGGTCTGCAAGGGAATTAAGATATCAATATCCAGCGTCATATCCAGAAACAGCTGGTGCTTGGTCTGATTGATGCCGCAGTCCGTAAATCGGTTTTCCACTGTGGCATAGGACGAAGTCAGAACAATGACCTCAATCTCTATATTCGGTCCCTTTCCCAACAACAGGCTGGAACCGGTGAGGTTTCCGATTGGAACACTGACATTCAATGAACCACAGTCGGCGTCTATCGACACCTGCTGTAAAATTTCTGCGGCAAGCCGATTGATTAAAATGGTATTGGTGGTCATTGCTGTGATCTCACCATTGGCGGCGGTATTCAGCATGACAAAATCTTTATACGAATAATTTTCTTCCTCCATAATGTCCAACACCGCGGTATTGATCGCATCAATCACCAGATCACTGGCATCGGACATTCCAATGGAAGCGGACAATTCTCGAAAATAGCGATAGGATGAGAACAGCATAAAAAGCAGACTCGCAACCAGCGCAGAAGCAAGCAGACGCCCTGGATGCTTTCGGTGGCGGTACGGTCTGCGCGGCCTCTGACGGGTATAAATCGGCATAAGGATTCCCCCTTATGCCGATTATATGCGCTGCTAGTCGTCCAACATTTCACTAACTGCCAGCAGAATGCCGAGCCGACCCGACTCATAGGTTAAACCGCCCTGCAAATAGGCGGTGTAAGGCGGACGCATGGGGCCATCTGCGGACAACTCAATTGAAGAACCCTGAATAAAAGCACCGGCCGCCATAATGACTTCCGCGTCATAGCCTGGCATCATCCAGGGTTCCGGTGTGACATAGGCATCCACCGGTGCGCCGGACTGGATGCCGCGGCAGAAGCGTTTCAGCCGTTCCGGACTTTGCAACTCGATCATCTGAATAATATCAGAACGCGGCTCCAGAGAACCTGGAGAACTTTTAAATCCAAGCTCTTCCAACATCCCCGCGCAGAATACCGCGGTTTTGAGAGCCTGCGCCGTGATATGCGGTGCCATAAAGAAGCCCTGGTAGAGCAGACGGTTATTCCCCAGCGTGGAACCGCACTCTGCACCAATTCCCGGCGTTGTCATGCGGTTGGCTGCACGATCTACCAGATCCGCACGGCCGGCAATGTAGCCGCCGGTGGGAGCGAGCCCACCGCCGGGATTTTTAATCAGCGAACCCGCGATCAGATCCACCCCAACCTGCGGTGGCTCCATCGTCTCTGTGAATTCGCCGTAGCAGTTATCCACGAAAATGACCGCTTTGGGATTCACAGCACGTACCGTTTTCACAATCTGCTGAATATCGGCAATCTGCAATGCACGGCGGTTGGCATACCCGCGGGAGCGCTGGATCATGACAGTACTGACCTCCGGGTTGGCTGCTTCCTTCTCAATGGCGGCATAGTCTGGTTCGCCATCCTTTAACGCCACTTCATCGTAGCGGATGCCATAATACTTCATAGAACCATGTTCATCGCCAGTGATGCCAATTACAGATCGAAGGGTATCGTATGGTGTGCCGGTCACAGAAAGCAAGATTTTCCCCGGCTCTGTCGCACCGTACAGGGCAGACGAAATGGCGTGGCTGCCGTTGACAAATCCAATGCGAACCAACGCCTTTTCTGCGCCAAATACACGGGCATAAATGGCGTCCAACATGTCACGTCCCTTGTCATCATAGCCGTAGCCCGTGGTTCCAGCGAAATAGGAGTCGGATACCCGGAACTCATGGAAAGCATCCAGAACTTTCATTGTGTTTTGTTTGGCCACGGTGTCGATCTCGGCAAACCGTCCGGCAACCTTGGCTTCTACCTGCTCCGAAAGCGTCCAAACCTCCGGAGAAATTTCTGTCAATCTCATATCGTTTCCTCCGCTAAAGCAACAAGCGCAAGACGCGCCAGCTTCAGCACCACTTCAAAATCTGATAAACTTCCCACACTCGCGGGGGTATGCATATACCGGATACCACAGCCAATCATCGCCGTACGGACACCGCCGCCGGCCTGTTGAATTGCTGCAGCCTCTGTGCGTCCAAACATCTTGGACTGTTCCTGCCATGCGATTCCATTTTGCTCAGCAAGCGTTATGAGCGTGCCGGTAAAGGCAGGGGTATAAATTGTGCCCTTGTCCATAAATGGAAGGACTGGCCCCTTCCCCAATGCACAAACGCGGTTTGTCCCGCTCACACCGGGAAGATCTGCAGCCACCACACCGTCAAAGATCAATGCTGTCTTCGGTTCTAATTGCGCTGCTGCAACCTTTGCGCCGCGCAGCCCTACTTGTTCCTGCACAGTAAACACAAACCAGACATCACAGGGTAAGGACTCTTCCAGCAGCTTTAACAGAACTGCACAGCCCAGCCGGCTGTCAAGCCCTTTGGCCTTGAGAAAGCCCTCGCCAAATTCGAGAACATTGTCGTCAAAGACCGCTGTATCCCCCAGACTGACCATCTTTTGTGCGGACGCTCTGCTGTCAGCGCCAATGTCAATATACAGCTCGTCCACTTTTGGAACCTTTTGTTCCTCTTCCTTACTGACCAGATGGTATGCCTTGATACCGATTACACCGCTGACACGGCCGACACCCACATAGACTTTTTTCCCGATGATTACACGGCGATCGATATCACCGACGGTGTCGAACCGAAGATACCCATCCTCTGTAATATGGGTGATGATCAGGCCGACCTCATCCATGTGTGCACAGAGCATCAAGACTCCAGCATACTGTTTTTCCCCTTTTTTATGAACCAGCAAATTTCCCATGGCATCGGTACGGATGGCATCGGCATAGGGCATGGCACGCTCCAGGATGTAATCGCGAACCTCGTCCTCTGTACCGGAGACACCGCTGAGACAACAGAGTGTTTTCAAGGTATCAACCATGGATCACACCTCCCCACTGCATGATAAATTGCGTTAACAGCTCTACAATGGATTCCGCATCGCAGAGAGAGCCGACCTCAACCGGCGTATGCATATACTTAATCGGCAGTGAAACCACTGCGGTAGAAACCCCCGCGCGGCTGGTCTGAATCACCCAGCCGTTGGTACCGCTGTGACCGGCAATCACTTCAATCTGATGTGCAATACCGGCTTTCTCTGCCAGATCGATCAACGCATTGGTGAGATTGCGGTTCATGTTGGGACCAACGCCGATTGCAGCACCCTCGCCCATTGCCAGCGTTTTTTCCCGTTTGGCATCGGGCGTATGGGCGTGGGTAACGTCCACTGCGATTGCATAATCCGGCACTATGGCATAGGTTCCGGTAACCGCTCCGCGCAGTCCCACCTCTTCCTGGGTGCTGATCAGGCAATAGAGATCCACATCCAATACCGCAGCTTGCAGTTGCTCCATTGTACGGATCAAAATTGCCACACAGGCGCGATCATCCAGCGCCTTTCCACAAATCATCGTCTTATTCAACTGCTCACAGCCACTAGCAAACACAACCGGTGTTCCGAGCGGAATACGGGCTTTGGCACAATCCTGCCCCATTCCGACGTCAATCAGCAGTCGTTCGGGATCCAACGCCTGATCGGCGCTGCTGTCGCTGTCTGCCTCCGGTGGTATCGTCGTAATAACTCCAAATACCGGCGGCTCCGTCAGGACCTGCACCTCTCGTGTGGGCAGCATACGGGGATCCACACCGCCCAGATTGGCAAAGCGCAAGAAACCATCTTCGATCCCGGTTACAAGAAACCCTATTTCATCCAGATGGGCATCCAGCATCAACCGTTGAGCATACGGTTTGCCGCAACGCTTGATCCCAATCAAATTGCCCATCGCATCCGTCTGGAGTTCATCCACATACGGGCGCAGCAGCTCTGCCGCCGTCTCTCTTGCCGCCGTCTCAAAACCGGACGGGCCGGAAAGACAGGACAGACGGGAAATTAGTTCCGCAAGTTCCATACTGCCTACTCCAGTCCATTGACAATCGTCCGGAAATACTCTCCGCGGACGGCAAAGTTTTTAAATTTATCGAACGCTGCACAGGCTGGAGAGAGCAGAACAATATCGCCTTCTTCCGCCGCAGCGCTGGCCGCCAGAACAGCCTCAGTAAAGTCGTCGATGACCGTGACGGGCAACTTTGCTGGGTCATAGTCCGGACAAGCCCCTACGGCCGCTTTGATCTTTTCCGCGGTGAATCCGGTCAGGAACAGCGCCTTGACATGATCGACAATTTCACGTCCCAACCCATCAAACGGAATGTGTTTGTCGTAACCACCGGCAATCAAAATGGGCTTTTTCTGGAAAGAATGCAGCCCCGCAGTGGTACGGCTTGGACTGGAAGCAATCGAATCGTTGATATAGGTCACACCATGCAGAGTACGAACCGTCTCCAGACGATGGGGAACGCCGGAAAACGTCCGGGCAACGGCGTGACAGGTTTCCTCACTGACCAGACCGCGTACTGCACAGAATGCTGTCATATAATTTTCCACATTGTGTTCGCCGGGAATGCGAATCTCATCTGAGGACAGAAATGCGCGCGCCACACCGTTTTCAGCAGCGTAAATCATGCCATCCTGCAAAAAGTATCCATCCTTCGGCGCGGCGTTCTTGCCGAAGAACAGCACTTCACCGTTTGCTTCCGGTGCAAAGCCTCGGGTGTGCTCGTTGTTCAGATTCAAAACCAGACGGCCGCTTTCCTTCTGATACAGATAGATGCTGCGCTTGGCATCAATATAATCTTCATAGCTTGGATGCACATCCAAATGATTGGGGGCGATATTGGTAATCACGGCAACATCCGGCTTCCCTTCCATACGCATACTGTGCAGCTGGAAAGAGCTGAGTTCCAGCACAACCATATCTTCCGGACGCATACTGTCCACCGTCGTCAGAAGCGGACGACCGATGTTGCCGCCCAGATGCACGGTATACCCCTCTGCTTTTAACAATTCAGCAATGACCGTTGAAGTCGTCGTTTTACCGTCGCTTCCGGTAATGGCGAAAATCCTACAGGGGCATAGACGGATGAAAATCTCCATCTCACTGGTGATCTCCGCGCCCTGTTCCCTTGCCTGCACCAGAGCCGGCTGGAAGGGATGCATACCAGGGGTACGGAAAATCACATCAAAACGCAGATCGTCCAGATAGGTCGGGCCAAACCGAAGCTTTGCGCCGAGCTGTTCAAAATGATCCGCCATTTCCCCCAAAGCCTCCCGACTGCTTTTATCACAGGCGGTCACATCACAACCGCCCTGCAACAGTGCTTCAATCAGAGGGCGATTGCTAACGCCGATGCCGATGATGGCAATGCGTTTTCCCTTCAAAGAGGCAATATATTCTTTCAATGACATAGACATAACCTGGTCACCTCATACTCAATTTCAGACCGAGTTGCGGTCAGACAACACGATACATAACTAATTTATTATATCGCGGCTGCTTTTGTTTTTCAACCGAAATTCGTAGTTCCGTCGTCCTCTCCTATGAAAAGTCATTGACAGGAGCAAAGCAAAGGGTTAGAATATTCCCGCGAGTAAGCCAGACGGCCGCGCGTGATGACCGAAAGGTTGTCATGTGAGGAAAGTCCGGGCTCCACAGGGCAAGGATAGCGGGTAACGCCCGCCGGAGGCGACTCTAGGACAAGTGCAACAGAGAGATACCGCCCGATTTTTATCGGGTAAGGGTGGAAAGGTGAGGTAAGAGCTCACCCATCGGCTGGAGACAGTCCGATGATGTAAACTCTATCCGGAGCAACACCGTGGGAGAACACACAGGCTGGCCCGGCCGTTCTCAGGAGGTGGCTAGAGCGTACCGGCAACGGTGCGTCGAGATAGATGGCTGTTTAATACAGAACCCGGCTTACAGACTTGCTCGCACGATAAAAACACAAAACCACTGCAAATTTCAAAATTTGCAGTGGTTTTTATTGGTCTAGTCGTTCTTCGTTTCGTCTCGGGCAGTGGTGATTTCTTCAAAATGCGCAGGGCAATAATACTCAAATGAACCAGAAGCACCGATTACCGCTTCTGTTCCCCTTTCAAAACAGCCCCCCATTTCACAGAAACGGGTACTGGGACACTCATCTATCTTTTCATAGGCAGATTCAATTGTTGAACCTGTCTCTTTACTCTGCATCCTCCGTTCTGATTTTTCTATATTGGAGTGTATAAAAACAGCACAGATTGAAATCAACAGAACGACTATACAAATGATTGCCTTCATAGCCAAATCCCCTTTTCATGGTAATATTACCACGTATATCTGCTGATTTCAACAGATATTTTCTGTTTTAGTGTATATAATTATACCTAAACAGAAATATCTTCTTGTACACTATCAGTGAAAGAGGGTGGCACTAATGGTGAATTTCGGTAATAGAGTCAAAATGTTACGGATTGAGAAACGATTAACCCAAAAACAGTTGGCAGATCAGGTCGGTGTCGCGGTTAGTGCTGTCTCTTCCTATGAGTCTGGGAATCGCTATCCGTCCTATGAAGTTCTGATCAATCTGGCCAGAATTTTTCATGTATCGACGGATTATCTGTTGGGATTGAATAAGCGGATCGAAATTGACGTCAGCGGTTTGGAAGAAGAGGAAATAGATGCTGTCACACAAATTGTAACGCTATTGAGAAACCATAATAAAAACTAAGTTTGGTCAAAAATTTTTTCTTACAATTATAACAACAGCCCCGTTTGTTTGATTTAACAAACGGGGCTGTTGTTATGTTGGCAATTTTTATAGTTAGAAAATATCCTAGTGTGGCTTATTTCTCTACAGCGTTATACCAAGTTGCGGTATTAATAACACCTCTGGAGGAATAATTGGTCCATCCCGTAATGGCATCTGTGCGATAAGGATAGAAAATACTTGTAACTGCAAAAGCAATCACGGGGATATCTTCGGCGTTCATCTGCTGAATGTCCTTAAAGGCTGCCACATACTCATCATAGTTCTGCGCACTGTTCATGGCCTCATAGGCTGCCAGATAGTCTGGGTCGGCATAGGTACCAAAACGTTGACCAGATGTAATTGTAACAGAAGCCGCATAGTGTGCGACACCACCCCAGGTCGCCATACCAACAGTTGTCATACTGAGCCACAGGTCATACTGACCCTCCATACGCTGTGCTGTACGATAGTCTGCATTCGAAATGGTTTCTTCGTCCACAACAGCGCGGATACCGGATTCGGCCAGATTGGTCTGGATAATTTCCGCATTCCGTTTGTAGAGATCATCCGCGTTTTGCAGACCGATTCGAATACTCATCTGGGAACCATCGGGCAGTTCACGGAAACCGTCACCATCAACGTCTATATAACCAGCATCATCCAGAATCTGAGCGGCTTTTTCCAAATCTCGGGTATTGAGTGGCAGACTGTCATCCTGACCCAGGCAAACAGGAGAAACAGCGCCGGTAGAAGCAATCTGACCATAGTCCCCTGCCAAGGTATCGCGTAGAAGCTCATAATCCAGGGAATACGCAATCGCCTGTCGGATGGGCAGTTCGCTTGTGGGATACTGATTGAATCCGAACATCATCTGATAGGTCGCAGAGTTCAGGCTCTGACCCGGATCAATTTCCTCAATATTCTCAATGAGGGGAAGCAACGTGGTATCCAGACCGTCAGAATAACCGTACATGGCATCAATTTGATTATTAATCATCGCCTGGATCAAAGAAGCTTCGTTGTCATAGCTGTGCAGTTCAACCTTATCCACAGTGATCTCACCGAGAGGATAGTTTTCAACTGCATCGTAATAGGAAACCTGCGCATCGGCATCTACACTGACCAGCTTATAGGGACCACATCCGATGGACTTGTCGTCGCCATCGTATTCAGCAGGGTTTTCCACATTTTCCCAAATGTGTTTCGGCATAATAGGATACATCTGCGTGGTCTGATTCATAAACGAAAACGCCATTGCGGAATCTAGAGTAACAAGGCAGGTATTGTCGCCAAGCAGTTCGACACTTTCAACATGCAGGAACAAAGGATAGTTTTGCGCCTTCCAAAAATCGAATGTAAATAAAATATCGTCCTCCGTAACCGGCTGGCCATCATGCCAATACAAGTCAGTCAGGTCATAGGTCAAAGTAAGCTGTGTATTGTCCTCGCTGACTTCCCAACTTCTGAAAAAGCAACCGTCAGATGTGAGTTCGTTATTTTCGTCGAAGGTCCAGAACGTCAAATTGGTAAAGTTATGGTAGTTCATTCTTCCAAAAGCGCCGTTTGTACTAAATACCGTAAAAGAATCATTGGCGTAGGTGGTTCCGATTCTCAATACTTTAACATGCTTGCTTTCGGATTCAGAATTTGAATCACTGGTTTTACTGGAAGGGTTGTCTCCACAGGCACAGAGCAGGGATGCGAACATACAGAGACACAAAATTATTGCAACGAGTCTTTTGCGCATTGGTCTACGTCCTTTCAATCAATTTTTTATCTTCTATTATAAAAATGCGATCGCTCGCAATTTCACACAAAGTTTCGTTATGCGTAATAAACAGATAGCTCATACCGTTTTTCTTCTGCAATTCCATCAACATTCGAATAACCTGAGCCTGAGAAATGCTGTCGAGCATACTGGTGGGCTCATCCAACACAAGCACCTTTGGCTCTGCCAGCAACACTCTTGCCAGTGCAATCCTCTGCAATTCGCCGCCTGAAAGCTGCGTCGGAATCCGTTTTATGTGCCCCTCGTAAATTCCAAAAGGTTCCAGCATTTGACAGACTGTGCGCACAGAAAATGGAATATTGTAAAGGCGGTACACCTCCCGCAGGCTGTCCAGCAGCGTCAAACGGGGATTAAAAGAGCTTTCCGGGTGTTGAAACAAAACCTGAATTTCGCGGCGAGCTTTTTTCCGGAACGGATATCCCAGTGTTTGCCCCTCATAGATCACATGACCGGAAACCGGTTTTTGTAAGCCACACAGTATTTTTCCAAACGTGGACTTTCCACAACCGCTTTTTCCGAGCAATCCGACCGTTTCTCCTTTGTTTAAAGATAAACTGACGTCGTCCAGGACATGGTTTGATGATTTTTTATTGTGATAAGAAAAGGAGATATGTTCTGCACTAATCCGCATAGATCCAGCACCTCACCTTTCTTCCATCTTTTTCTATCATCGGCGGCGCCACTTTACATCGTTCCATGTGATGTGGACAGCGATCATAAAAATGGCAACCCAAGCGGGAAAACTCCTCATGGGTCGGGGCAAACCCCATTTGTGCTTTCAGTCCATTTTCCGGCATGGCTTCCAGCGTCATACGGGAATACGGATGCAGTGGATTGTTGAAAAATGCTTCACAGGTACAGTTCTCCACAGCTTGTGATGCGTATATAACACATACATAATCCGCAATGGATTTTGCGAAGTTCAAATCATGACTTACACAAAGCAAGGTACGATCCTTCAATGTACGAAACAACTCCGTAACTGTATCAACCCGTTCGCTGTCAAGCCCTTTTGTCGGTTCATCGGCAAGAAGGAGCGGCGCACCTGTAATCGCCCCCATGGCAATCAATGCGCGCTGCCGCATACCGCCGCTCAAAGCGTGCGGATAAGCGGAAGCCAATCGTTCTTCATTTCCCAAGTGCAGACGCTTCATCCAGTCAACAGCCGCAGAAAACGCCCGTTTTTTTGACATCGCTCTTTTTTCTATCAAGGGCTCCGCAATCTGATATCCAACAGTTAGAAGAGGATTCATACTAATTCCGCTCCCCTGCGGAATATACGCCAGCCGCTCACCGCGAAGATTTTTCATGTCTTTTTCACTCAGCGTTAGCAGCTCAATTCCATCGAATATAATGCTGCCTGACACCTGTGCAGATACTGGAAGAATCCGCAAAACTGCCGATAGCATAACGCTTTTTCCACTGCCGGATTCTCCAATTACAACGGTGGTTTTTCCATCCGGCACCGTCAGATTTACGTTGTCAACGGCTTTGACGCCGCTCGCAAATTGAACCGAAAGATTCTTAAGTTCTATCATTCCTGCACCGAATATCCATTTCTGTCGGTTTCACTTCTGGAACCGACGCCGTAATAGCCAATCAAGACAAATGCAAAAATACATAAACTGATACAAACAATCGGCGGCACATACCACCAATAAAAATTGGCAACAACCCCATTGCGCTGGAATGCATAGTAAAGAATACTGCCCCAGCTTTTTTGATTGTACACACCCAGCCCCAGAAAACTGATGCTGGCCTCGGTCAACATCGCAGAGGACACGGCAAGGGTCGAACGCATCAGAATAATTTCACTGATGTTCGGCAAAATATGATGTACCATAATATAGCTTTTGCGCTGGCCGAGGGTTTCTTCTATTTTAACAAACGGTTGTTCCTTCAGTTCTGCTACCTTGGAGCGAACCACTCGTGCGGTGGATGTCCAACTGGTCAAACAAATGGCAATTACAATATTCCAGACACTTGGCTCCAGGAATGTTACCAATACAATAGTAAATGGGAGAGAAGGAATCGCCATAAACACCGAAGTCAGCGACGAAAGCATTCTGTCTACAATACCACCTGTATAACCGGCGATCACACCAACAGATGTTCCGATCAGAATAACAAAGAAGGCCGCAATCGTACCCGTCAGCAGGGTTACTCTGGTGCCAAGAATCAGCTCGCTGAAAATATCTTGTCCAATATCATTTGTACCAAGAAGATGCGCTGCACTGGGTCGTTGATAGGGAGAGAACAGCTCGTCCAACTGATAAGGCATAAGCTGCTTCGCAAAAACTGCGATCAAAAGAAAAAATAACAGGATTATAGATCCGACAACAATACTTGGAGGCAATCTTTTTTTATTCATTTTTCATACCATCCTGTATTCTGGGATCTATGTACATGCAAAGCATGTCCGATATGAAGTTGAACAGCACAACACAGATCGCAATGAGCAAAAAGCACATTTGTACCGTTGGATAGTCACGGTTGTTTACTGCATCGTAAATCAATGTCCCCATCCCCTTCCAAGAGAACACCACTTCAATGAGCATAGAACCGGAAAGAATATGTCCGATTTGAAGGCAAAGTGTTGTAACAAAGGGCACCAGTACATTCCGAAGAACATGACGGAACAGCACATGTGTTTTGGAGATACCCTTTGCAACCGCCACTGTAATATAGTCCTCTTCACGGATTTGGGAAACGTAGCTTTTCATCAGCAGGAAATTCGATGAAGTCCTGAAAAGGCTTAAAACCAACACCGGCAAAACCATATGGTGCAGAATACTAACAATTCGTTTCCACCCAATCAGTCCGCCGGAAACCATGCCTCCTACAGGAAACCATCTCAGTTTATATGAAAATACGACAAGCAGAATCAGTGCAAGACAGTTTGCAGGAATCGTCTCCAGAAACAGAAAAATTGCCGTAAGAACAGAATCCAGCTTCCCGCCTTTGTGATATCCAGCCAGAACGCCGAGAGAGCCACCGATCAGAGCGGAAATCACAATCGCACACAGAGAGAGCGTAATAGTCCACCTCATACGGAAAAGAACGATGGAAACAACACTTTCTCCGCCGATATAGGAATGACCAAACTGCAGAGTGATCACCTGCCAAAGATAATGGATATACTGCTGCCACAGGCTGCCATTCAGAGAATACTGCGCCCGCACTTCCGCAAGCTTTTCCGGAAACTGGTTCAATAATGTAAAATACTGCTCGTCACCCAGAATATGTATCAAAGGATCACCAGGCATAAAATGGATAAGCAAAAAATTGATACTGATAATCGCAAAAATCAGTCCGGCTGCACGGAGCAGATACTTTGCGGCCATGGACAGTTTCTTTACACCAAGCCGTTGTTCTTTGTTTTCCATGCATCCCACACCATAATACCAATCAAATTTTCAGCACGATCCACATATGCGCCGTCCTCAAGATTGGCATATACATATTCCGATATCTTACTTTTGATCGCATCTGTAATATCAGCAAAACGCCAATAACTATAGCAGATGCCTTCTATTGCATCTTCCGGCTTTTGCCTGTGTTCCCAGCCTACAGTAGTATAAGCCATATCCGGCTCTCCACCCATGTGATACACCATGTTAAAGGGGAAGATAATATCATTTCCCCCCGTTGTACCCAGGGTTCGTCCAAGAATGATCTGCTGTAAGTTCCGTTTATGATTGCTTTCACTGCGTCCTGCAAACGTCATCAAACAGCAACCACCTCTGGAAGCCAGATTCATCTTATTCAAAGTCTCATAATTTTGAACACCTCGGGGATTGATGCTGCACAACACCAGATCATATTGGTCCTTAAGATTCCATGCATCCAAATCCAGATCCTTCCAGTCTGCATTCAGGTAATCAATATTTGTTAAACCTCGTTCAGCAGCTCTGCGGCGGATTTCATCCTGCATATTACTGGAAATATCCAAAGAAGTAACATGTCTGTATTGTTCTGCAAACGGCAGCGTAAAGACACCATTTCCACTGCCAATATCCAAGGCATCCATATCTGCACTGACATACCCACGCTTTGCAATGCATGCAAGTGCTTTCTCCACACGTTCTACACTGCTGCCCATACAGGCGTTAAAAGAAGAAATATCTCCATTCGAATGTCTGTCAACAGCCTCCTTGGATCGTATTTCTGCACTGAAATTATCAGTACTGTTCATTGCATCAATCCACTGCTTGGAGGTCAATTCAAGCAGTTTTCGATTCCATTCATTCATATCTGTATTTTTGTTCCCCTTCTCAAGAAATTTCTTCTCAGAAAATTCACATTTTTTTAATAATATCATCTAACAAGCTGGTCTACAACCCCCACAGGGGGTTGCAATCTGATTTATTTTTCAATTTTTTGACCTAAAATGTTTTCTTTTCTATTCTTTTTGCGCAAAATTGCGCATATTGCAATCCACTCTCTCTGTATTCAAAGCTGCCTATTTCAAATTGCCAACGCTTTGTTTCAGACAGACAAAATTTTTAAAAAAATATCCCCCTACCAGGCTTGCGGACGAATATAAAATCATCTATTTTAGATTCAAGCTTCAATTTTTCGACACCAAACAGTACTAGAAAATTCATTGACAGCTCAGACTTCACACGTAAAAGGAGGAAACGATGGAGACAAACACAGCAATTCAAACCATTGCCAAATACTGGGACAAACAGGCAGCCGTATTTGACAAAGATCATGACACTGAAATCGCTTCAGAATGGATGACAACACTGGAACAGCTGCTTGGATCAGACAAAAACAAAAATGTTCTTGATCTCGGTACTGGTTCCGGTTTCCTTGCGAACATGACCGCAAAACTGGGATATCCCACTGTGGGAATGGATATTTCAACAGAAATGATGAAAAATGGTGTACGCCATGCAACAGCATGTGCATCTTCTGCGATGTACATGCTGGGAAATGCCATGGAGTTACCCTTGATGGATGACACCGTAGATTATATCGTCAATGCACGTCTGATTTGGACACTCATCCATCCGGACGACATGATCAAAGAGTGGTTCCGTGTGCTTCGGCCTGGAGGCGCAATCTTCTGCTTCAATCGTATGGACGACGAGGCCGGCTTAACAACTTCTGCCCATTCCACTTCCTATTATGGAGAAGAAGTGGATAAACAGTTGGAAGTTCGAGACGCCAGCATGGAAGAACTAAAGGATTTACTGCTGAGAAATGGATATGTTGATGTAGAAATCAGGAAATTGCCGGGTTTGACACGTCCAGAGTTCGATTACCAAACCTGGTATGTACTGATTGGAAAAAAGCCTGTCACCAAACGGCATATTGAGGCAATGGGTATCGCAGAATTTTGGGATCACGCTGCTTCAAGATATGAAGCCGAACACGCTTTGGCAAATATTCCCGTCTGGCAAACTATTCTTTCAGATTTTATCGGAGATGATAAAGAGCTGCGGATTCTGGATATTGCAACCGGCACCGGTATGATTGCCAACATGCTCGGAAGTGCCGGATATTCCAACGTGACTGGCGTTGATCTGTCCGAAGGTATGATGCGAATTGCTATTGACCATGCCAGAGAACAGAATACAAATGTAAATTTTATCTATGGAAACGCTATGGAGCTGCCGGTTGAAGATAACAGCGTTGATATTGTTATCAACAGCCGTCTCCTCTGGACACTCAGTGAACCGCAGAACGCAATCAAGGAATGGTACCGCGTTTTAAAACCTGGCGGAAAAGTCATTGCCATTAACGAACTTGAAGAGGATGGAATCCGCTGCAATTCCATGGATACCTACGCCGCTGAAACCAAGGTGGCGGAATATCCCTTTGGAAATGCCAGTCGTGAGGAAATTCTCTCTGTTTTTGCAGACGTCGGTTTCCAGAATGCAACGATCAATCCTATGCCCGGTTGCCACATGGTATCAAGTGATCGGGAAAACTGGTTTGCATTCATCGGTAAAAAATAAAATGCAACAACTGTATTTTACTTTGTTGAGATAAAAAAAGGAGGATCATTTCATTATGAAAACCAAACAAAGATGGCTGTCATTTGCACTCTGCGGTGTGCTTACACTGAGCATGTTAGCAGGTTGCGGCGGTGGAGATTCCACCAACAAAGCATCTGATGACAAAACAACTAATGCAACAACAGAAGATGCGAAAACCAGTGAAAACAAGGTTCTGCGCCTGGTGTTTCCATCCACAGTCACAACATTGGATATCAGCGACGGCGATGGAGCTACAATGCTGAAAGAGGTTGCACAAGTTGTTGAAACCTTGGTAAATGTGGACTCCAACTTTAAGCTCACTCCCTCGCTGGCAACATCCTGGGAACGCACTGGTGATTTCACTTGGGAAATCAAACTGCGCGAAGATGTCAAATTCCATGATGGAAGCGACTTTAATGCAGACGCAGTAAAATGGTGTTTTGAACGCGCTGCAAAGGAAAACAGCAGCTTTACTGCGTACACCGCTATTGAGTCTGTCGACGTCATTGACGAGTATACCGTTCAGCTCAACACGAATATCAAGACTGGTGAAATCCCTGAAGCACTCACCAATGTCGCAGCTGCTATTGTTGCACCGTCATCTGTGGATAAAGACGGTAACTTCGTTAAGCCAATCGGTACCGGCTACTTTAAGTACAAAGACTTCGACGTCTCTACCGGTGATTTCTCCTGTGATGTCTTTGAGGATTACTGGGGTGGCGAACAGGACAGCAGCATCCAGGAACGTGAGATCAGAGCTATCTCTGATTCCAGCACACGTTCTCTTGCCGTACAAAACGGCGAGGTTGATGTTGTCACAGATGTTCCTTTCACAGATCTTTACACCTTGCAGGATAATCCTGATCTGAATGTTCTGAAGTTCAATACTGCTCGTACCTATTTCTATACATACAACCTCAACAAGGAATATCTTGCCGATCCAAATGTGCGCAAAGCGCTGATCTATGCAATTGACCGTGAAGAGATCGTAAATGATGTCCTTTTGGGCGTTGGCGGTGTACCAAATGGCATTTTTATGGATGATGTTCCCTGGAATAATGCTGAGGTAGATACCTACGATTACGATCTTGAAAAGGCAAAACAATTATTGGATGATGCTGGTTTTAAAGATTCCGACGGGGATGATATCAGAGAATACAATGGAGAAGAGGTCACACTGAATATTGTCACTGGTTCCAGACGTCCCGGCAATCCGCTGATTGTTCAGGCAACACAAGGTTATTTTGAAAAGCTTGGCATCCATGCAACAGTCGAGGTTTTGGATGGCACTGCCCTGTCTGACGCCCAGTCCTCCGGTGCCTATGATCTGTATCTGAGTTCTGCTGCAACAGGCTATATTCCCTCTGCATCCTATTACCTGTATCAGTACTATTACTCCGAATCCAACAACGCAAAACTGGCAGGATACAGCAATCCCGAACTGGACAAGCTGCTGGAAGAGTGCAAAGCCGAAACAGATATAGAAAAAAAGTATGAGTTGAGCCGTCAGGCACAGGCTCTTGCACAGGAAGATGCTGCAATCTATACTGTTGCGCTTTACGGTGCTGTATTTGCAATGAACTCTGATGTAACAGGGTTCGAATATAGTGCAGCCGTTCACGACTTCATCGTACCGTATTCAACCGACCTGAAATAACTCTCTCCATCACTTCCTATCGTTTTTTCATTATGCGAGGTCGTTTATTCCGACCTCGCATTGTAACATCGTTAACTTTTTTATCAGGAGAAGCAAAGTGGGTAAATACATACTACGGCGCATCATTGCCATTTTAGTTGTCCTTTGGGCCGTTGCAACGCTGACCTATTTTACAGTGCATGTAACTCCAGGAGACACCGCTACTGCCATTATCATTGAAAGAGATGGTCCGGAGGCAGTCAGCGAAGAAACATTAAATTTTATCAGAACCAAGTTTGATTTGGACAGACCCATCATCGTACAGTATTTTGAATGGCTAGGAAACATTGTCCGCGGGAATTTTGGCACGTCATACAAATATGATATGCCCGTTAAAGAAATGCTTCGGATTCGGCTTCCCAATACGCTGCGGCTCGGCGGCATTGCCTGTCTGCTCTCTTTGATCATTGCGCTGCCGCTTGGAATCTTGAGTGCATTAAAGCACAATAAGCTGTTCGATCATCTCAGTAGAATTATAACGCTTGCCCTGTCCTCCTTTCCCGGTTTCTGGCTTGCAATCATGGGGATTGTTCTGCTTTCGATCACCCTGAATTGGCTTCCTACCAGTGGAATGAATACTCCCAACAGTATTATTCTTCCGGCACTGACACTATCTGTCGGTATGACAGCTGCCACAACACGAATGCTGCGTTCCAGTATGCTGGATGTATTAAATCAAGACTATATGCTTGTTGCACGTTCAAAGGGTTTAAGCAGGGGAAAGGTTATTCTTCACCACGGTTTCAGAAATGCAATACCGCCAATTATCACAATCATCGGACTTCAAATTGGACATATTCTTGGTGGCGCTGTTGTTATCGAAAATATCTTTGCCTGGCCGGGGGTCGGTGACCTGTTTATCAACGCAATCAATTCCAAGGATCTCCCCATGATCGAGGGTTGTGTCATTCTAATCTCATTTGGCTATGCATTTATCAATCTGGTTGTAGATCTCATCTATGCTTGCATAGATCCTCGCGTAAAATATACGGGTGAGGCATAAAATATGAAAAACAAAGTGAATCATCTGATCGATTTCCTAAGCAGGAAAAATATTATTCTGTTTTTTGGTGCTCTCTGTTGTGCATTTCTTGTGCTGATTACGATATTTGCACCACTTTTACAGACTCATGATCCAACACACATGGATCTGTCCAATGCCTTTACAAAGCCATGTGTAGAATATCCTTTTGGCACGGACAACATGGGAAGATGTATCCTCTGCCGTGTCATTGAAGGTTCCAGACTCTCTCTGACAACCGCCGCTCTGGTGGTTATCATCAGCGCAATTGGTGGAACATTGATCGGCCTCATTTCCGGCTATACCGGTGGAAAAACAGATGCGGTCATTATGCGCATCGTTGATATATTCCTTGCATTCCCTACCATTGTATTTGCACTGGCAATCTCTACTATGCTCGGTAAAAGCGGACAGAGAAATCTTGTCATCGCAATCTCGTGTATCCAGTGGACACGGTATGCAAGAATGGCGCGTGGTGAAGTCGTATTATTGAAAAATGCGGAGTTTATTGAAGCGGCCAGATCCATGGGAAATACCAACATCCAGATCATATTTCGCTATCTGCTCCCCAATGTCGTCTCTAAAATTCTAATTCTCATGTCCCTTGATATTGGTAGTATTATTTTGTACTGTGCTTCCCTGAGCTTCCTTGGACTGGGGGCACAGCCTCCTTCTCCGGACTGGGGCGCTATGATCAGCGACGGCAAAGATTATCTCCGTTTCTCCTATTGGATGTCACTCTTCCCCGGCCTCGCCATTGCATTTTCCGCACTGTCATTTAATATGCTTGGCGATGGTCTGCGAGATCTAATTGACCCAAGGATGCGGGAATCCATCGCCGCAGAATAGGAAACAACTATGAAAGAGTTATTACAGATAAGAGATCTATGTATCGGTTTTCTTGTACAAAAAAAACCAGTTCATATCATCAACCATTTAACGTTGGATATTTACCAAAATGAAGTACTCAGTATCATTGGAGAAACAGGCTGCGGAAAATCTGTAACAGGCAGTGCGGTATTGCACTTGCTGCCGGACAATGCAATTGCGTCCGGAGATATCTTTTATAACGGACAGGATATCCTGCATAGAAGTGATTCGGCATACCGCGGACTTCGGGGTTCTGAGATTATGAGTGTCCCGCAAAGTCCTTCCACCTCACTGAATCCATTGATGAGAGTTGGTACACAGGTTTCAGAATGTATTCTTGGGAAAAAACATAGCAAGGAAAACACCAAAGCTTCTGTTCGTTCCAACGTTATGCAGATATTCCGTAAGCTGAAATTCCCCAGGGGTGATTCCGTATACGATAACTATCCCTGCGAACTGTCTGGCGGTATGTGTCAGCGTGTTTTAATCTCCATGGGGGTTATCACCCATCCAAATTTACTGGTGATAGACGAACCAACCAAAGCAATTGACTGGGCTCTACGCAAAGATGTCTTGGAAATTCTTTCTTCTCTAAAGCAGGAGAGGAACTGTGCAATGATGTTGATTACGCACGACATTCCGCTGTCGAGACGTCTTGCGGATCGAGTCGCCGTAATGTATGCAGGCGAAATCGTTGAAGTTGGAACCACCGCAGACGTTCTGGAGCATCCCCGCCATCCTTATACACAAGGCTTGATTGCCTCTACACCTGCTTATGGCTTTCAGACCATGAAAGGCTTTATGCCTGCATTCACTGATCTCCCTGCAGGGTGCCGTTTCAGCCCACGCTGCCCGTATGCCACAGAGGCTTGCAGAACCACAGTTCCTCATGATATCACATTGGAACACAATCATGTGGTTAAATGTATTCGCAGCACAGAACTATCTGATATTGGAGGATGACAGGATGTTGGAAGTTAATCATTTATATAAAAGCTATATCTCTGGATTTTGGCGGAATAAAAAGACAGAGGCCGTAAAAGATGTGAGCTTTCAAATCCAAGATGGAGAAATATTGGGCTTAATCGGTGGTAGTGGATGTGGCAAAACCACAACTTCAAAAATAATCATGGGCTTTCTAAAACCCGACACCGGCAATGTTATTTATAATGGGATGGATTTAACGCAGCTGAGAAAAAGAGAATGGCTGCAAATGCGCCAGGAAATACAGATGATTTTCCAGAATCCACAGATGACATTCAATCCCCGTTTCACAATATATGACTGCTGTGCCGAACCCATCAGATTGTTTCATCTTGCAAAAGATCAAGCAGAAGAGCGGGCAATGGTATGTGATATGCTGGACAGTATTGGTGTATCTAGAGATCAAATGGAAAAATATCCACATGAGATAAGCGGTGGACAGGCACAAAGAATCTCTATTATCCGGGCGCTTCAATTAAACCCACATCTGTTAATATGCGATGAACCAACTTCTATGTTAGATGTATCGGTACAGGCACAGATTATATCTCTCATTAAACAGAAACAAAAGGAATTAGGAATCTCAATTCTCTACATCTCTCACAATCTAAACGTTATTCAAGCTGTATGTCACCGTGTCGCTGTAATGAATGACGGACAAATTATTGAGATGGGAACTGTTGATGAAATCTATCACTCCCCAAAGCATCCGTACACAAAACAATTACTGGAATCTGCAATTTAATCCTGATATCTAAAAAATCACCCTTTTGCGAGAACGCAAAAGGGTGATTTTTATAAAAACTCTAAATTTACTCCTGCCAGTTATGCCAGACGTTCTGAACATCGTCATTCTCCTCGAACATGTCGAGCATTTTCTGCATGTTTTTGATATCGTCCTCATCTGTAAGCGTGGCATCATTCTGCGGAACCATTTCAACCTGTGCAGACAGAAACTTATAGTTCTTCTCCAGAATCGAAGCAACCTCCTGAAATGCATCGGGATCGGTATAAACCGTAAATACCTGTGCATCAGGTTCCACGTCATCAGCGCCAGCTTCGAGTGCGTCCATCATAACGGTTTCTTCATCCAACTCTTCCTCTTCGTTGTCAATAACGATTACGCCCTTTTTATCGAAGGACCAGGAAACACAGCCGGAAGTACCCATCTTTCCTCCATACTTATCGAAATAATGGCGAACTTCAGAGGCCGTACGGTTACGGTTGTCAGTCATGGTTTCTACAATGACGGCGACACCGCTGGGACCATATCCTTCATACGTAATGCTCTCGAAATTGGAAGTATCGCTGCTGCCAAGCGCCTTTTCAATCGTACGCTTAATATTGTCGTTGGGCATATTGGCCGCTTTTGCTTTGGTGATAACAGTGGCCAAACGGGAATTGTTGGCCGGGTCGCCGCTGCCGCCCTCTTTGACCGCAACAATCATTTCACGAGCAATCTTGGTAAATGTCTGTGCGCGCTTTGCATCTGCAGCGCCTTTGGTTTTCTGAATATTATGCCACTTGGAATGTCCGGACATAGTAACATCTCCTATGTGTAATTTCTGAGACAAAAGAAATACATCATTATAAAAATAACGTTTCTTCCTGCAAAAACAACAAGAAGCAAATTCCTATCCCAGTTTAATAATTAAGATCGATTCATTATACCATGCCCAGATATCGATGGCAAGTACAGGAGAAAAAATTCTGTATTCTTCTCTCTTATATACTGGCACGCGGAATCAAAAGCAGTGTCTCACCTGGTTCCTCTTCTTCCTCCATCTCATTTGCAACCCGAATCAATTCCGGTGTGGAACCATAGCGTTTTGCCAGTTTCCAAACGGTATCGGAGGCATCCGGATACAGCAAATACAGTGAAGGGCGTGTTTGCTGCTCTTCTTCCGTTTGTGTCTCATCAAATGAAATCTCTGTCACCGCTGTAACAGTTCGTTCCAGAAAGACTTCTCCAAACAGCTCTACCGGAACACGCAACTCAATGCCGCCCGCTGCCGGTGCAGCGTATGCTTCTCCGCAATGCACACTTCGGATCAGAAGCCCGGCATCTTCTTCCAACTCCTGGCTGCTCTGTACGGTGTAACGTGCGCCGATACGGCAGACAGCACCACTCTCATTGCGGTACAGCATCTGTACATTGAGCGGGCAACTGGCAACACCGTTCTCTATCGCCACTGTCCCCGGTATGGCATATACATGCAACACTTCCTGAACGCTGGTCTGTGTTTCCACCAGTTCCCGTACAGATTCCCGCAGTGTGATCTGGCGCAGACAGGTATGGAACTGCCTTGTTTCCGTCTGCAAGGACAGAATATGTCCTGGATCATAGGCATCTTCTATGTAATTCAGTTGTGCCGCCTCTCTACAAACTACCTGTGCAACAAAATGCAGTTCCAATCCGATTCTCCGACGATCCCCGGCATTGTCCAGCAGTTCTGTATAAGCCGCTGTGGACATCAGAGAAATATCCGCCAGCGGGTACTCTGTAATAACATCCATCTCTATAATCTGAGAAAATGCCGTCGTACAGTCATACACACAAGGTTCTCCCCCATCCATTGCTGCATACAGAATGGTAGTATGAACATTGCCTTTGAATACCAGTTTATTCCCGATCGGTTTTACGTCTTCCACCATTGCCTCTATCCGGCTTTTGAGTACTTCTCCAATGGGAGGAAGTGCCACTGGAACCTGGCTCTCATCCGAGATCACAAAGGTCTTTTCCCGCACACCAGTCACCCGGGTAAAATCACAGCTCGCATCCAATGTCCGAATACTGCCCGGCGTATCCTCTGGTACTGCATGGGGCAACTCCAGCACACCGCTGCGATAGCATTCCGCAGAAGAGCGAATGCCAACACGAACCAAGACTTTTCTAGGATTTAAAATCCGTGCATCCACGGATTCAATCTCCAGTTGAACAATTGGAATGCACTGGTCATCGGCTTCCGGCATCTCAAATGCTGCACTGTAAGGAATATTCAGACTGAGCCGCCGGATGGGGCTGCCGTCGTCCGGCTGGTATAAAACCGTGGCTGTAATTGCAGCTGTAACACTGATTTTTCCCAAATCAGCAGACTTGGTCTGTAGCGCAATCCAACCGTCTGCATCCAAAATTCCGGCAATATCCGGCAGAAGATCTGATACTACACATTCTGCTGTTTCCTCGCTGACCATCGCCCCTTTTCCGATCCGTTCATAACAATCGACCCGATTGGCTGCAAGCGTAATCTCCATGCTTTCGTCTCTCCTTGCTGTTTTTTGTACAGCCTATGTCTGCTGTCTGTTGTTTATGACCGCTTTCCGCCCAGAATCGTTGCCAGCAAACCCCGAAGAAATTTTGGGGGTTTCAATACTACAATCTTCATAATTACCTCCGTCTGCAAGATTTCAAGAATGCAATTCCGCACGCAATCAGTACAACCCCAAGGACAAACCACCAAAAGCCGGGCGGAAAAATCAGAGAAAGCAGAATTGTGATCCCTATCAGGATTGCCAGGCATCCGATCTTCTTGGGCATTCCACATTTTCGCCACATATCAGATCTCACCTCCACCATACTGTTTTCCCGGTATCATTACAGTATACGCATCAATTTCCGGATATGCCCCGATTTTTTGCAATAAAAAGGTACCGCAGATTGAATCTGCGGTACCTGAAATTGAATTTGTTATTTGAGTTCCCAATCTTTTACCTTGGATGCCAGATCATACAACCTGGCATAACTGTCATGGCGGCTTTTTTCGATCTTCTGTTCAGCCAAAGCTTCCAGCACTGCACAACCGGGCTCTTTCAAATGCGCACAGTCTCGAAACCGGCACTGCCCGAGATATGGCCGAAATTCTCGAAACGCATATTGTAATTCCTCACAGCGGATAGGCTCTGTCTTTTCATTGTCAAAGGATGAAAAGCCGGGCGTATCAGCAATAAAGGTATTTCCACCGAGGTCAAACAGCTCTACATGCCGCGTGGTATGCCTGCCGCGACCCAGCTTTTCACTAACTTCGCCGACCTGAATACAAAATTGGGGGGCAATTGCATTCAGAATACTGGACTTTCCAACACCGGAATTTCCAGTAAAGGCACAGGTTTTCCCATAAATTGCTGTACGGAGTTCTGCAATTCCCTCGCCAGACACAGCACTGGTCCGAATGGTATGAAATCCGGCAGCGTGATAAATTCGATACAGGGTATCACCTGAATTGAGATCGCCCTTATTGATACAGAGCAAAACATCACAGTTGCTGTGCTCCGCCATGGCTATAACGCGGTCAATCAGATAAGGGTCTGTAACGGGAATTACAGCTGCCGCAATAATCACCAGCAAGTCAATGTTTGCTACAGCCGGACGCACGAAGGCATTTCTCCGCGGCAAAATTTCTGTGACGGTACCGGTTCCATTTGCCACATCAACGGCCACAACATCACCGACCATAGGCGACATGCCATCTTTTCGAAACCTTCCCCTTGCCCGACAGGCAACGGTCTCCCCGTCAACACTGACATAGTAAAATCCACTCAGGGCCTTGACAATGGTTCCCTGCGGCATATCAATTCCCCTCCGTATGATTCACGGATCGCATCGAATTGTTAACCGTCGGTGCTTCGCCCTCAGAATCACGCCCGGTTCCTTCTGTATCGTCGTTATTTCGGTTATCGCTCGCATTGGCAGAATCCGATTCGTCTGGTTCATCCGATTCTTCAGCGCTGTGTACGGCAATTTTGATATCCACTTTAGAACGCTCTTCCACACTGTTTCCAGGGGAAACACTCTGCCAGACAACGGTTCCTTCGCTGACGCTGTCATCGGTTACAGTCCCCACATCACCTAACACCAGATTTAAGAATTCCAGCCTTGTGTTGGCTGCACTCTGCGTTAATCCAATCAAGCTTTCCATTGTAACATACGTTGCATTGGGTCCGGAACTCACTGTGAGATACACTGTAGACCCCTTTGCAACCGACTCATTGGGAGACGGGCTGATGTGAATGATATAGTCCTTCGTGATGGTGGAAGACGTCTCATTGGTCACTTCGACCTTGAATCCCAAATTCTCCAATTTGATGATTGCAGCACGATATTCGGTGTTAACAAGATCTGGAATTTTTTCTGTCTCCACACCGGTGCTGACCGTCAGTTCGACCTTAACGGGGGTCCCGGAAACTTTTCGATTCCCGGATTTCGGGGACTGGTCAATGATCATCCCCTCAGGAGCCTCATCATCGGATGCATACTCCACTGTAAAGGTGAAATCCTCAAAGGTATCGCTGTCTATAATATCGTCATAATAGTTGCCGATAAATTCCGGAACATCAATCTCTTTCGATCCGCCCAAGATATCCCGTAGACAATAGGTCCATAGAAATATCAACACCGCAACCACAAAGACTGTCACCAGAAAAATACCGGACAGAGTGCTGACACGACGTGCCCGCTTCTTTCGGCGTTTGTACTCCTTCTCAGAGAGCTCGCGTTTCTTCTTTTTTATTGGTTTGATGTCCTCAAATTCCGTAAAAGCGTCATTACCGTTTCGTTTACGTCTGACCTGATCCTCCGGAATCGCCATACCAGCGGTAAACATTGCATAATTGCCCTTTCGGAACGCTTCCAGATCATGCAACAGCTCCTCTGCGGATTGATAGCGCAGATTGATGTTGGGCTCCATAGCCTTCAGTATGATATCTTCAAATGCTTCCGGAATATAGGGATTGAGCTCACGTGGACGAACCGGAATTTTGCTCAGGTGCTGCAGGGCAACGGAGACGTCAGAATCCCCTTCAAACGGCAACTTACCCGTCATCATCTCATACATGACAATACCAAGGGAATACAAATCGCTTCTTGCATCGCCGGTTTCCCCGCGCGCCTGTTCCGGAGCAATATAATGTACAGAACCGACTGCCTCTGCCGTCTTACACGGTGCCTGTGAGGATTGCAGATGTGCAATGCCGAAATCCGCAACCTTGGCAGTTCCATCGCGAAGAATCATAATATTGTGCGGTTTGATATCGCGGTGAATAATTCCCTTGCTGTGGGCATGATCCAGTGCTTTCGCGATCTGCATAGAAAAATGCAACGTTTCTTTTACGCTGAGCACTTTTTTCTGGTTCATATATTGCTTCAGTGTAATCCCATCGATCAGTTCCATCACAATGTATTCCACATCCGATGACACACTGACATCGTGAACCAGAACAATATTGGGATGACACAGCATGGCAACCGCCTGCGATTCATTTTGAAAATAACGCCGAAACTCCGGGTCAACCGCAAGATCATCCCGCAAAATTTTTACCGCAACATCGCGGTTCAGTCGGTTACAGTGTGCCCGATAGACAACGGACATACCGCCGGAACCGATTTCTTCCAATATCTTATATCTATCATCAAGTGTCTGCCCCAGATACTTGTCCATATTATTATCCATTTCAAAAAATCCCCCCAGTTATTGAGGATAACAATGCAATCGCATCATAAATTGGCTCATCGGCACAAAACAACGACGGTCACGTTGTCGCTTGCTCCACGCTCCAGCGCCATTTGCAACAATCTCTCTGTCATCTTCTCAGGTTCCGCAGAGGATGCCGCCAGCATTTCCTCTTCGGACACAAGATTGCTCAGGCCGTCAGAACACAAAAGGATTTGATCGCCTTCTTGGAAGGCAATGCCAAACAGGTCGCACTGGACATGCTGTTCCACGCCGAGCGCGCGAGTAATGACATTGCGGTTGGGATGGCTTTTTGCCTCTTCCCGCGTGATTGCACCGCACTGGATCAGTTCTTCTACCAATGAATGATCCTTGGTGATCCTTGCAATGGTTCCGTCAGAAATCTGATAAGCGCGGCTGTCGCCAATGTTGACAACAATGGTTTCGTCTCCTTGGACCAAAACACCGACCAGGGTTGTTCCCATCCCCATGCATCCAAAATCTGCAAAAGAGCGATCATACACCCGTATATTGGCATAATCGCAGGCTTCCTGCACAATGCCGATCAGCTCACCATTCTCTGCTCCACCCGTTGCGAAGCAGGCCTTGACATGCGTCATAAAGCTCTCAACTGCAATGCTGCTTGCAACACTGCCAGCCTGTGCACCGCCCATACCGTCACATAGGACGGCAACGGCACACTGCTCTTCCTCCATGATCTCGAGCTGATAACAATCCTGATTCTCTGTCCGAACCATACCCTTATCTGTAACTCCGCAGCCTTTCATTTTTCCTCCGGTAACTGTTCCCGTGCTGCCTTTCTGCGAAGCTGGCCGCAGGAAGCGTCCACATCGCTGCCAAGCCGGCGGCGCACGGTTACGTTAATTCCCCTGTCTTGCAGGACTCTGATAAACGCCTTCAGCCGCTCAGGTTTGGTTGGTGCAAATTCCCGCTCTTCCACATGGTTGAGTGGAATTAAATTCACATGGCCACCCACTTTTCCAACCTGCTCCGCCAACAGGCGCGCATGTTCATCTGTATCATTGATGCCATCGATCATGGCGTACTCGAATGAAATCCGTCTGCCGGTTCTCTGAAAATATCGTGCACATGTTTCCATCAACGCATCCACAGGATAAGCCTGATTGACCGGCATAATGCGGGAACGCGTTGCGCTGTCCGGTGCATGCAGAGATACCGACAATGTCAATTGTAAATTAAGTTTACCCAGTTTGTCAATTCTTTCTATCAGTCCACAGGTAGAAAGTGAAATATGCCGCATTCCAATGTTCATTCCATCCGGATGATGTACCAGCTCCAGAAAGCGTATCACATTGTCAAAATTGTCCAACGGTTCTCCAATACCCATCAACACAATGTTGGAAATGGGCTTTCCAGAATCAATTTGTGAAAACAGCACTTCGTCCAGCATTTCAGACGGCTCCATATTGCGGATCAGACCGCCGAGCGTTGATGCGCAAAATCGGCAGCCCATGCGGCACCCAACCTGTGAGGAGATGCAAACTGTATTGCCGTGCTTATAGCGCATCACAACGGTTTCCACCGCGTTGCCATCTGCCAGTTCCCAAAGATACTTGATGGTACCATCGATTTTGGAAACCTGCTTGCGAATCAATTTGGGGGATGTAATATAAAATTCCTGTTTCAGTTTCTCGCGAAGCGCCTTTGAAAGGTTGGTCATCTCGTCAAACGAACGGACGCCACGTCCAAGCCATTGAAAAATTTGTCCGGCACGGAACTTTGATTCACCCATCTCCAAAATACGAGCTCCCAGTTCCTCCGGCAACAGCGATTTGATATCTGTCATACCTGTTTCCTCAATTTGCAAATGAAAAATCCATCTGTGCCATGCAGATGGGGCCACAACGTAACCATGCCGTTACAGGCACCAACCGGTTCCGGTAAAACAAAGGGCTCCAGTTTGAATTCCGGATGCTGCGCCAAAAATGCCTGGACAACCACCTCATTCTCACATTGACGCACCGTACAGGTTGAGTACAGCAGCACGCCACCAGCGGCAACACAGTTGGCCAGCCCCTTCAAAATATCCAGCTGGATATCCGGCAGCCCCGCCAGTTCGCTTTCCTTTTTGTATCGGATATCCGGCTTTTTCCGAATGACACCGAGACCGGAACAGGGTACATCCGCAATGACAAGATCGAACTGTCCCAACCTGTCATCCGGTTCACGGGCGTCCATCTGTGCGGTCTCAATGATAGAAATCCCGAGACGTTCCGCTCCCTCCCGAATGCGCTTACACTTTTTTTCATGCAAATCACAGGCGCGAATCCTGCCACAGTTTTCCATCTGAATCGCAGCGGCAAAGCTTTTTCCGCCGGGTGCGGCGCAGGCATCCAGTACCTGCATCCCTTTTTTCGGATCTGCCGCTATTATCGCCAATTTGGCCGCCGGATCCTGAATATAGAAATCACCGTCAACAAAAGCGGGTAGTTGCGTCAGATCCCCACTTCTGGAAAGTGCCAGACAATCAGGAAGCCAGTCCACACGCTCCGCCTGTACGCTGCTTTCGGCAAGCTTTTGCTGCAATATCCCGATGTCGGTCCGTAGCGTATTGACCTGCGCTATCATTGGAACTGGCACATTGTTGGCTGCAAAATATGCCTTGGCAAATTCCAGTCCATATAGCGCAAGCATTTCACGGGCAAGCCAAAGCGGATGGCTGTAACGGATCGAAAGATAGACTGCTGGATCCGTCCTGGGAACCTCCGGCAACTGCTCCTTATGTTCCGCAACTCTGCGGAGCACCGCATTGACAAATCCGGATGCCCTGGAAAGGCCACTGGTTTTGCACAGCGTTACCGCTTCATTGACCACAGCATGGGCCGGGATGCGATCCATATACAGGAGCTGATAAACCGAAAGTCGAAGAATATCCAATACCTTTGGTTCTATCTTTGCCGTTTTGATCGTAGAATACGCATCAATGCAAAAATCACAGTAGGTTGTATTCTGCAAGACACCATAGCAAAGTCTGGAAACCAGCGCTGCATCACGGCATTCCAGTTTTGCGCTGACAATCATGCTGTCGAGCAACGCATCCGACCAGGCACCGCTGCGCCGGCAGCGTTCCAGTACCAACAGTGCGGTCTGACGGGCCGTCACAGCCATCCCTCCGCACTCAACGGATGCCCGAGCAGGTATGCAGCGGCTTCCATGCGTTTGCCACCAGATGCCTGCAAACGCTGAATGAGGAGCGTCTCCCCGGTGCCGCAGGCCATTTCAATTCCCTGTTTGCCTGCTGATACCACACTGCCCGCTGGCAAATCGGTCCTGTTTTCCGTATAGGCCACTGCAAAGATCCGGAACTGGACACCAAAGATCTCCGTCGTTGCAATGGGCCAGGGATTCATCCCACAGACCCATTTGACGATTTCCCGCGGAGATTTGGTCCAGTCAATGGCACTCATCTCCTTGTTCAACTGCGGTGCATAGGTTGCGTCTGCCGCATCCTGTGGAATTCTGGGGGCAGTTCCGGCTTTCATGTCACGGACAGTTTTGCTGAGCAGATCCGCACCAAGCAGACACAGACGATCAAACAGTTCGCCGCTGGTTTCAAACTCACCGATCTCAGTCTCTGCGGTATAAATGATGTCGCCGGCATCCAGTTCACTGGCAATGTACATTGTCGTAACGCCGGTGATCCGGTCACCGTTCAGCACCGCCCATTGAATGGGCGCGCTGCCTCGGTACTTTGGGAGCAGAGAACCATGAACATTGATGCAGCCCATCGGCGCCACAGTGATGAGTTCATCCGGCAAAATCCGGCCGTAGGCAACTACGACAATTAAATCCGGTTCCAGAGACTGCATCTGCCGCAAAGCGGTACCATCGCGCATTTTTTCCGGCTGAAACACCGGAATACCAGCCTGGACAGCCAACTCCTTTACCGGACTGAAACTCAATTTCATACCACGGTTGCGGGGTTTATCCGGCTGTGTAAAGACGCCAACAACATCATAGCCGTCGTCAATCAGTCTTTGTAGAGAGGCAACCGCAAAATCTGGGGTACCCATGAATACAATTCTCATATTGGTCTCGCTTTCCTATGCCTCTGGCTCTTCTTCCGCTTCCATCTCCGCCAACAGCTCTTCTTCCGTCAGCAGACGGTCGACATACTGGTCAAAGAGGATTCCATCCAGATGATCCAGCTCATGACAAAATGCCCTTGCCGTCAAGCCCTCGCCGGTCACCTCAAACCATACTCCGTTGCGATCCTGTGCGCGGACAGTCACCTTCATCGGACGTTTGACAAATCCATAGAGGCCGGGAAGGCTCAGGCAACCCTCTGAACCGTCCTGTTCGCCTTCCTGTGCAACAATCTCCGGATTGATGAGTTCAATGATGTACTCTTCGCCTTCCTGTTCCACGTTAGTTTCCAGAACAACAACAGCCCGGCGCAGAATACTGACCTGCGGTGCAGCCAATCCAACGCCGTTTGAGGCCATCAGTGTCTCACGCATATCATCAAGCAATGTATGCAGACGATCGTTAAAGTCTGTAACGGGTCTGCAACGTTTGGAAAGAATCGATTCTCCCTTTTTTGCAATAATTCGAAGTGCCATAGTAATGCAACCTTTCTATTCTGATGGGTTTTGATCCGCATACACGGAAACACCCTTATATTCTTTTGCCGAACCGCAATGCGACAGGATTGCGGCAAGCATTGTGCGAACAGGCTTGCCATCCCTGCAGCTGATCGTAATTCGGTAGCGGAACCGGTTGTTCACCTTTGCCACAGGAAGCGGCGCCGGGCCGAGGATGCGGATATCCTGGCTTCCCGTGAATTCCTGTAGCAGAAGATCACGGATCCGGAGACATGCCTGCAACACGGTACTTTCCTGCAAACCGGAAGCTGTGATCGCATACAGCTCCGAAAACGGCGGACAGTGCAGCAAACGCCGCATCTGCATTTCCGATTCGTAAAAACTGGTATAATCCTGATTTGCTGCCTGTAAAATTGTCTGATTGTCGGGTGTATAGGTTTGAATGATGGCGCGGCCCGGTTTGTCACCCCGCCCCGCTCTTCCCACGACCTGGGTAAGCAGTGAAAATGTCCGTTCTGCGGCACGGTAATCGCTGGCATACAAAGACTGATCCGCAGAAATGACGCCAACCAAAGTGACATTTCCAAAATGCAGGCCTTTTGCCACCATCTGCGTCCCGATCATGATGGGGATCTGCTCGTCTTGAAACCTGGACAACAGCGCATCATGGGAACCAGCCGGCGCAACAGTATCGGTATCCATACGCAGGAGGGTTATCCCCGGAAACAGGGCTTCCAGTTCTGTTTCCACCTGCTGTGTTCCGGTACCAACATGACGAAGCAGACCGCCGCAGGCCGGACAATCCGCATCAGCGGGTTGAGAAAACCCGCAGTAATGGCACATCAGTCGCCGGTTGGCACTGTGATAGGTCAAATTGACGCTGCATCTTGGACAACGATACGTATATCCACAGTCCATACAGGTAATCATGCGGTTGGCACCACGACGGTTCAAGAACAGAATACTCTGTTCTCCGCGTTCCAGATTCTCTGCCAGTTCCTTTCGGAGCAGAGAACTGATACTGCTGCCATTCCCGGCACGCAGTTCCTGCTTCATGTCCACAATCAAGACATACGGCAACGCCTGCTGATTATATCGTTCCAAAAGTGTAAAATAATGATATCGCCCGCTGGCCGCGTAGTACCGGCTCTCGATGTCAGGAGTCGCAGAGCCGAGCAATAGCAATGCCCGGTTCTTATTACAGCGGTACTTTGCAATGTCCCGTGCATGATAGCGCGGTGCATTTTCCGACTTATACGACCCCTCCTGCTCCTCATCAATGATAATCATACCGAGATGCTGCACCGGTGCAAACACCGCACTTCGCGTTCCAATGACCAGCTTGGCCTGTCCATTGCGGATCCGCTTCCACTCGTCATATCGCTCTCCTGCTGCCAGGGAGCTGTGCAGAATTGCGATGGTATCCGAAAAGTACGAGGAAAAAGTCTGAAGCATCTGTGGGGTCAATGCAATTTCGGGCACCAGCAGGATGACTCCTTTTCCCTGTTTCAGCATCATATCAATCAAATGAATATAGACCGTGGTCTTTCCACTGCCAGTGACGCCGAACAACAGAGCTGCTTGCGCCTTATTGCACTCCGCCAGCTGTCGAATGCCGGAAAACGCCTCTTCCTGCTCTGCGCTCAAGGCTGGAATCGGCGCGATCTCTCCGCAGTGGAAATCCGGTCTGCGGAACACCTCGTCCAGTTCGATTGTGACAGCTCCGTTTTTCTGCAAGGCAGTGAGACTGGCTTTGGGCGCACCGGTAAAGTAGCAGATCTCCGGTACAGAAGCGCGTCCAACCGCAGAAAGCAACTGCAAAATACTGGCTTGCTGCGGCGCACGGCGGCATTTTTTCTCCGCGAGCGCCAAAGCCTCTTCTGCCGGAATGGCAAGCGAAGCAAACTGAAGCAGCTTATCCTGTACACGTCGCTTCTCTGTTCCCTCTGTTACGAGGATACCCTTTTTCACCAAACTTTGCAGCGCAGCACGCGGACTGCTTCCACCGAAAAGCTGGTTCAGCTGCCGCAGCTCACAAGAACCACCGGCAGCAAATATGGCCTCCAATATTTGCGCCTCTTTTTCGGAATGGCTGACCTGATCCAAAGCTTCTGCACGGTCTATCCCGTCTGCCAAACGATATATCAGCTGCAGATCAAACCACAAACCGGCAGGCAGCATGGTTTTCACGGCATCGTACACTGTACAGAAAAAACGTTCCCGCATCCAAAGGGCAAGATGAATTTGCTCATCTGTCAGCACTGGCTGTTCGTCCAATACCGTTTCCACGCATTTCAGCTTATCATAAGCACCAGCCTCTGCCAGGGCAAGAACGATTCCCTCTGTCCGTCGGTTCCCTTTTCCAAAAGGAACTACCACACGGCTGCCTGGTACAACCTGTCCCAGCAGTTTGTCTGGAATCTTATAGTCGTACGGGCGGTCAACCCAATAGGTTGCTGCTGATACTGCAATCTTCGCAATTGTCTCTGCCATTTCTCACCGCCCTCTCTGAAAGAAAAATAGAGCGGGGTCAAGTTGCCCCGCCGCTTTGTGTGTCAGGCCTATAAATCATTCAATCGTTGAATAGGCAGCCCGGCACAACAGGTACGGGCAATGCGATTGCTTTTTTATCTTAAAATAGAAACTTTGTCTGTGAACTTACTGTTCGTTCTTGATTGTCAATTTTCCGTCATATACCTCATCAATCGCAGACGAAACCGGTTTTTCCTCCATCGGGGTGTCGGTTTCCTCTGCAATGGAGGAAAGTTTCCGCGCTCTGCGGGCAACAAGATTTACAAGCAAATAACGGCTGCCAACTTTGTCAACCAGTTCAGCCATAGGGGGATAGAGCATCATAAATTTAGACCTCCAATAAATGTAATTGATTTGCAGCTTTGCACTGTTCTGCAGTTAAAATAGCAATCATCATATCAGCCGAGCGATCTGGACCATCATTTACGATGATATAATCATACTGATCTGCCTTTTTGATTTCATTTCTTGCCGTTTTCAGACGAAGCAGGATCTTTTCTTCGCTGTCCTGCTTGCGCCCACGCAAACGGCGTTCCAGCTCCTGAAATGAAGGGGGAGCAAAAAATATTGCAAGCGCTTCCGGCATTTTCTGCCGCACCTGCAATGCGCCCTGGACTTCAATATCCAAAATCACATTCTTTCCTTCAGCAAGACACTTCTCAATTGGACCCCTTGGCGTACCGTAAAAGTTGCCCGCATATTCCGCATACTCCAGAAATGCATCTGCCTCGATCATTTCCTGAAACTGCTCCCGACTGGTAAAATAGTAATGCACGCCATCCTGCTCACCGCCACGCGGTTCGCGGGTGGTTGCAGAAATGGAAAACACAAAATCGTCACGTTTGGCCATCAGACGGGAGATCACTGTGCTTTTCCCCACGCCGGACGGACCGGAAATTATGATCAGTTTTCCCTTTTTATTCTTCATGTTCTTCCTCTCCGATTTCTGTCTCTGATTTTTCCGCACTCCGGCCGGCAACTGTCTCCGGCAGAAGAGCACACAAAATAACATGCCCGCTATCCATGATAATCACAGCACGGGTTCTCCGGCCATAGGTTGCATCGATCAGCATTCCACGTTCGCGAACATCCTGCACAATACGCTTGATAGGAGCTGACTCCGGACTGACCACAGCAACAATGCGGGACCCGGAAACCATATTCCCGAATCCAATATTGATCAGTTTCATGACATCCCCTCCTATTCGATGTTCTGAACCTGCTCTCGAATCTTTTCGATCTCAGATTTCAGATCCACAACGCAACGGGCAATCTCCCCGTCGTTGCATTTTGAGCCGATGGTATTGGCTTCACGGTTAAATTCCTGAATCAGGAAATCCAGCTTACGACCCACAGGGGAACCGCCCATCAGCATGTCGCGTAACTGCGCAATATGACTGCGCAAACGAACAGTCTCCTCATCTACTGTAACTTTATCTGCAAAAATTGCTGCTTCCAGAACAATGCGGGATTCCTCAATTTCGGTACTCTCCAACACTTCCCGCATCTTTTGTTCCAGACGCTGCCGGTACTCGCTCACGGTCTCCGGGGACCGGCTTTCTATAAAGCTGACCATGGTTTCAATGGTTTCCACCTTGCCGAGAATGTCATCGCGCAGGCGTGTTCCCTCTCGAATCCGCATGGTTTGGAATTCTTCCAGCGCTGCTCCCAGAATATCGCATATTCCGGCAGTAATTGCGTCTTTGTCCGCCTCTTTCTTTTCAACGCTTAACACATCCGGGAAACGAGCAATGTCCATCGCAGACAGATTGTTGGACAGTCCATACTGCTCTGCCAAACTGGTCAGAGCGGCAAGATAGCCCTTTGCCAGCGGCGTATTGACATTGACAATGACATTGTCTGCCTTTGCGCTGTTTACAGTAATAAACACATCCACTTTTCCGCGGGAAATGGATGCACTGACTGTTGACTTCACAGCTTCTTCCGCAAACATAAAATTTCTGGGAAGCCGGACATTGGTATCCAAATACCGATTGTTCACACTTCTCAGCTCCACAAAAAGCTCAAGACCGTCAACGGTGCCCTTGGCACCGCCGTATCCGGTCATACTCTTAATCATAGTATTCTCCAATCGTAATAGAATCTTCTATCGGTCAGCAACACGGAACCAGGTCGCCGCCCATACACTCACAACAACAGTCCGCCACAAACAGCTTTGTACAACAATCGCAGGTGTCCATTCCCATAATTCCCTGGTCGTTATTGTAACCATAAGCCTGTCCGCCGCTGCGCATATACATTGCAGCCTGCCGATACTCCGTGTTTCCAGGTTCCATGGAAGATGCCCTGTCATAGTACCGCATGGCTTCATCCATCCAGCCCTTACAATAGCAAAGGCTTCCCATCAGAAAATGCCATTCCGCACCACGATCCTGCACAGAGTTGAGCAGGCTCTCCGCCAGACCAATGTTATTTTGATCGATTGCTCTGCGGATCTTGGCATAAATTTCACCAGATGTACTGGCAGCCCCTGCTGAAGCACTGGAACCACCACCATACGAATAGTCATATCTGCCACCACCGGCACTGCTGTCCCCGCCCGAGGCACGACTTTTGGTAATGCTGTCATAAGCCTCGTTGATTTCCTTCATTTTTTCCTGTGCAAGATCGGACAGCGGATTATCATGGTAGTGATCAGGATGATATTTTCTGGCCAATGTATAATAGGCTTTTTTCACTTCTTCATCACTAGCATCTCGAGAGACGCCAAGAATGGTATACGGATCTTTCATTCTTTTGCTCCATCTTCATTCCGTTTAGAATGCCCCCAAACGCCTGCCAGCACCTGTTCGGCAACAACCGGAATTCCCTGATATAAAATATTTTCCACAATCTCGCTCCACGGCGTGCGGTTCAGCAACTGAAAGGCGGAGGACATACAGTTCAGCGAATGTCGTAATGTCAATCGAACTTGCTGTTTTTGCGCTTCATCGAGTGTTTCTTCTTTCAGTTCATACCGATAACGGAACGGATTGTAATTGTCTGTTTTAATGTCGGCAGAAAGGTCATCTGCTGCATCCAGCAGATAAATCACACGGCCAGTATGATATAGAAGCTGCTCCAAAATCCGCCGTCTTTCTTCCGATGCGACCTCTGCCGCTGCCGCACGGAGAATTTCTGCAAAGCAATTTGCAACCTGGTCAATTGAGTCACAGTGTGCCCGCTCCAAGTCAGCAAGTTCCTCCAGGCGGGTTTTTACCGTAAGATCGAAGGCTTGTGCGCGCTTTGCAGCACGCCGGTATGGAATACGAAATACAAGCAATCCCAAACTTGCAGCGAGGGATTTCCAGAATCCACCATCCTTGCGGCTGTCCTGCAATTTCCACCAACTGAGAATCATACTGTAATTCGCAGACCGCGCCAGTGAAGCAGACTGGACGCTGCAACAGCGTTTCTTCCGAAAGGGACTGACAACACATCGCCGATGGATATAGCAGAGAGAATCCTCTGCATCCCATAACAGCATGGCCAAAAACGTAAAATCATAGTTGACGGTCAGCCGTGTCAACGCACCACAGCGGTGCGCCAGTGTATGGCACAACCCACAGTAAAGCGCACGATAGTTCTCATATTCTCGGACTTTGAGTTCTCCTTTTAATGGTCGAATATAGCCAAACATAGATCATTTAATATCAACGATCTCAAAGGTGATCTCATTTTTCTTTCGACGAGTATAAAAGATAATCATCGCCACAGCAATGAAAAACAACACCATACTGGACAGAATCGAAACGTTTTCTGTCATTCCCATCATCGCGGTGACAATATATCCTATCAAAAATGCCACCAGCGGCAGTATATACAAAAACAACAGCGCGCCCATGACGGTTTTGGTCTCGGAGGAGATTACAACGCGATCCCCTTCTTTCGCATAGACTTTATTATTGGCAACAATTCGGATTCTCTTCTGATACACTGCAGTACCACCGCAGGCATGACCCGCACAGGATTCGCAGTTTCCACCACAGGCCGTGCCGCGCTTTACCTCAACTTCTGCTTTATGTCGGTCAATAATCTTCGTTACGATTGCTTCTTGTGTCATAATTGTATTCTTCCTTTGTTGCAAAATTTCATTTTGCTATTCATTCTCACTGCTTGCTAACAGAAAGATTAACTTTATAGTCGCCGGCCGCGCCAACCTCCGTTACACCATCGATTGAGATTTCCACACTTTTCTCAAAAGCTCCTGTTGCATTGTTCAGATCTGAAAGATCTGCAACAGCCGTTACATCCTCCGCATCAATGGTGTCCAATACATCCTGTGGTCCCCGCAAAACGACCTTCAAAGCTTCGGTAGAAATCGTCGCAGTATAACCATCCATCACGTTGATGCAGTCAAACTTCGTTACGGTCACAACTTTAGTTGCCAAGCCCTTAATCTCAATCTTGACGTTTGCCTCTGAAATACCGTCTAGATTTTTGAGTTGGTCATCCACAACAATTGGATAGGTCTGTTCAAATGTGTCGGTAATATCGCCCAGATCCACTGTACCAAGCACGATCTTATTGATATCCTCCAAAATCGCACTGTCGCCAGAAAGCTTTACTGTTGCCGGATTGATGGTAATCACCGCATCTTTCTCTGTCGCACCGCCGCCCTGTATAATATTCATCGCAAGCGGAACTTCCTTTACCTCCACGATAGGAAGTTTTACAGAAATCGCCAGGGCGTCCGCATCCGTATAGTGCAAGCGCAGTGGTTTGTCATCCTCGTCCATAAACGTATAATTCGAATCAAATGTCAGTGTACGCGCAGCGTTCTCCTGCTGCACAACAACCCAGGCACAGGCGATTTGTGAAACCTCGCTTACAGGGCCACTAACTGTAATGGAAGCAGGATCAAATTCCAACGGTTCCGCCTTACGGTTTTCCGCAACGCTACCTTCAAATACACCTTTTACAGTAATATTTTTTGTTACAAGTTTTTCCACATCGAAGGTAATAAACTCGCTGGAATATTTGACAATTTTGATTGCACTGGTATCAATGCTGCTGGGATATTCAATGCTATACGTCAGACTTGTCTTTCCCGTTTCCGTAATCCCGCTGGCATCCACAGAAACGTATATGTCAGAAGCACTAAGCTGCGAAATCACCCGGCGGTTCCCGTAAAGCGTAAGGGACACTGTTTCGTTGTCAATATCGGTAATCAACAGTTCTTTTTCCTGTAATGCACTCTCGCCGGAAAACACAACATCAACGTTGCCGAACGTCCGTTCAATTTTTGCCCCCTGCTCCATGGTCACATAACACCACAGTATAATAGAAAACAGCAGAGATATAATAATCCAGAATATTCTGGTATTGACGATTTTTTTAATCGTGGTTTTCATGATTTTTACCCTTCATCCAATCCTTGACCTTGCCAAAGTTGGTGATCTTCATTACGCTTGTCGACTCGCTTTCCTCTTCCTGCGGCATCAGCTCATGCCGCAAAATCTTTTCAAATGTAGCCTTGTTCAAATGACGCTTGAGCATTCCGTCTACCGCAACAGAAATCGATCCAGTTTCTTCTGACACAATCACAACCACAGCATCCGATTGCTCACTCATACCAATCCCCGCCCTATGGCGCATGCCAAGATCACGGCTGAGGTTGGTATTGGAAGAGAGCGGCAACATACAACCAGCAGCCATAATCCGGCAACTCTGAATGATTGCAGCACCGTCGTGTAATGGAGCTTTGGGATAAAAAATATTTTTCAGCAGTTCTGATGTTACTTCCGCATCCACAATGGTTCCGGTATTGACCTGGCCCTTCAACTGATTGTTTCGCTCAAAAACAATCAGTGCCCCCGTTTTAGATTTTGCCATATCACAACATGCCAGCACCGTCTGCATAATCACAGTTTCCATATTGTAGGCCGGTAAATCGGTACTGAAAAATCGCATAAACCGACCGCTCCCGACGCGCTCCAGCACGCGGCGCAGCTCCGGCTGAAATAAAATAACCAGTGAAATGAGTCCCAACTCAAATGCTTTCTTTAGAATAAAGTTTACCACTGTGAGCTTGAAAAACTCGGACAGCAAAAATGCAACTACAACGAAAGCAACGCCCATAGCAATATTGGAACTGTTTGTCTTACGAACAAGTCCAATAAACTTGTATATTAAAAATGCAACTACCAAAATATCGAGAACATCTGCTAGTCGCATTGTTGCCAGATATTTTAATGTCGATATGAGGTAGTCAAAGATTGTCAACATAAATCGTTTCTCCGTTTGCCAACCGAGTCATAGCGCCCGGCTATAGATACCCATACTAAACTATTCATATTATACCGTATAACTCATCAAATGGCAAACAAAGATTCAAGAAATTTTATTGGTTTTTGCACTGTTTTTGTCACAAGATTTGTTTCATTACCTCTGATGCTCTATGAATCTCTTCCGAAGTATTAAACGGAGAAATACTGCAACGGACCGTTCCGGTCTCCAAGGTACTGGCTGTCCGGTGCGCAAGCGGTGCACAGTGCAGCCCTGCACGAACTGCAATCCCGTATTGATCCAATGTCTCTGCAATGGTCTCACAGTTGATTTTCGTGCTGCGGAATGACAGCACACCGCTTTGCAACGCAGGATCTTCCGATAAAAACAATTCCAGTTGTGGAAGTTCCCGCAAATTGGCAGCCAATTTTCGCATTAATCCGCGTTCATGTGCCAGAATTGTAGCTGGCGTGGTTACCTGTATATATCGAACTCCGGCAAGCAAACCGGAAATACCGGCCACATTATGGGTCCCGGCTTCCAAACGGTCAGGCAAAAAATCCGGCATGGCGCTTTGTATACTGTTGCTTCCCGTACCACCATACAACAGTGGTCTCGCATTGTTTTTGCAAATCAGAACACCGGTCCCCTGGGGTCCAAGCAGTCCCTTGTGTCCGGGCATTGCAAGGAACTCTGCACCCAGCGCCTGAAAATCAATCGGCAAACTGCCGGCAGACTGAGACGCATCCACAATCAGAGGTACACGATATTCCTGACATAAGGCCGCAATTTTTTCAATTGGCAGAATGTATCCAAATACATTGGAGACATGCGTACACACTGCCACTTTTGCAAGCGGTAAAAGTCTGCGAAATGTCGCGACCATTGCGTCTGGTTCAAACAACGGTGCCTCTGCCGTCAAAACGCGTGCACCAATGGATGCAAGCGGCCGTACTACAGCGTTGTGTTCATAGCCGGAAATCACCACCGGATCTCCCTGTTTTACCAAACTGAAAATGGCAAGATTCAGAGCATGCGTGGCATTGGATACAAAAACCACTTTTTCAGGATTTTCCACGCCAAACAGTTTGGAAAGTTCCTGTCTGCAAGTAAAGACCGTATCAGCAGCCATCATCGCAGTGCTGTGACCGCCACGTCCAGGACTTGCCATACTGCGCATTGCCCGTACCACGGCATGTTCCACACCTCTCGGCTTTTGCAGGCTGGTAGCCGCGGAATCCAGATAAATCATCGCGCCACCTCTCGAACTTCACCGGCAGCGGTCTGCAAAAAGACACGGGTCGACTCGAATCCCGCACTTTTCAGCGCGGCCAGCGCATCGGTCAAGCGCTGTTCTGAAACCCGCACACTATAGGTGCACCCTTCGCCAGCCAAACTCTGCGGCACCTTTGTAATTACCACGGTAATACCGCTGTGTTCCAAAACACGTGCTGCCCTCTGCGCATACGTCAAAGATTTGCACATAATCAGATAGTGTAGCATTCTAACATCTCCCTCCGCAAATCATAGTTCCCCATACCATAGGGTCGCACCATTCTATGCGGTAAAAGAGATGGATGTACCATCCTTTTTAAAGGGTTTCGAGCAAGGCAACAGCATGGGCAGCAATCCCCTGCTGCGCCCCAGTAAAGCCAAGTCCCTCTTCTGTTGTGGCCTTAACGTTGATACAGGTGCTGTCAATCTGCAATGCGGCCGCCAGATTATTGCGCATTTGCGGAATATATGGCGCCAGTTTTGGCCGCTGTGCAAGGATGGTGCAGTCCACATTCCCAACCACATATCCGCAAGACAAAATACGATCATATACCGTGCGCAGGAGACACGTGCTGCTGATCCCCGCATATTGCGGGTCGGAATCCGGGAACAGTTGCCCAATGTCGCCCAGTGCCGCGGCGCCGAGCAAAGCATCCATCACCGCATGAATCAGTACATCTGCGTCTGAGTGTCCCAGCAAACCGGTCTCATGCTTGATTTCTACGCCACCGAGAATCAACTTCCGTCCCGGTACCAGTCGGTGCACATCATATCCGTGTCCAATTCTCATTCGCTTTGTTTCCTTTCTTCCAGAATCGCCTCTGCAAGGCTAATATCCAGCGGTGTCGTAATTTTGATATTTTGTTCATCACCCTGTGTTAAATAAACGGGTACGCCCAGAAGTTCTACTGCGGAACAGTCGTCTGTGATTGTCTTGCCTTTCTGCATCGCATTGACCAGTGCGCCCTTAATCAGGTCTGTTTCAAACACCTGCGGCGTCTGAACGGCACGGAGAATACTTCGGTCGATTGTGCGTCCCACAGTACCATCGGCAGCAACGGCTTTGATTGTATCTTTTACGGAAATTGCAGGCGCTGCCGCACGATAGTTGACTGCGCCTTCCACAGCTTGTGCAATCACAGTCTCCGTCACAAGCGGACGGGCACCGTCATGGATGGCAACATAATTGGCATCTTCCCGTACCTCCATCAACCCTGCAAGTACGGACTCGCTGCGGGTGGCCCCACCACAGATGATCTTGGCTGTCTTCTGAATATCATAATCATGACAGAGATTTGCCACATCTACAATCTTTTCCGATTGTGTTACGACCACAATCTCATCCACACAGTCAGCCTGCTGTAAAACCTGCAATGTATGAAGCAACACGGGTTCTCCGCCAATCTCCATCATCAGCTTGTCGCTTCCCATCCGTGTAGAAGCTCCCGCTGCAACAACAACTGCGGAACAGATCCGTTGTTCCGGCTCATTTTTTTTGAAACGATTAAAAATTTTGAAGCGCATTTTACCACCTCTTATAAAAATAAACAAAGAGCGCGTTGGCCAAACCTCTTTTGGTTCTGATCCAACGCCGCCCATCTTTATCATACCATAGCATATTATTCAAAAATCTGATTCAACTTCGCTTCTGTCTCCTCAAAATTGATATGTTGAGACAGCACCAATTCCGAAATCAAAATCTGCTTTGCATTGTGAAGCATTTTCCGCTCACCGGTTGAGAGCCCTCGAAGATGTTCCCGGCTGATCAGCCCTTTTACTACCTTCGCAACTTCCAGCAGATCCCCACTTTTAATGCGCAGCATATTTTCACGATAGCGCCGATTCCAATTCTGCGTCATTGTGACCTCAAGCTGTGGGAGCATTTTCCATATCTGTTCAGCCTTTTCCCTGGAAATAACAGGACGGACACCGATCTCATCTGAGCTTTCCACAGGGATCATAACACGCATATCCCCGACTGGCAACCGCAATTCATAGTATTCGCGGTCAACGCCGTTAATACGCCTGCTCACAATCTTATCAATCGTTCCTGCACCATGCATGGGATGCGCAATCTCATCTCCAACGTGGAAAATCATAATAAGCTCCTTACGTCCGTCATACTCCTTTGTTTCTTCCATTATTGTTTACAGTATATACCAATTTCCAAAATCTAGCAAGTTGATTCTAAAACTTTTTTAATGTAAGTTTTTCCATCCTCAAAAATATTATAACAATCAGCCTGCTGGATAGCAGGCTGATTGTTATAATATTTGAAATGAAAGCATTGCAAAACTCTATAAAAGCGTACCCGTTAAACTTGGAATCGGTCATAGGACGAATAGCAATCAAGACAGAGCGTTTCCTCCTCTTGCAGACGTATCATATTTTCCGATGTCAGTTCTCCACAGCGGCTGCAACGGATAGATTGGAAAATTCTAGCTTTTTCCGGCAGTTGAATGGTGGTATCCTTCACGGTAAACATCTCCTCGGGTGCACAGCTCTGATAATAGGCAAACGATTCCTCCCGGCTCATTCCCTCCGGCCCCGGTTTCAGCACGAGACGGATAGAGGCTCCCGTTTTTCTGTTATAAAAGGAAAACGCCTGTTTTCCCCGCATATGGAACAGCAGATTTCCCTTTCCAATGCTGCATCCTAGAATCACTTGAATCGCATCAATACCGCAGGCATCGTTTTCTGCGATACATACAACCTGCTCATCATTGGAAAAGGTCAACTCAAGCAGTTCTGCCGCATACAGTGCAGCACGATAACCGATGGTCAGTCCACCGCATTCATGACCGTGAAATGCCACACATTTCTCCCAAATCTTCGTTCTCTCCATTTGAGTCCCTCTTTTCAAATTAATTTGTTACAATGATTTTTTGATTTTGATATGTAATCATTTCGACATCCATCCCATAGACATCATAAATGGCTTTCGGTGTCACGGTATCTATGTCACCGTAAGAATAAACGCCGGCATTTTTCAGAAACAAAAACTGATCGCAATAGCGAATCGCTAGATTCAGATCATGAATCACAATGGCAACGCAGATACTGCGTTCACGTGCAATCCGCCGCACTGTACGCAGCACCTCATGTTGGTTATAGGGGTCCAAATTACTGGTCGGCTCATCCAGAAGCAGAAGTTTTGGTTTCTGTGCCAACGCCCGTGCCAACATCACCCGCTGCGCCTCACCGCCAGAAAGCTGAGAGACATTGCGAAGTACATAGTCTTCCAATCCCATTTCCGCGATGACTTCCCGAACAATCTCCCGATCCTCTTCCGTATCATCCCATTTGATATACGGTTTTCTTCCAAGCAGAATCGCATCAAAAACCGTCATATTCACCGTCCCGGCATTCTGCGGTACATAAGCAACATGCTGCGCCAAGGTTCGACCATTCATCTCAAAGATATTCTTTCCATCCACAACAACCATACCGCCCTGTGTGGGATAAATATGGTCAATGCACTTGATCAGCGTACTTTTACCGGCACCGTTGTTACCCAAGATGGCAATACACTGCCCCGCTTCAATCGAAAATCCGACCTGATCCAGAACTTTTTTCCCCAGTCGTTGATAGGAATGCGTAATATTTTCAACTTTAACCATTGTCTTTTCCTCCTTTGAACAGCAGGAACAGGAACATCGGCGCACCAAGGAATGATGTGATCGCACCAATAGGAAGGATTACAGGTGCCATGACGGTTCGGCTGAAAAGATCTGCTAAAATAAGAAGTAATGCACCGGCAATTGCGGAACCGGGAATCAGATATCGGTAGTCATTGCCCACAAACTTGCGCATGATGTGGGGCGCTACCAAACCGACAAAGCTGATGATGCCCACAAAGGACACCGCAACTGCAGCCAACAGGGAACAGATACCCATGCCGACAAGCATTACCGAACGCGTATTGACACCCAAGCTCTTGGCTGCATCCGCACCGCTTTCCATCGCATTGTAATTCCATCGGTTGAACAGGAAATATGTCATAGCCGCCAGAAATATCATAAACAGAATTAATAATTCTCGCCAATTGGTGCTGCCCAGATTGCCAAAGGTCCAGAACACGATGGCGCCCAGCTTCGTATCATCGGCAAAATACTGTAGAATGGTACTTGCGCCGCTGAACAGTGCACTGAGAGCTGTGCCCGCAAGAATCAGGCCACTGGGTCCCACATTCTTCTTGAACTGAGAAATACCAACTACCACAACGGTGGAGATCGTCCCGAATACAAAAGCACACAAGGTGACGATATACGGGTTGTTGATGGTAATCGCTGTGGTGGCGTTGGCAGAATTGACCACACCGCCGCCGAATACCACAATACCCAACGCGGCACCAAAGGCTGCACCCTGAGAAACACCCAATGATGAAGCAGACGCCAAGGGGTTGCGTAGAACGCACTGCATAACTGCACCTGCCGCTGCCAGAGCGGCACCGACAAGGATTGCGGTGACCGCCCTGGGCATGCGGATATTCATGACAGCGGTACGATGCATTTTTTCACCGCCGCCGGACAGGACTCTGAAGATATCCATGATGGATATCTGAATAGAACCTACTCCCATGGAGTAGAGTGCAACAGCCAGCGTTATGATAACCGCTATGACAAGTGTGATTCTTTTTCGGCGTAGATATTGATTATATACTTGAAAACCTTCATTTTTCCCTTTTTTCATAGATTATTTTTCTAAGGTAACCTTACCGTAGCCTGCACCGGCTTCTTCCAGAACAGAAAGATAATCAGGTTCGCCGATGAACATTTCAAAAATTTCGCTTGCCTTTTCCTCAAAGTCCACATCAGCAAATGCTTCGGGGTACAACAGCGTTCCAACATAATAAGCGCTGACCAACGGAATCTCTACATTGGACCAGTGCCAGGTAGAGTTAGGCCACTGATAGAGGTTGCCATTCTGTACGGCCTGCAGCTGATCAAAATAACCAGGGTTTTCCGCATAGTCGGAGTTGATCAGTCCCATGCTGCCGGAATCAAAAAAGATAATCTCAGGATCCCACGCCAAGATCTGCTCACGGTCGACCATAACACCGCTGGAACCGGTCTGACCGGCTATTTCTTCCGCCACATCGTTGGCAGCCAGAACCTCAAAAACAGCGTAATTGGTATATACACCATCAATACTGTGACTGCCCTTGAAAGTAGCACCTGCAGCTAAGACAGAGGGTTTGTTGGCAGCGTCTACACTGGAAACTCGCTGGGACAAGTCAGCCAGAGAATCGTTGATGAAGCTGATCAGGGTTTCGGCACGGTCACTGACGCCGCAAACATCGGCGAGGGTACGCAGAGACTGCTCATAGTCTTCACCAAACAGTGTTCCCTGTGCTACACAGACAACAGGAATACCGGTCTGGTTCTGCAGATTGTCGGCAACATCTGCAGTATCGGTGCTCAGAATGACATCGGGATCGGCCTGCATGATCTGCTCGGGATAGTATGCAGTCTCACCCATAGCGTTGGTGCCACAGTTGGGAAGTACGCTCCATTTATCCACATGGGGATATGCATATGCCTGAATGGGGCTGGTTGCAATTTCACACTCCTCAATACCGACAACCATATCAGCAAGTCCCAGATAGGAGATCATGCGGGGCGTATTGCCCAAAGGCACGATCGTCTCCACCTTGGCGGGGATCTCCACTTCTCTCCCGACGGAATCCGTGATCGTTCGGACGGAAGACGTATCGTCGCTCTGCTTATCGTCTGTCGCTACATCATTCCCGCCACAGGCGCAGAGACCAAACAGCATCATTCCCGCCAAAAGGCCTCCAAATATACATTTTATCTTCATTTTCTTTTGTCGACTCCTTTTTGTCGTATTATTGATTACAGCACCGGAAATCATCCGATGTTCTGCACACAGTTCAGGCTTTGGCCGTATCATTTACCTGCCAGTAAACGGCAGCAATCGTTGTTTCCACTGTCTCGTGAATTCGGCCATTTTCCGCGATGCCATTTAAATAGGAAATAATGGAAGCTTCCTGCTGTCCTGTCAAGGTATGCCGCGTGCTGAGCCGCAGCGTGTAGTCGCGGATGGCTTCCTCCAGCGAAAGATTCGATTCCCAAACTTGCTCTTCATACGCAATTTTTGGTTTAAGCCCGCTGAGCCAAAGCAGTGCAAAGGAATAGATCAATGTTTCATCCAGTGATTTGGTATCCGCCTCCACGCCGAGCAATTGTGTCAGTTTATCCTGGACAGAATTTTTTCTTCGGGTCGGGCGTACCATCAAACACCAGTTTCTGCTGGCTTCCGACAATTTCATAAATGTTTCCGCTGAAGAAATTGCCGGGGTCATGTTAGCCAACACCAGATCAAAGCGTCCACTCCAGCCGATTTCCTCCAAATCCACGGCAGTCCAGTCCAGCACACAAAATTTTGCCGATGTGCCGTTTTTCTCCCTTGCTGCCTCACACTGCCTGATCATCCCTGGCGAAAAATCCGCTCCGATCACTTCAGCCCCCAAAGCTTCCAGTGCAAAGGAAAAGCGCCCACCGCCGCAACCGACATCCAGAGCCGTTTCCCCCGGCTGCAACATATTCTCCTGTACAATCAGACGCATTGCCAGACTATCCTGCTCCGTCGGAAGCGTCTTTGCACCAAATTGCTCCGCTTTGCCGTCCCATAATGCAACGGCAGCCTCTGTATTCACAATATTCAATGTCCATGATGTTGCAATTTCTTCTATTTTCAAATTTATCCCCCCTTTTTATTTGGGATATGTCAAATATACCAAAGAAGATTTTCTTCTACAAGCCCCCAGGGGGGATGTATTTTGAACCAAATCTTTGACGATATCTTTTTGAAAATAGAATAAAAAACGGCATGACGAAAACGTCATGCCGTTTTTTATTCTTTGCTGTCTTTAAGTAGCTGAATTACTCTTCTGTTTCCTCGATTTCAGGCTTAATACCAGTTGCCTCACCGGTTACAGAGATGGAGTAGACCAAAGCATCCTCTCTCGGACCCTTCTGGGGACGATAAACAGGTGCTTCTTCCACTTCTCTTTCCTTTGCGGGAGCGGGTTCGGGTTCAGACAGAGCGCGAATGCTCAGAGAAATCTTCTTGTTGTCATCGTCGATGTTGGTAATCTTTGCATCAACGGTTTCGCCAACAGTCAAAACTTCGTCGGGCTTACCGATGCGACGGTTTGCAATCTGGGAAATATGAATCAGGCCGTCAACGCCGGGAATCACTTCTGCAAATGCACCGAAGGGCATCAGCTTAACAATCTTGACATTGGCAACGGAACCAACTTCATAAGCATTGGTGAACTTGGTCCAGGGGTTGCCGTCAGGATCCTTGTAGCCGAGGGAAATCTTGTGGCTGTCCTTATCAAAGTTGATAACATATACATCTACATCATCGCCAACAGACAGTACGTCGCTGGGCTGCTTAATGCGGCTCCAAGACAGTTCGGAAACGTGAACCATACCGTCGATACCGCCGATATCAACAAAAGCGCCATAGGAGGTCAAAGACTTGACCTTACCATTGTAGTGCTTGCCGATTTCGATCTCGTTCCAGATCTTTTCTGCGCGCTCTTTGCGCTCCTTATACTGCACAGCACGGATGGAGCCGACCACGCGGCGACGGCTGCGGTTAACCTCGGTAATTCTGAGGCGAACGGTCTGCTTCAGCAGTCCGCTCATGGGAGCATCCTTGCCAAGGCCAGTCTGGGAAGCGGGAACGAATACGCGGATGCCCTTGATAAAGACAACGACGCCACCCTTGTTCTCTTCGGTGACAACACCCTCCAGAACGGTGCCCTCTTCCTGGGCTGCTTCGATCTCATTCCAGTTCTTTACAGCGTCCAGACGCTTCTTGGACAGCATAACAGTGCCTTCAACATCGTTAACACGGACAACGCTGGCTTCGACCTGATCGCCGATCTTGATAAGATCCTCGATCTTTGCATCGGTACCGTCGGTGAAATCTTCAACCGGAATAAAGCCGGAGTGCTTGGTGCCCAGATCGACTGTGATCTCAGTGCTCGTAATGGCAACAACAACGCCGCTTACGGTATCTCCATTATTTATAGTCTTAATAGACTCCTCGAGCAGCTCAGCAAAACTTTTTTCAGTCTCTTCAGCCTCGGGGATGTTCTCTGCAGTGGTTTCTTCGATTTTAATCTCGTCACACATCTTTTGTTTTACCTCCTTAATAATCCATGAGGGAGCGGAAGCCCCCGCCGTGATGCCAATTTTTTCTGCTCTGTTCAGCGCCTCGAGATCCAATTCATCTGCGCTATCAACAAACTGGACGTTACCGCAATACATTCTGCAAATTTCTGCAAGATGCACGCTATTGGCACTATGTTTTCCGCCAATTACGACCATTGCATCACATGTTTCGGCAAGCAAACGGGCCTCTTTCTGCCTCGTGGATGTCGCACTGCATATTGTATCAAAGACTTTTACGTTTGTACACTCTAAATTTAAAATTTTCTGTGAATTCTCCAATTTTTCTTTTGTCTGCGTTGTCTGATAGACCACTGTCAGTGGAATTTCACAGTTTTTCGGGTCGCTTTGCAGCCATTCAGCCAATTCTTTGTCATCGAGGAATACATGCGGGTGCTCGCACCATCCACAAATGGCCTGCACCTCCGGGTGATTGACGGAACCAATGATAACCGGCGTTCTTCCCTCAGTGGAAGCCTGCGCAACAATTTTGTGAATGTGGGACACTTTGGGACACGTCGCATCAATGACCTCCACACCCTTTCGTTCCAGATCAGTATAAACCGATTTTGGAATTCCATGGGACCGGATAATGACCCTGGCACCCTCTGGAATTTCAGAGACTTCTTCAACAACTTTCAAGCCGCGATCTGCAAGAGAACGAACCACTGCATCGTTGTGGATCAACTGCCCCAGGCTGTAACAAGATCCGCCTTCCGACAACATTTTCTCCACCAGATCAATTGAGCGGCTGACCCCAAAGCAAAAGCCGGCGCTTTTGGAAATTGTCAATTGCTTCATCATGATTCTGCCTTTAATTCATAAATTTTGTCCATCAGCTGTCCGGAAAGCGCTTCAAATTCATCCCGACCAGCTTGCTCGATATAGTAGGGTTTTCCAATAACAATTGGCGTTTTCCGAAACATGCGTTTTTTACGCGGGACATAGACCGGAACAATGGGTACTTTTGCGCGGGAAGCCAGACGAATAGCACCGCTTTTGGCCGCAACGGCATCGTCCTCTGAGACGCGGGTTCCCTCTGGAAACAACATGACTTTGCATGCTGTTTTCAAATATCGCATTGCCGTGCGGACGGCACCCAGGTCGTTGCTACTGCGGTCAACCGGAAAGGCTTCTGCATTGGCAATAATCTTGCCAATCACCGGAATCCCAAACAGCTCCCTTTTGGCCATGAAGTGGAGATGCTGTTGCTTTCCAAAGGCCAAGGCAACCAGAAGTGGATCCAGAAGGCTGGAGTGGTTTGCGCAGACCATGGCGGCACCCTCCGGGATGTTTTCTTTTCCATGGATTGCAACCGGGAAAAAGAATTGAAGGATCGGCCCAAGATATCTATGTAAGTTCCGATAGGTCTGTTTCATAGTCCAAATCTCTCCTGCACGGTTTTATAAATGCGATCGATACTCTCCTCCAATGTATAACCGGTCGTATCGATCAGCACAGCATCCTCTGCCGCTTTCAACGGGGCAGCCGCACGATTGCTGTCATTGCGGTCGCGCTCGATCATATCCTGCAACACGGTTTCAAATGTGCAGTCCACGCCCTTTTCCTGTAACTCCCGAAATCGACGGGCAGCACGCTCTTGTGCACTGGCTGTCAGAAAAATTTTCAATCCGGCGTCCGGCAATACAACCGTACCAATGTCACGTCCATCCATAATGACATTCTGCGTGCGCGCCAGATTCCGCTGCAATTCCAGCAGATAAGCACGCACCGGTGGCATCGCCGAAACATCCGAGGCATATTTGGAAATTAACGGCTGCCGGATTGCTTCTGACACATCCTCTCCGTGCAGCAGCATCTTCTGTACGCCATTTTGGTAGATCAACTGGATTTTCAAGGTTTCCAACAGTGCAGTAACCCCCTGCAAGTCTCCCAATGGCAGCCCAGCACGGTAAGCCGCCAATCCAACGGTACGATAAATCGCACCAGTGTCCACATATAAAAATCCCAGCTTCTCGGCGACGCTGCGGGCAATGGTGCTTTTCCCTGCACCAGAAGGGCCATCGATCGCCACAGAACAATAATTGCAATTCATAATGTTTCTTCCTCTCAATTGTCTTACCAAACCGCGTTACCGGCAACATAGGCCGTGGACCATGCGATCTGCAAATTAAAACCACCGGTATAAGCGCTGAGATCCAGAATCTCTCCGGCAAAATAGAGTCCCTCTATCAGCTTGGACTGCATGGTGCGGGGGTTTACCTCTCGCAAATCAATACCACCTTTGGTGACAATTGCCTCGGCAATTGGTCTCGTTCCGCAGATAGAAACCGGAAACTGTTTGAAAAGCGTAACCAGCTTATGGCGCTGTTTGCGGGTAATGCTGTTGACCTTGGTCTCGCCGGGGATACCAGATAGACGGACAAGCACGGGGATCATGGCCTTTCCCGCAAGATCGTTTAACGCATTTTTGAACTCACGGTTGGCGTATTTTTCAAAGTCCCGCAGAATTCGGGCATCCAGCTTCTTCTCATCCAGCCCCGGTTTTAAGTCGATGGCAAACCGATAGCTGTCATGCGCAAAATCCTGCATATGTGCACTGGCCGACAACACCAGCGGACCGGATACGCCAAAATGGGTAAACAGCATCTCTCCCAGCTCCCGGAACAGCAACTGATTGCCGCTGTTGTAGACGGACAATGTCACATTGCGCAGAGAAAATCCCTGCATTTCTGCACAATAGTCATCCTTCGACTCCAGCGGTACCAAAGAAGGATACAGTGGTGTTACCGTATGTCCCAGTTCCCTTGCCATCCGATAGCCGTCTCCCGTAGACCCTGTCCCGGGGTAGGACAATCCGCCCGTACATAAAATAACATTACGGCATGGTATCACGGAATTTTCGGTTCTGACGCCTGTTACAGCGCCGTTCTCCGTCAAAATCTGCTTTGCGGTATCTCGATATACACTTACACCAGACCGTTTCCCATAGCGTTCCAAGGCGTCTGCAATGTCCCCTGCACGATTTGAAACCGGAAAGACACGGTTACCGCGTTCTGTTTTCAGCGGAACCCCCAACTCTTCAAACAATTCCATCACCGCCTGGGGAGAAAGTGCATGAAAGGCGCTGTAAAGGAAGCGATTATTTCCCGGAATGTTTGTCATCAGTTCTTTGACATCACAATTGTTGGTCACATTGCAGCGGCCTTTCCCAGTGATTCGGAGCTTTTTTCCCAAGAACCGGTTTGGTTCTACCAGGATGACCGAACCGCCCTTGGACGCGGCAACGGCAGCAGCCAGCATACCAGCTGCACCGCCACCGATGACGACTGTATCAGTTGTCAAATTTTTCATATACATCATACTCCGCCCAGACCCCTTCCAGGGCTTTGAATGTCTCCGAAAGGGTGTCCGTGGTGTGCATACCAATTGAAACAATCAGCGCATTGATTAAACTCATCGGTGCAACGAGAGAATCAAGGAAGGATACCATATCACTCTTCGCAAACAGGTTTATATCGGCCACACCAACAAAAGGAGAGTTCTTACCGTCAGTTAGACCTATTACCTTTGCACCCGTAGATTTTGCAAACTTCATCGCCTTGAGCGTCCGGCTGGAATAGCGCGGATAACTGATTCCGATGAACACATCACCCTCATGGATGCGGATAATCTGTTCATAGACTTCACTGACCGCGGTATCATTGACAACGTGGACAGAATCCAGCAGCAAATTCAAATAAAATCCCAGAAAACCTGCAAGGGATGCAGAAGAACGCATACCGACCACATACACGTGTTTTGCACTCAGGATGGCCTCAACCGCGGCGTCAAACGCCGCATGATCCTGCTCTTCCAAGGTCACCTGCAGTTTATCAATATCCGTAGTCATGACGGTTTCCAACACATTGTTGTTATTCATCATATCTTTTGCAACTTCGATTCTCTGTACTGAGCTGAGTCGGTTGCGGATCATCTCCTGCAATGCTTTACGCATACCGGGATAGCCGTCAAAGCCAAGCTCTGCCGCAAAGCGCACTACCGTGGATTCGCTGACGCCAACCGTACGGCCCAATTTTCCAGCAGTCATAAAAGCAGCTTTGTCGTAATTTTCAAGTATGTAATTTGAGATCAGCTTTTGGCCTTTTGAAAAGCCAGCAGACTCCTTTGCAATCAGGGATAAAATATCTCGTTCCATTTTGGATTTTCAACCTCAATCGTAAGAATACCGTTCTTGTTTTCCACACAGGAAAACAGCAGATTTATCATACCCCACCTGAAACAAAAATTGCAAGAGAATTTTGCAATTTTTATAACTTGTTCTTGCATTTTCCACACATTGCAAGAAACCATGCAAAATCAGTGCTTCATCCTATGTAAATTGAATAAACACATTCCTGCAATGATTTTTATCACCGGAGTGTTTTCAAATATTGAATCTCCTGTTCTGTCAGGTACCGCCACTTTCCGCTCTCAAGATCACCAAGCCGCAGCGCACCCTGGGAAACACGCAAAAGCCGGTGGACACGCAACCCTGCCTTCGCACACATTTTTCGTACCTGTCGATTTCGCCCCTCTCCAATCGTTACCGCGATACGGGACAGTGCCGCACGATCCTGAATCTCGACTTCTGCGGGATGAATACAATAGCCATCGATCTCCATTTCTGTACGCAACACGGCAATTGCGGCGTCAAGATCCGCACCGCTGACCCATGTCAGATATGTCTTTTTGACATGGTGTGCCGGATGCATCAGCCGGTTGGCAACTTCGCCGTCATTGGTCAAAATTAGCAGCCCTTCAGACTCCATATCCAAGCGCCCAACCGGATACAAACGGACGCCTGCGTCTGCGACAAGCTCCACCACCGTGCGCCGATCTTTTTCATCGTGCATGGTGGTGACATAGCCGCGCGGTTTATTCAGCATCACATACGTCTTTTTTTCCGGCACAGTCAGTGGAACGCCATCGACCGCAACAATATCGACTTCGGGGTCGGCACTGCTGCCAAGCCGCGCAACCAGGCCATTAACTGTCACTCTTCCGGTATTGATAAGTGCCTCAGAAGCTCGTCGAGACGCAACTCCTGCATTAGAAATAATTTTTTGAAGGCGCTGTTGCATTGGCCTTCCCCCTTTCTCTTTTTCTTTTATTGATTTTAGCGCGCAGCCAGGCGCCAGAGACGCCCTGTGCGCTCCCAACCTGTTAAGGCAACATTTTCATCAATTGCCGCATCCTCGGCATAAATCAATTTCGCGCGGCCAATTTCTTCTCCTGCGCTGGTCACAACCAACCAGCCTGCATACTGTCCGCGATGCAGACCGGCAAATACAAAAGCCGGCAGCTCTAAAATCATACTGTATTCTGCGCTCGCTGGCAATACCAGGCCACAATCTTCAGCAAGTGTCACTGCAACTTCACTGCTTGTCCCGGAGATAACCGGCAATTGCGCATAAGTTTCGTTTGCAGAAAATTGCAGATGCTGATAGTTCGAAAATCCCCAGTCATACAGCGCAGTATGATCCTTCCAGTCATCAGGATCTCCAAGCGTGACACAAATCAACTGCATACCATCGCGTTCCGCACAGGAAACCAAAGTCCGGCCCGCCGCAATGGTATAGCCGGTTTTTCCGCCGATCACACCGTCACAGCTCCACAACAGTCGATTGTGATTGATATAGGTTTGTGTGCCCAGTGTGTAATTTTTCGTGCCAGTAATCATACGGAACTCTTCATTTTTCATAGCCTCTGCCATAATCATGGCCAGATCCCGTGCAGAGGAATAGTGTCCATCCGCGTTGAGGCCATGCGGATTTACAAATGCTGTATTCTTACAGCCGATCTTGGCTGCTTTTTCGTTCATCAATGCAGCAAACGCCTCTACACTGCCCGCAGTATGTTCCGCAAGCGCAAGGGCCGCATCATTGCCGGAAACCAACAGCAGACCATACAGCAATTCCTCCACGGTATAGGCCTTTCCAGGCTGCAAGTACATGGAAGATCCCTCTACTGCGGTATTGGATGCGGAAACTGTCACCATCTCATCCGGGCTGCATTGTTCCAGTACCACAAGTGCAGTCATAATTTTTGTTGTGCTTGCAATCAGCATCTGCGCATCCGCATTGGCCTCATACAGTACGGTACCGCTGTCTGCCTCCATCAGCATGACAGCGCCTGCTGAAGTTGAGGGCGCAGACTCTAGCGCCATTGCACTCTGCATTAAAATCATCACAGCAAACAACGCAAGTCCCAATTGCCGGATTCTATTTCTCATAAATAAGCACCACCCTTTCAAATCATTGGGCAGTGCTTATTTTGTGCGGCAAACTACGGTTCTATGTGTCCGTATCGACGCAATTATTCTTTTTCTTCTTTTCGCTTTTCAAGAAAGTTATCCACTTTTTCAAACAGCTCAGGCAACAATTCAATTGCGCGGTCAACCGCCGTATTCGCGGGTGGCGCAATGCTGATCAGGCGAACATTGCTCTCCTTCACAACTAGAAACCCAATCGGATCCACTTTGATTCCCGCGCCGTTTCCTGCGCCAAACCCGGTTTTTTCTTTCACTGGTAAATCGGAACCGCCGGATGCAAACCCCACACTCACACGGGAAACTGGAATAAGAGTGACGCCATCGGGCGTGTTAATCGGGGTTCCAACCACTGTGTTGGCATCGACCATCTCTTTCAATTTGGTCATGGTAGTTTCCATGACATCTCCAATCGGATGTTTGTCCATATCTGTCCGTCCTTTCTATTCTGTTACGGCAACCTGCGCCTGTGCTGTCGGCTGTTCTGAAGCCGCAGGAGATTGTGTAGCCGCTGTACTTTGTTTTCTCTTCCACTTCAACAAATCTAACAACATTTGCAACGAAATATAGAGAATTTCCCAAACGCGCAGGGTCATCTCTACACGTGCATTGATGATGGGCTTTGTGACCTCAAAGGTCAGATCCAAAACGACGTCCTGCTTTTTGATATGAAAAACCTGCTTGGAAAGAGGCAACAAACTGCCCACTGCCGCAGACATTCGACCGTATTGAAGCACCGTATCATAGGGATCGTCAGAAGCAGCGGTATAATGCAACATAAGAAAATCGACACTCAACTTTCGCTGAAACCGCCGTAGCGTACGAAAAATGATTTTGACCAGAGAAAAATAGTCTTTCTTTCCGCTCTTCGTCCCCGCCTGCTGGGCATCGCTCTTTGTTTTTTTCTTTTTTACTTTTTTTTCTTGTGTTTTGCGTTTCTTTTTTTGCTTCCATGGGATCAATTGCACACGCAATGGCCCCAGCTTCAAAAACACCGACGCGTTGCCCTCCTGGTATCTTCCATCCATACCAACTGGTAAAATGGCCAGTAAAACCAGGAAGAGCAGCAGGATACCAAGCACAACCAGGCCAATCACCACCTTTTTAGATCAGAGCCACCCATATCAGAGAAACAGTTGCTGTCCGAAGCGGAATGCGAATTCCGCTAGAAAAAAGAGTCTGTCATAGCAATAGTATACCACAGAATTGATTGTATCAGACAAACTTCCTGCCACAATCAGGAAAAATAAGAGTAACGTACCATAGCGCTCATAGCGCATCAGGCTTTGATATGCTCTGTCCGGCAAAAAGGAGAACAGCAGTTTGGACCCATCGAGGGGAGGGATGGGAATCAGATTAAAAATGGCCAACGCCAAACTGAGGTATGCTGTGGTCTGCAACATGTTCAATACGCCCAGCGCTATGGAGCTCGATGTACTCAGCGGAATATAGAAAAGCCCATACAGCAACAAAAATACAACACAGATGACAACATTGGCCAACGGTCCGGCTAGCGCTGTGATCGCCATGCCTCGTTTTGGGTTTCGAAAACGATACATATTCACAGGCACCGGTTTTGCCCAACCGAAATGGAATACAATCATGGTAATGAGACCCCAGAGGTCAATGTGTCTGAGCGGATTGAGCGTCAACCTGCCACGCTCTTTGGCCGTAGGATCGCCGAGACAATAGGCAATATATCCATGACTCAATTCATGCAAGGTAATACAGATCAGCGCTGGGATCACGCCGAGTACCAGGTTTGTCAGAACGGACCAATCCAGACCGTTCCAAATGGTTTTCAGAGTATCGATGGGATGACCTCCCTTCCAAACGGCTACCTATTGGAGAAAGCGGAAAATTTCCGACAGCAGTGCCTCTTTGCCGTCTCCCTTCTCTGCAGAAAACAGAATAATGGGCACTTCTTCGGATAATGCCAGTGTTTCCCGAATTCTGACCAGATTCGGCTCAATTTCACTTTTTTTCAGTTTATCGCATTTATTGGCAACCACCACCATGGGGCAGGCAGTGGCCTGAAACCATTGTGCCATCGTGACGTCATCCCCGGTCGGTTTGTGTCTGGAATCGACGATCATAACCCCCAGAGAAATCAGATCCGCTTCATCGAAAAACTGTTCCATCAGCTTTCCCCAACGGTCACGTTCTGCCTTTCCAACTTTTGCATAGCCGTAACCGGGCAGATCAATAAAATATCCTTTTTCATCCACCTGAAAATAATTGATATGGACGGTCTTTCCAGGTGACGCACCCACTCTTGCAAAGTTCTTGCGGTTTAACAGGCGATTGATGACAGAGGATTTTCCAACATTGGATTTTCCGGAAAACACGATACCCGGAAGTCCATCACGGATAAAGTCGGCTGGCTTAACAGCCGACTTGATAAACTCCGTATTGTGCAAATTAACAGCCATGATTTCTCCTTTGTCTCACTGACGAATTTCTGCGGAAACATGGCTTCCGCTGTCCGGAAGCACATCCGGAAGATCAGAGTTCAATTCTGTACATGGAACAACCATCGGACTGCGTACCAATGCAACATCCAGAATCTTGTCCACGTGATTGGTCGCTGTAAACTGCAGGGCCGAACGTACAGTCTGATCAATTTCCTCCAAGTCTTTTTCGTTGTCGGCCGGGATAATGACATGGTGGACACCGTTTCGCAGGGCTGCCATCGTTTTTTCCTTCAGACCACCGATTGCCAAAATCCGACCGCGAAGGGTTACTTCGCCAGTCATAGCAACATCCCGACGCACCGGAATTCCAGTCAATGCGGAAATAATGCCAACGGTAATCGTAATGCCCGCAGAAGGGCCGTCCTTTGGAATGGCGCCTTCCGGAAAATGAATGTGAATATCCTTGGTCTTATAGAAATCGGGATCAATGCCAAAATTGGCTGCGCGGCTGCGGATATAGGTCATGGCAGCCTTTGCAGACTCTTTCATCACATCGCCGAGGTTACCAGTCAGCTCCAACTTCCCGCTGCCGTCCATCACACCGACTTCAACCTCCAGCATCTCGCCGCCGACGGAGGTCCATGCCAGCCCCCGAACCAACCCGACTTCACTGGTCTCTGCCAGCTGCTCCGGTTTAAATTTCGGGGCACCAAGCAGGGATTCCAGCGTCTCACACTTGACATTGAGAGATTTTTTCTCCCCAGTGGCAATATACTTTGCGGTTTTCCGGCAGATTGCCGCCAGCTCACGTTCCAGTGTACGTACACCAGACTCTCTGGTGTAGAGTGAGATCACATCTCGCAATGCATCATCGCTAATTTTCAATTGTGTCCCGTTCAAACCATGCGCTTTGCGCTGCTTCGGAAGCAGATGATTCTTTGCAATCTGCAATTTCTCTTCATCGGTATAACTGGACAGCTCGATGATCTCCATACGGTCGAGCAATGCCGGTGGAATGGTTGCAGTTGTATTGGCCGTTGTGATAAAAAATACATTCGACAGATCATATGGGATTTCAAGGTAATGGTCACGGAATACACTGTTCTGTTCAAAGTCCAGCGCTTCCAGCAACGCTGCGGAGGGATCTCCACGGTAGTCGCTGCCCAACTTATCAATCTCATCCAACAACAGCAGCGGATTACTGCTGCCTGCCTGACGGATACCATTGATGATTCTACCCGGCATTGCGCCGACATAGGTCTTTCTGTGACCGCGGACATCCGCCTCATCATGCACACCGCCCAGCGCAATGCGGGCAAGCTTTCGGTTCATTGCTTTGGCAATGCTGATGGCAATACTGGTCTTACCAGTCCCCGGAGGCCCGACAAAGCAGAGAATTCCTCCTTTGATATCCGGTGCAATCTGCCGAACTGCCAGATACTCGATAATACGCTCTTTGACCTTCTCCATGCCAAAATGATCTGTATCGAGAACTTTACGGGCCTTGGCAATATCAATCTGTTCCTTTGTAAAGGTTTTCCAGGGCAGTTCTAGGCAGGTATCCAGATAGCCACGGATGACGGCACCTTCGGAGGATCCAAACGGTTGTTTTGCTAATTTCGCAACCTCTTTCAGCAGCCTTTCTTCGATTTCTTTCTCAAAACCGACTGCTCGAATTCTCTGCCGATAGCCATCGAGTTCAGCAATGTTATCTTCCCCTTCGCCCAATTCATTCTGGATCACCTTGAGCTGTTCGCGAAGGTAATATTCTTTCTGGCTCTGGTTAACAACCTCCTGCGTCTCCTCTTGAATGCTTTGTTCCAGAGACAGAATGTTGTTTTCACGGGTTAAATACGTGTTAAGCAACGAAAGCCGCCGAACCGGACGGATTTCTTCCAGCAGCTTCTGTTTTTGTGTATGCTTCAGATTGACACTTTGCGCAATATAGTCTGCCACATAGGTGTAATCATCGCTGGCGATCACGTTGATCAGCACATCCTGGGTTGCGGCCGACAGCTGAACATACTCCTCAAACAATTCACAGCAACGCCGCAACATTGCTTCTTGCTTGGCTGTGGGATTGACTACCTCTGTATCCGGAATGGTATCCACACCGACCACAAAATGTGGCTCTGTGTTCAAAACATTTGTAATTCTCGCTCTTGCAAGCCCTTCTACCATCACGCGGATGGTTTTCCCACCGGGAATACGGAGAAGCTGTTTGATATGGCTGACCACACCAATCTGAAACAAATCTTCCTCTTTGGGCAGATCTGTTTCAATCTTCCGCTGTGCGACAAGCATAATATCCTGATCCCCATTGATGGCCGCGTTTAATGCGGAAATGGAGACTGGACGCTCAACGTCAAAACTCATCAACATACCGGGAAAAACCGATATTCCACGCAGTGGAAGCATCGGAATCACATCAATATGGGCGGAACACTTTTTGTTAATTTCCATAGCCTTGTTTTCCTCCCTTGCTTTGGATTGGCACCGGCACACTGCCGGGATTTTTATTAGGAAACAAGCCGCACGGATACCATAAAATCACGTGCGGCTTGACAGATTTAGTGTGTACTTAATTCGCCCGTGGTCTCCTCGCCGGTGTGGCGAACGACGGGGCTTGTGCCGTTTTGAATACAATCTTCTGTAACGACAACTTCACAAATCGATGGATCAGATGGTACCGTGAACATGATGTCTGTCATGACACTCTCCATGACACTGCGCAGTCCTCGTGCACCGATCCCCATCGCAATTGCCTTATCCGCAATTGCACCCAGAGCCTTTTCCTCAAAAATGAGGTTGACATCATCAAATTGCAACAATGCCTGATATTGGCGCGTCATTGCATTTTTGGGCTCTGTCAGGATACGGACAAGATCATCTCTTCCAAGAGGATTCAACGGAGTCAGAATCGGCAATCGACCAATCAGTTCCGGAATGATACCAAACTTGAGCAAGTCATGGTGCCGGACTTCCTTCAACAGGTTGCCATCACTCTTTTCCTTTGCAGAGCGAACATCCCCACCAAATCCGATGCTCTTTTTATCCATACGGTGCTCGATAATCTTTTCAATGCCATCAAATGCACCGCCGCAAATAAACAGGATATTGGTCGTATCAACATGGATAAATTCCTGATGGGGATGTTTGCGCCCGCCCTGTGGCGGTACCGCAGAGACCGTACCTTCGAGGATTTTCAGAAGCGCCTGCTGGACACCTTCGCCCGATACATCACGGGTAATCGAAGTATTTTCACTCTTACGGGAAATCTTATCCAACTCATCAATATAGATAATACCATGCTCTGCACGTTCCACATCAAAATCAGCGGCTTGCAACAGACGAAGCAGAATGTTTTCCACATCTTCACCGACATAGCCGGCTTCCGTCAATGTTGTCGCGTCGGCGATAGCAAACGGAACATCCAAGACCTTGGCAAGCGTCTGCGCAATTAACGTTTTTCCGCTGCCGGTCGGGCCGATCATCAGAATGTTGCTTTTCTGTAACTCGACATCATTGTTCTGTGCGTTCAAAATCCGCTTATAGTGATTATATACCGCAACAGAAAGTGCAATTTTCGCACGATCCTGTCCAATCACATACTCATCGAGAACTTTTTTAATGTCAGCCGGCTTTGGCATGTGTTCAGGATCCAACGCCATGCCACCGTTGGAATGATAAGTTTCTTCGGCTTCCTCCAGTTCGGAGAAAAATCCTTCATCTATGATACTCATGCATACACGGACGCACTCATCACAGATATAGGAGCCGGTTCCGGCGATCAATCTGCCGACTTGATCCTGTGGCTTTCCACAGAAACTGCATCGAATCACATTGTCTCGCTCATTGTCTTTGGCCATACGGGATATACCTCAGTTACTCTAAGTTTTCGGTGCAGTGCACCGATACGATATTCTATCGATGGCAAATAACCTCGTCAATGAGGCCATACGTCTTTGCCTCCTGGGCGTCCATGAAAAAGTCACGTTCACAGTCGTGTTCGATAATGTCCAGGGGTTTGCCGGTATTCTCAGCAAGAATCTGGTTCAATTTCTGCTTGATTTTCAAGAGTCGTTCTGCCTGAATTTGAATATCGGTAGCCTGACCCTGGCTGCCACCGGAAGGCTGATGAATCATAATCTCAGCATTCGGCAGGGCAAGACGCTTCCCCTTTGCCCCAGCAGACAGGAGAAATGCGCCCATGGAAGCCGCCATACCAACACAGATAGTGGATACATCGGCCTTGATATATTGCATGGTGTCATAGATTGCCATACCAGCCGTGACAGAACCGCCAGGACTGTTGATATAGAACTGAATATCCTTATCCGGATCCTGTGCTTCCAGATAGAGAAGCTGAGCGACAACCAAACTTGCCGTTGTGTCATTGACCTCTTCAGACAGCATGATAATGCGGTCATTGAGAAGTCGGGAAAAAATGTCGTAAGAACGCTCTCCGCAGGAGGTTTGCTCTACTACATACGGTATCATACTCATTTTATAATCTCTCCTTTTCATATTGAAGTCATCCAAGAGAGCTTATCCAGTTGCCCGGTTGCTTATTCAGCAGATTCTGTTTCTTCTGCCTTTTCCTCAGGTTCCTCTGCCTCACCGGTATTGTAAATCAGGTCAAGTGCTTTCTTTGCGGTGATATCTTTGACAATAGACTCAGTCGGAATAAACTTTTTGACAGTCTCAACATCGATCTTATAGTTGTCTGCCAGCTCCTGAACTGCAGCGTCAATCTCTTCTTCTGTTACCTGGAACTTTTCCTTCTCTGCAATCGCAGTCAACAGAACGTCGCACTGTACGCGGCGAAGCGCCTGTTCACGCAGGCTCTCGCGGAAGCCGTTGGCATTCATACCCATCATACCAAGATACTCTTCCAGTCGGATTCCCTGGCTGCGCTGAATATTTGCATCATACTCTTCCATCATGTTATTGAGCTTGTCCTCAACCATGACATCAGGAATTGTTGCAGTCATGTTTTCAATTGCAGCGCTGAGAAGCTGTTCGTGGAAGTCCTCTTCCAGTGCTTCTTCTTCACCCTTGAGCATATTGGCCTTCAGATCTTCCTTGTATTCTTCAAATGTATCAAATTCGGAAACGTCCTTTGCAAATTCGTCGTCCAGTTCAGGAAGCTCCACTTCCTTGACCTCGTTGACCTTTACATGGAACACAACAGCCTTACCTGCGAGATCTTCGTGATAGGTTGCAGGAAAAGTAATGTCAAGATCTTTCTCTTCGCCTGCAGACAGGCCAATAAGCTGAGATTCAAAACCGGGAACAAAGGTATTGGAACCAAGTGCGAGATCATAGTTTTCACCCTTGCCGCCCTCAAATGCTTCCCCGTTCAGGAAACCTTCAAAGTTAATATTGACAGTATCACCATCGGCAGCAGCGCGTTCCACAGTGATCAGGCGGGAATTTGCCTTTTGTGCTCTTTGCAGTGCAACATCGAGTTCTTCATCAGAAATATTGGGTGTTCCCTTACATGCGGACAGACCCATGTAGCGGCCAAGTGTTACTTCCGGATACAGGCCAACTTCATAGAACAGAGTTACAGACTTGTCATCTGCAACTTCATAATTCAAGACCTTGGGCTGACCAACGACATTCAAGCTTTCCTGCTCAATTGCCATCGTAAATCCCTGCGGTGCCAGCTCTTCAATAGCATCATCATGGAATACGTCTTTCCCATACAGGCCTTCGATCACCATTCTGGGTGCCTTACCTTTTCTGAAACCGGGAACTGCAATATTCTTCTTTGCCTTCTTATAGACTGTATTGACAGCGGAGTCAAATTCTGCTGCATCTGCTACAGCCTGGAATGTTGCGGTACTGTTTTCGTTTTTTTCAACGCCTTTGATGATCATGCGGTGATTCCTCCTAGATATATTTATAAGAAACCTATTCTTTCAATTCATCGTGCGGACTAGTTTACCATATCGTTGTAAAAATTGCAAATAAAATCACAATATTTTTTGTGGAATAAAGGAAACATAGTCAGCAGACACCATTTTATAGTCGGTATTGCCGTATACGCCTTGCCATGCCAATCTGCAGGACTCTCCGTGAATATGTCCATAACAACACAATTTCACAGCATACTGTTCAAACAGTGCAAGAATTTCTTCACAGCGATACGCTCCATAGATTGGTGGATAGTGCAGAAATACCAATTTTTCCCGTTCTCCCGCCGCTTTCAGGGATGTCTCCAGGCGCCCGATCTCACGCATCATAATCTTTCTATTGTGTTCTCCGCCGGAGTTGGCCGACTCCTCATCAAAGAACCAGCCGCGGGTTCCACAAATGGCAAGATCGCCGTAAGTATAACAATTGTTGTGAAGCAGTTCTATGCTGGTAACACCGATTTCGTGGAAAAATTTTTCTGTTTTTGAAACCGTGCTCCACCAATAATCGTGATTACCTTTTAAAACAATCTTTTTCCCAGGTAATTGCTCAATAAACATAAAATCTTCTCGCGTGTCCTGCAAATCCATACTCCAGCTGATATCGCCGCAGAGAATACAGAGATCTTCTTCTGTTAATTGCTCAAAGCCTTCCTGAATCCGGGTAGTATACTGCTTCCATTGACTCCCGAATACTTCCATGGACTTATTGGTATTAAAAGACAAATGCAAATCGCCGATTGCATAAAGAGACATATGCAATCTCCTTTCTGAATTCTCAATTTCGGACGGTATAAGAACGATTCTTCTGCTCCATACTATAGAATACCGGGAGCATCCGGAATCTGAAGAATAAAGGAAGTCGTTATCATGGATCTTATGAACCATAAGGAATCTCGTCTCAGCGGTGTTGGCTGTGATGTAATCACTTGCAAGTATCACGCAAAGGACAACTCCTGCTGTGCAGACTGCATCAGCGTAAGAAATGAGAACGCCGCACAGAAATCCGAAACATTCTGTGGTACCTTTGCACCCAGAAACGGTAAATAACACCCAGGGGGCATGGGCCCCCATACATAAACTCAGCTGAGAAATGCGTCGACACTGGCTTTCATCTCGTCCTTTGCACAGCAGTCGCGGAATCGAACCTCACGCTGTCCCAATCCACTCAGTGGTGCCGGTACCGGAAGTCCTGTGACCGCAGACAGTTTTTCCAACAGCGCAGTACCCGGTGCATCTTCTTTTTGTCCCAGGGCTTCCAGCACGCTGTCGCAGAATTTGAACGGACTTGCTGTAGACGCCAGAACCGCCGGGGTCAGATCGCCGGTCTTTGCCCGGTAATCCTCCAAAACCTTACTGCCAACTGCAGTGTGCGTATCCATCAGATAGTGCTGTTCCTGATAGACTTTGGCAATCTGCGCCTTTGTTGCCGCATCATCACAACATCCCGCTGCGAAGTCGTTTGCCACTGCAGCGCGAACCTGTTCGCTGACAGTATAAACACCGGTTGTGGACAACTGTTCCATGTAAGCTGCAACCTCAGAATCGTCCCCGGACAGTGCATATAGCAGCCGTTCCAGATTGCTGGACACCAGAATATCCATCGACGGAGAGGTCGTGGTATAAAATGCACGGTTTTTATCGTAGACACCGGTTTCAATGAACTCGGTCAGGACATTGTTGCTGTTGGATGCACAGATAAATCGCTGAACGGGCAACCCCATCTTCTTTGCATACCATCCCGCCAAAATGTTGCCGAAGTTTCCAGTCGGAACACAGACATTGATTGTGTCGCCGAGGGCAATATGACCGGCATTGACAAATTCACAGTAAGCAGAAAAATAATAGACAATCTGCGGAAGCAGTCTTCCCCAGTTAATGGAATTTGCAGAAGAAAGGAAAAAGCCGCGATCAGAAAGCTGTTTTGCAAAGTCCCGGTCGCCAAAGATGGTTTTTACACCAGTCTGGGCATCGTCAAAGTTACCGTATACTGCGCTGACCAGGACATTATTGCCTGCCTGTGTGGTCATCTGCAATTTCTGTACGTCAGAAACACCGTCTACCGGGAAAAACACCTGGATGCAGGTGCCATCGACGTCCTTGAATCCCTCCAGCGCCGCTTTGCCGGTATCACCGGAGGTTGCAACCAAAATGCACACCTTGCGGGACTCGCCTGTTTTTTTCAGGGATGCTGTCAACAAATGGGGCAGCATCTGCAATGCCATGTCCTTAAATGCACAGGTCGGGCCATGCCAGAGTTCCAGCACGCCGGTCTTTTCGTCCAGGAAATGAACCGGTGCGATTTCTGCTGTATCATAATTATCTGCATAGGCGGCTTCTACAAACTGTTCCAGTTCTGCATTGGAGAATTCCTCCAGGTACAGAGATAAAATCGTCTTTGCTCTCTGTCGGTAGTCGAGCTTGCAAAGCGCCTTGATTTCCTCCAGAGTAACAGCTGGAATACATTCCGGAACATAAAGTCCGCCATCGGGAGCCAGACCACCGGCGATGGCCTGCGATGCAGTGACGCGCGTTTTCTCATTTCTTGTGCTATAGTATTTCATAAGCCTCTCCATTCTGCCGCTTTATATTACACAAATATAGACAAGTCAAAACGAAAATCTCTAAAACGGCAAATAGAGGTTTTCGGTATGTTGCACGATTGCCGTCTCCGCAACAAGCGGCACACTTTTCATTATGGAACTATATGACTCTCCACGCTGTCCGTCTCCTGAATCTACCGTCTATTCGAACGCATTCTCAAGATGATAGATCTGTATCCGCTCTGATGCGGTACCGTTCGGTGCATAAATTTCTACCACGTCAAACCGTGGCTGCCGCTCTGTTGGAAATGCCGCAAGCCAGGCCTCCGCTGCCGAACGCAGCTTCTGTTGTTTTTTGTTGGTTACAAATTCACGCGCTGCAGCAAAGCGGGCATTTTTCCGCAGTTTTACTTCAACAAATACCAGAAACTCCTCTGTTTCCGCCACCAGATCCAGCTCACCGGTTCGGACACGATAGTTCCTCGCCAAAATACGATATCCCTTTTGCCGCAGAAATTCCGCAGCTTTTTCTTCACCCCATGCGCCAAGTGTTCCACTGTTCATTTGTGCAACTTTTTCAAAAATGTCTTTCGGTGAATCGGACAGGGACCATATTGGCGTAGCATCTCATAGTGCAGCTTCGTTCCGTATCCCTTGTGCTTCTCAAAATGATAGGCCGGATATTCCTTCGCCATTTCCAGCATAAACCGATCACGGCTTACCTTTGCAAGAATGGAGGCGGCCGCAATGTTGGCACTGCGGCTGTCGCCCTTGACAAGCGTCTCATTTGGAATGGAAATTCCCCGGCTGATGGTGCCGTCGATGAGGGCAAAGGCGGGCTGTATTTTGAGTTCCCTGATGGCAAAATCCATGGCCTTCATCCGGGCATTCAGAATATTGATTTCATCAATCTCCGTCTCACTGACTGAGACGATCGCAAAATCTTCTGCCACCGCACAGATCACATCAAACAGCGCTTCCCGCTTCTTTTCTGTCAATTTCTTAGAGTCGTTCAATCCGTCGATTACCAGTCCTCCCGGCAAAACCACGGCTGCAGCATAGACCGGGCCTGCCAGCGGCCCTGCGCCGGCTTCATCACAGCCACAGATCGGGGAAATTCCCTGGGAAAACAGACGGGTCTCTTCCTGCCAGAAATCCACTGGCTCAAGTTCTGATTTCTTATTCGGCATCAACAGTCACCTCAGGTTTTGGGGGGCGTTCCAGTGTAATGCGTCCCAGTTTTCCATCTCGGAACTCATCCAGCAAAATAGCAGCCATACGCTCAACATCGTATTCTCCGCCTGAAATCAAAAAGCCACGTTTTTTAGCCGCCATTTCCAACAAATCAAAACCGCTTCCCTCTGGATCTGGTGTAAATTTATAGCGTTGTTCAATACTCTTGGGGTATAGCTCTCGCAGACGGAGCATCAGATTGGCTGCCAGCGTTTCCCGATCCATGATCTCGTCACGGATGGCGCCGGTATAAGCCAGAGACTCTCCAACCGCTTGGCTGTCAAATCGCGGCCACAAAATGCCTGGTGTATCAAGCAGTTCCAGACGATCATCGATGGTAATCCACTGCTTGCCGCGGGTAACGCCGGGTCGATCCGATGCCTTAGCCGCCTTTCGTTTTGCAACACAGTTGATAAATGTCGATTTGCCGACATTGGGAATGCCAAGAATCATCACACGCAGCGGGCGGCTCCCCTGTCCTTTTGCAGCATATTCTTCAATTTTCTGTTTCAAAATTCCGCGGATGGCACTGGAAAATCCTTTGACACCTTTTCCGCTCTTGCAGTCGGTTTCCAGCACGGCGCATCCCAGTCCTTTAAAATAGTTACGCCACAGCGCAGTAGCAACGGGGTCAGCCTGATCGATCCGGTTGAGAATCACCAAACGCGGCTTGGTACCCGAAAGTCGGTCAATGTCCGGGTTGCGGCTGGAATAGGGAATTCTGGCATCGATAATCTCGCAAACGCCGTCAACCAGCTTCATATTCTCCTCGATCATGCGCTGTGCCTTGGTCATATGACCCGGAAACCATTGAATGTTCATCTGTTCACTCATGGAAACGCTCCTGTTTCTCCTGTTTCTATTTGTTAATCCTGATAGGGACTGCCAATGCGTTCAAAGTTCCGCTTCCCAAAGTCATCCGCACCGGGATAAAGGATGCCGTGTACCTTACCGATGATATAGCGGACATCGACACAGCCAAGGCTTTCCGTACGGCTGTCCGTAGAGTGGTTACGATTGTCCCCCATAACAAAGACACAATTTTCCGGAACGGTGATCGGTTCATGAAAATCTTCCGGCTCCTGTGTCAGTTCATTGATATATGGCTCCTCCTGTGCAATTCCGTCCACATAGACGATCCCGCGCTCAAAATTAATGCTCACTTCCTGTCCGGCCACCGCAATGACACGCTTAACAATCGGTTCCTCCATAAATGTGTCCTTGCGGATAATGACAATATCTCCCCGTTCCGGTGTATAACCGACATTGGAGACGATCAACTTATCCCCGTTTTGCAGTGTAGGAACCATTGAGCGCCCCACCACCCCTACAATCCGAACAAAAAAGGTAAACACGATAATACAGACTACCATCGCCATGACAATGCTCTGCATCCAGTCATAAACATCCTGCTTCTTTTGTTTTGCAGTTGACGGTGCATGCTCGTTTCCCTTGGCATCCATACGCTGCTTGCGTTTGACGCGTTCCCGGTAACTGCTTTTTTTTGCTTTTTTTTCCTGCTTTTTGTCTGGTTTTCCCTCCGTCTTTTCTGCGGTCTCCGGCTTCTCCGGTTCTGCCGGCTGCTCTATCACAGGCGGTGCAGCAGACTCCGCATCCTGTACCTGCTTTGCGACCCGCTCTTCCCGCAGGCGCACCTGTTCTTCTTCAAAGAGACTGACCTCTTGTTTACAGCTTTCAAAGATGGCGTCGAAATCGTCATCCTGATGCTCCAGAAATTCTGCATTTGGTAGATTGGAGCGATCTTCTTTCATTGTCTATCCCTCCTCTGAAGGAAATAAAAAGCCACTATAAAAGATATTATACACGATTCCACAGCTCTTAGGCAACAAAAAAAGAGGCCAAAGCCTCTTTTTTTGTTGCAATGAAATTGGAGCCGTTAGATGCGCTCTTTGACCTTTGCCTTTTTACCAACACGGTCACGCAGATAATACAGCTTTGCACGGCGAACCTTACCACGTCTGATTGTCTCAACAGAAACGATGGTGGGAGAGTGTACAGGGAATACCTTCTCGCAGCCAACGTTGTAAGAGATACGACGGACGGTAATTGCCTCATTGATGCCACCATGCTTCTTTGCAATGATGGTACCATCGAAAGCCTGGGTTCTTTCACGGTTGCCTTCCTTAACCAGCACGGTCACGCGAACGGTGTCACCAACGTGCATGGGGGGCAATTCAGGCTTCATGTACTGTTCAGTCAGTGCCTTAATCAGATCCATAATAAATCCTTCCTTATCGAAGATGTTCGTGCCAGGCATCTTGCTCTGACAGAGGACCACCCTAATCACTGTGTTCACACAGTCTTAGAGATTCTAGCACAGTTTTCCGATAATTGCAAGTCTCTTTTCCTGCAATGTACTATCAAAAGATGAAATATGAAAATTCAAGTCTCAGCGAAAGACCTGTTTTTCGCTGTCAAACACTTCAATTCTGCGGAATGCCGCATAATCCGGCGCCAGCTCCGGCTGTAACTGATGCAGAGCGGATACCAGCAGATCCGGATTCAGCGTTGGCTCCTGTGCCGAAATCATCGCGTCCACGATGACACAGTCTCTTCCCTCACGGAATTGGATACGATCGATTGCAGGAATCAGATCCATCTCTCCCATTCCGCGTTTTGTTTTTTTGGTAACAGCCACCGTTTCCCGGCTGTAAAATGCTGTCAAGGCTGCAACTGCTTCGGAAATAGAATCGTCATCATAGCAGAAACGGCCTTTGACCCGCAGCCATTTCAACTCTTTGGATTTTCTCCCGTTTTCATAGGCCTCGACCGCTTCCAGACCATCCGGTAATGCTGCAGTCAATTTCCCCGGAATTTCTGCCAACGGCACATCAGCATTCAGCCGAAAATCCATTAACTCGCAGTGACTTTCTATCCCAACGGACAATGGCAATAAAATAGAAATCTGTGCATGCGGATTGAATCCCTCACTGTAGCGCAAGGGCATTGCCGCACGCAGGAACGCACGCTGCATGGTACGCATCAAGTCCAGATGAGAAATATAGACAGCCCGTCCTGTCTTGGTAAAACGAAGCCGCAGTTTATCCATCACAGCGCACCCCCTCCGGTAACAGACAGTTTGCCCCACATCCAGTGCACTGCGCACGGCAGTCCGGCGACAGCTTGGATTGATACGCCATATGGCGCTCATGCAGCAAAAAGTCCGGACGAACACCCATCGAAATCATGCTCCACGGCAAAATCTCATCTTCGCTTCGCTCTCTGTTTGCATAGAAGGCCGGATCCAGACCCGCTGATGCAAATGCCTGCATCCACCGCTCCATGGAGAAGTACTCGCTCCAGGCATCCAGTTTTCCGCCGTTTCGCCAGACGGTTTCAATCACCTGTCCGATCCGCCGGTCCCCGCGGGACAACACTGCTTCGATCAAACTGGTTTCCGGATCATGCCAATTGTACGTAATTGCCTTTGCGGTCATCGTTTCTCGCAGGAGCTTTACACGGCGCTCATATTCTTCTGGTGTTACCTGTGCCTCCCACTGAAATGGGCTGTGTGGTTTGGGAACAAAGCAGGAGGTACTAACCGTGATACGTACACCGCGACTCTTGTTGGTGCTGTACTGTTTCCAGGTACGCAAAACCTGAAACGCCAGATCGGCAATTCCGACAATGTCTTCATCTGTCTCTGTGGGAAGCCCCAGCATAAAGTATAGCTTGACGCTGTTCCAGCCGCCCTCAAAAGCGACCCGGCAGGAATTGAGCAAATCCTCTTCCCGCACGTTTTTGTTGATAGCATCCCGCAGCCGCTGGGAACCGGCTTCCGGTGCAAAGGTAAGACCGCTTTTTCGCACCTTCTGAACCCGATTCATAATATCCATGGAAAAATTGTCTGCACGCAGAGATGGGAGTGACAGGCCGATGCTGCGCGGCTCGCACCAGTCGAGCAGACCGTCGCACAGCGCCGGCAGCTCCCGATAGTCGCTGGTGCTTAGAGAGGACAGCGTAATTTCCTGATAGCCGGTATGAGACAGTGCCTGAATCCCCTGCTTGACCAGCGTATCTGCGTTTCTGCGCCGAACAGGACGGTAGACATAGCCGGCCTGACAGAACCGGCAGCCACGGATACAGCCGCGGAACAGCTCCAACGTCACGCGGTCGTGTACAATCTCCGTCGACGGCACAATCGGATGTTCCGGAAAATAGCTTTCATCAAAATGTTCTACAACCCGTTTGGTTACCACAGCCGGTGTAGATTCCTTCGGTATAATTGCGGCAATGGTACCGTCCGCATGGTAGGAGATTTCATACAGGGACGGCACATAGACACCGCCAATTTGTGCGGCGGCACACAAAAAGGCTTCCTTCGTCCAATGTTCCCGTTTTGCCGTGAGATAGAGCGTCAACAATTCCTGATCCATTTCTTCCCCTTCACCGATGAAAAACAGATCAACAAACTCTGCCATGGGTTCCGGATTGCAGCAGCTGGTACCGCCTGCTACAACCAGGTTGTGCAGACTCTTTCGCTCTGCACTGTGGATAGGAATACCGGCAAGATCCAGCATATTGAGCACATTGGTGTAGGCCATTTCGTACCCGATAGAAAAAGCGATAATATCAAATTCTCCCACGGGATCGCCGCTCTCCAATGCCCAGAGTGGAAGTCCGGCACCACGCATTGCCTCCTCCATATCGCCCCAAGGAGCAAACACGCGCTCACACCAGACGCCTTCCATCTCGTTGATGAGACCATATAAAATCCGCATACCAAGGTTTGACATGCCAATCTCATAAGTATCAGGGAAGCAGAATGCCACACGGAGATCTACTTCCGCCTTGTTTTTTATAATCTGATTGTATTCACCGCCCGTATAGCGCGCTGGTTTTTGCACGGTCGGCAGAATTCGTTCTAATCTTTGGTCCATAATACACCCAATTCCTAGCATAATAAATCTTGTTTATTTTATACCAGTTTTGGACGTTTTACAAGGGGCATCTACGCCAAGTACCAGCACCCAAAATCCTGCTGCAAGTACAGCAATGCCATATCCGCGGAATAGAAGAACAAAGCCAACAAATGCCAACGACATGGAAACTGCTACGCTAAAGCTGTTTAGAATTCGTGCCGCCTGTACGGTTCCATACCGCTTGACAGTCAGATAAAACAATGCTCTGCCGCCATCCAGCGGGAGAGCCGGCAACAAATTAAATACGCTGAGCAGGAATCCGATGCCTGCACAACAGGTCCAAAATTGACTCTCCAACGCAGTCCCCACGCCGGAGCATATCAATGCACCAAGCAAACCGCCTGCTGGTCCTGCCAGAGCGGCCAAAGCCTCCTGCCCTTCGCTCAAGCTCCCATAATAATCCATACAAAGGCCGCTCATACGGATAGACAACCGGTTCGGCACAGCTCCCATACACCGCAGCGCAAGAAAATGACTAAGTTCATGCAGTGCAACAGCGGGGATAATCGCTGACAACAGCCCACTATCATCCAAGAAATACAACGCTGCTACAAATACAAGAAACGCGTTGCTAACAGTTACATTTGGCCGTTTCACAGCGTCGCAAGATAAAATTCCGGATTCAGATAGACACCGTTTGAAAGAAGTTCAAAATGCAGGTGCGCACCAGTTGTTGCACCCGTCTGTCCAACCAGCGCAATCTGTTCTCCCGTTGTCACAGTCTGCCCCTCTGTAACCAACACTTCGCTACAATGTGCATATAGTGTGATCCAGCCGTGTCCATGATCCAGCATCACATATAGACCGTATCCGTCCGGTTGCTCTCCCACTGCATAGACGGTTCCACCCGTGAATGCACAAATGGGACTGCCCGTATCAACCGCAAAGTCTGTGCCATAGTGAAACCGCACCTCCTCTTCTAACGGATGCATACGGTAACCAAATCCAGAGGAAGTTACACCGAACACCGGACTGACATAGTCATATGGCAGCACAGGCATAGCATAGCTGACGTTTTCTGGTAGATCCAACGAAGCGTACGCTTCCTGAGAGGCCAGAAATGAAGCAACAACAGCCGGCGTCTCCTCTATTTCCGACGCTGCGGTTTCCTCTGCCTCTGCGCTCTTCTGCTCCCAACCGGCTTTTATTTCCGCAGCGCGTTCCGCCAGTACCACAGGATCTGTTATTCCTAGTTGTGGTGGAAAACTGAACGCTTCTCCCGTTTCTTCTCCCGTTTCTGCTGTCTCTGTCTGTGCAGCTGTCTCCTGTACTGTCTCCTCCTTTTCTTCAGAGTCCGAAAATTGTCGCATAACTGTAGCTACCATTTCATTCTCTGTCAGCTTAGAACCCAAATTGGAAACCACCTCAATATAATCTACTTCTTCTCGCATGGCAGGCAAAATCGTTTCTTTCAATTCTGCAGCGAAGGCCGGAATTGTAAGTTTCAGTACCGTTACACCAAGATATAGACCGGCTGCAATATAAAACTGGTACTTTTTCACCGCAATCACCCCCATATTGGGAATATATACGGGGATGTCCGAATTTATGCTGTGTATTTTGTGCTTGACAATTCACTCCTGACTGATTATAATAACAAGGCGTATAAATCGCGGGGTGTGGCGAAGTTTGGTATCGCGCATGGTTCGGGTCCATGAGGCCTCGGGTTCGAATCCCGACACTCCGACCAAGGGTAAGTCCTTAAAGGACTTACCCTTTTTAACTTTTTGTAAAGTTTATAAGTTTGTTGCACGAAAGTGTGCAACTTTTTGTCTTTGAGAACCTGTATGTAGAAGGACTTGTTCCTTACCACATACAGGAGGTTCCATATGACCGAAGAAAACTATAACTACCGCACCAGTCAATCCCTGCTTCGCAACCAGTTTCCAGGCAAAGGAAAGCTGCAAATTCCAATTATTCCAAAGTTTCAGGAAAAAACCGGTGATTTTGATGATCTGCTGCTCATCGGCTTCGACAAGACGCATCTGGAGGATCAAAAGCACCTCGATCGTATGGTACACTTCTTCCTCTATGATTACCGTTTCGAGCGAGTATGGAAGAATCCGGACAATGACATTGAAAAACTCTCACGCTATCGAGCTGTGCTATCGCCGGATTTCAGTATGTATCTGGAAATGGCACCGGTGATGCGGCTTTACAATGTGTTCCGCAACCGCTGGTGCGGAGCCTACTGGGCGTCTAAGGGCATCAGGGTGATTCCTACAGTCAACTGGGGCGATGAGTCTACCTTTGATTTCTGCTTTGATGGCATCGGAAAAGGCTGCGTTGTGGCTGTCTCGACCTACATGGCGTCCGAGCATGATAACCGCTGCGACCAAAAGGAATGGTTCATGACCGGCTATAACGAGATGCTGCGGCGCATTGAGCCGGAGAAGGTCATCTGCTACAACACGCCGTTTCCTGAGATGCAGGGTGATGTCGTATATGTGGACTATGAGCGCAGCTCGTGGAAGTAGATGAGCTATGAGCGGAGCTTTCAAAAGGAAGATTTGGATGCATTTAAAATCGGCAGGACATATCGCTCGGAATGTGATACAATAGAGCCGTTCCGGATCGGCGGTACCTTCATGGGCGGCGGCAGCGCTTATGGCGGAAAGTGGAAACCATCTAAGCCCGAGGACTACCGTTTGATTGGAAAACCCGGAGAAATCAAAGTCACCTATGCCAAGGATGGTTCAAAGATTGAGACGAAAATTGGAAATGATGGTCGAGCTGTTGCGGAAAGGCACCATACTACAGCCCCCAATCCTAAATTCCACTCCAACCCACACGACCATAAAATCAATTGGGAGTCTCCCAGAAAAGGTGTCCCTAATTTTGAAAAGCCACATACGAATTACTGGAGCGATGAATATCCCGATGGAGCACCAGAGTTTAAGGCTTTTAGAGGTGCTGTTATGAAATATACTTTTAATTTTCATGAAGAGAATTGCTTCAAAACCATATCTAATTTCAAAGAATGCATTATTCGCGGCGGAGAGCCTGTCTTTGTCTGGAAGGGACTGCAATATGGCGTATGTTTTTACGGAGATAAGTACTGCATTGCGCTTACAAATGGAGAGCAGGAGAGAATTTGTGATACACCCGATGATGTTCTGAACTATCGTGTGGGGGAAGATCGTTTGCGGGATGTTATTACCCAAGTAACAGTTCTGCACCGAAATATTTAAGATAAAACCTCTTGCTGACTGCCAGCAAACCGTTGATATATCTGTGTTTTCCGAGATCCTATAATTACACTCGGACCATATTAAAAAAGCCTTGAAAATGCTGAAAAATCCAGTGTTTTCAAGGCTTTTTTGTTCATTATATCATAACACAAAATAGCACAGATTAGCGCATAATAGCACCACAAAATACACAGTAAATACATCTGATCCTAGCGTTGATAAAACAAACCAGCCCTCCAGATCGATACGATCCAGAGGGCTGGTCTTTTTTGTAGCACACCTCTTGTTGCGAGGTTTCACCTTTTCCTATCACCGACAAGTGTGCGTAGTTTCCCAGAGGCCTACCGGTATTATTAATTATATTATAACACTTTATACAATTGTGTCAATCGTTTTACTCCATCCCCAGCAGCTTCTTCCATGTTTTCGCCCCCGCCGTGACCTCCCCGTCGATCACACAGCCGTTCGCCGCCTGAAAGTTCCGCACTGCCTGCTCAAACTTCGCTCCGGCAATGCCATCCGCCATGCCAACTTCAATATACCCCAGCGCATACAGATACTTCTGTACATACTGCACCACTATAGTATGCAGTCCCGCAAAATGTATTTGAACGAATAGTAGCAATCATTTCACACCTTGTCGGAAAAGAAGATGTTTTGAACACGTTATCGGCATCCAAAGTCTGTGATAGTATTGAGCCGGTTTGGGGAAGTTTTTCCGTTACATTCCCCGTGATTTTCTCGCCGTTCACATACGCGGTTTTCCCTTGCACAATATCCGTTGCTTCCGCTGTGGCATCAGAAGTGTCGATGCCCGCATAGGTCCCTACAATCGGTTCCCCATCCGCACCGTGCGCGGTTGTTCCTTCGGCCAGCGTTTCAGCGGTCACAGTATCATTCGTTAGATCAATCAGCGCCCTTCCCCCATATACGATTTTGCTGTTCCCCATCCGGATTACCCCGCAATTGTGATCGTCTTGCCACCCGCCGCGTTATCCGTTTCAACATACGGAATCGCCTCCACTGTCACCTGTGACAGATAATCATATCCTTCGTCCGGCAGGATAACCTGTTGTGCTGTAGATGGTGTTGCCGTCTTTGCATGGACTGTAACGGAACTGGACGGCTCCAGCGTCCCGGTCACGCCCAGAATGGTAATGCCCTGTTTGATGTTCGCCGCAATCAGCTTCGCCTTCTCTGCGGGCAGCAGCGACACCGTGCCGCTGCCGTCATGATACCCTTGTACAATGGAGATGGCGTCATCCTTGCTGGAGAGGCTCAGCGACACCGCCCCATTGTTCGGCATGGTGCCGGTCAGTTTTGCGCCTCTGGCATAGGCGGTTTTCCCTGCAAGCATTTCCGCCACCTGCACGGTGGCATCACCCGAATTCACGTCAAAATCACAGGTTCCGGTAATCATGGCGCCGCTTTGGTCGTGCGCCGTATAGCTTGCAAGGATTTTGTCCGCGGTGACGGTATCCGCCGTCAGATCGATCAGAACCGTGCTGCCGTATACGACTTTATTGGTATGTTGGTTTTCTGCCACAGCTTCATCCTCCTATAATGACTGTTTTCCCTTTCTGTAAATTGCTGACCTCATAGTACGGGATGGCCTGAACGGTAACATCATCCGTCATGTGCCTGTCCGTGGTCGGCAGGGTCTGCGCGTCCACCCGCGGCGTGACCTCGTAACTGCCGGTATAATCCTTATACCCCACCGGCATGGACAGTGCTCCGGTCAGAACGCAGTCGGGCGCAATCGTCCCGGTCAGCGCGTCCTGTGCGGTAAGAACACCTCTCATATTTGCCTGTTGCAACACAGCCATCAGTACGTCACCTCTTGCATGATTTCAAAGTCCGACGGACCGCACACCGTGTAAACGTCTCCCGCTGCCGTGGTAAGCTGCACATCGTATTTGTACTTTCCGAATTCCAGACCGGATGTGTCGTCCGGTGCAATGTGGAACTGGTTGCCGCCGGTGATGCTCTTTTGCACAGCGGGCACCTCGTCCCGGATGGTTTTCTTGATGGTCAGTGTCAAAACGTCAGACGCTCCAACTTCGTATGTTTTCTCGACCGTCTCATTCGTGATGTTGACGGAAAGCCGCGCGGTGTCGCCACGCGTCAGCTTAACGGCGCCGGACGGTGATACAGATAGCATGGTCTCCCCCCTTTTCTGTGCATGAAAAAGCACCCTGCGTGAAGTAGGGTGCTTCGTGTTGGTTATATCAGATATTTTCTTCGTGGAACCGCTTGGGAACCAGATTGGAACCAAATAGAATAGTACTCACTCTTCCCTCAAGGGAACCCCGGCTAGATTCAGAATCTTCTTCGCAAGAGTTGCCTGCACTCTGTCAAAATCGCCTTCGTCGCCATCAAGGGTATTCATCTCCGAGGCATCGTCTGGATATGGCTCCGCTTTTGCAAGCATTTCTCTGTATCTCTTAATCTGCTCGTCTGATAACTTCGACGCCATAATCCTGTACCTCCTCCAAGAATTTTTCTATAGCTGCAATATAAGCCTGTATATCTCTCTGCTGAACAGCTTCTTTTAAAATATCTTCTGTATTTGAAAACAAACCAGCGGCTTCTATTTCGTCGTAATCCGCAGTCTTGATAACAGCATACAGGGTTTTCCCGTCATTTCCATAAAAGTCTTACAATTCTACAATATCGTGATATACATTATTGTGTACTTAATTGTTGCTCAACTAACTGCAATAAAAAATCTCCAAAATCTTCTGCAATCACTTCTATCATCTCATATTTTTCCCTGGTATGCATGCACATTATCACTCTGGGTTCTCCATCTGGATTTCTGTTTGAAAAATCCAGATATGCCATGTTACCATCTTCGTAATTATAAATTGGCACCCAACTTAATGGCAAATGATATTTCTTCCTATCATTTAAAGCATACGCAACAGAATTACCTTCTAAAATTCCAGAATCATCATCCGGGTCAATTCCAAATATCTCACTTCCAAAAAAAGATAAATACCCATATCTTTTATAAAATTCCAGGCATTGTTTTGAAAATTTTATACCTAACAAATCTTCTGATTTTAAAATTTCTCCTCGTGTTTTTCCACCGGCTGTCGTATAAAATTTGCATTTTTGTGCTAACAACATTGCCTTCTCAAAGTTCTGATAACTCACCCAGACAACTCCTTTACTACTCTAAATTATTCCTTCTCCACTTCCAATACTCTCTTCTCCATTTGTTAAAAGCATCTCTATCTATTTGTGAAGCACTCTGTCCCGTGTTGATATGTAACTCCGCATAATTCTGTTGGTGATTTGTTGCTGTAATCTCTATTACCGGTCCTGTGTCTGTCTGATCAATATGATGAATATTCACAGACTTTCCATCTGTCCCTATCGGAGCTAAGCCTTGTTCCATTCTTTGTAGATTGGTTCTACCTTGTCTGTCTACTAAACCAGGGTCAAAAGTGTCATTATCTATTATAACTTTTTTCCCGTTGATTTCAACCATCTTTTTCGCGCCATTTGCAACCGCATGGTTCTCTTTCAGCCGGTTCCACTCCGCCGTGGTCCCGCCCTTGCTGAGGAAGTCCAGCCAGGCTTCGTATTCCTCGTCGTCCTCATAGGCGGCGGTGCTGCACCGGCAGTTCGGGTGCATGGGCGGGGCGTTCTTCCCCGGCTCCATGTCCTCCACCTTGAAGTGTTTGCCGTCCAGCGCTTTGCAGATGTCGCAGCATCTGCCGTTGACAACGAAGGTGTATTCTGTAAAGCCGTTGCGAAGGAAGGACTCTTTCTGTGCCTCGGTCTGCACCCGTGCAAGCTCTGTTCGCATCAGGCGTTCGGTGTTGGATATGCCCGCGTCAAACGTTTTCCGCAGTTCCCGCGCAAGGGTACGCGGGTTCTTCCCCTGAATCAGTCCGCTTTGCAGCAGGCTTGACAGCTCGTTCCGCAAAAGATCCTGATACGCCCAGATCCGGTCAGAGAAGCCGGCGTTGTGGAAAGAACTGTTGACAATGGCGCGGGCGGCCTTTGCGTTGTTCTTGACACGCTCCCCCAGAATCCCCGCCTGCCGTCTCAATTCGTCCATCGTCCGCCCCTGCAGAATCTCCGTCATGAACGATTCCAGCTCGGCGTAAACCGATAATGCAGCTGCACCCACGCATCCGCCGAAACCTTCGACGCCGGGTGACTGAACAGCAGTTTGTACCGCCGTTCATGCCGCTGATGAATTTCCGTTCCCTGGTCTTTTCTAGATTGCCGACCATGATGCCGTTGATGGTGTCAATCACGATGTAGTGAATTTCCAGCCGGGTTTTATCGATGCCGGCCACAACCGCTTTGATCTTGTACGGGAAGTCGGAAGCAAAATAGTTTTTCCTCTCCGCGTTGTACTGCTGTTTCCATTCCTTCCACGACAAGCCTTTCTTGTCGCAGTCAATATAAACGGTCTCTTCCGGGTTCAGATTCCGCATGGCGGTGGTCTTTCCGCTGCCGGACTCCCCGGCAATGCAAATCACTTTACTCACTAACTTATAGGGATGAAAAAGGGAAAACAAAGAAAGTTTTAATTAAAGCGGAGGATTATGCCCACCACTTTGACACTCGGGAATAATTTGTTTTGGTTTAGGATAAAAACCTCTTGCCAACTGCTCTTAAACCATTGATATGACTGTGTTTTTCCAGATCCTATAATTACACTCCGACTATCGGTGAGTCCTTTATAGGACTCACCAATTTTTATTTTTGATATAGCATTATACAATTTGTTCTGGGGAGTAGCTAGCAGCTGCTCCCTTTCTCCTTCTCATGAGAATATCCAGTTCCGGAACGGCCTGCCTGGTTGCTGAATATCATGGTTTCTTATTGCAAAAAAGCTTATAAATATCACTTTTTCGTCTTGACATCAAACGCAAAGCGTGTTTTAATATGCTCAATCTAATACACCAAACCGTTGAAGCGGAGATAACGGCGATGATGCCTTCACAGAGAGCCTGCGATGCTGAGAATCAGGCAAGAAACAAGTTGTCAAATGGACCGCTGAGGGCGCAGTCAAAAGCATATTTTGTGCTGAGTATTCTGCGACGTGTGGGCATACGTCAGTTGCCGGGGATATGTTGGTATCCTGCCTAAGCGCACGGTCATTCCGTGAATCAAGGTGGCACCGCGGATAAGTTGTATTTGTTCGTCCTTGACAGAAGATAAAATTCTGTCAAGGATTTTTTATTTTCAAATAGTAAAGGAGGAACGAAAATGTTCTATCCAACATTGGAGGAAATCAGAAAAATGGCAGCAACAGGTGATTACAAAACTGCACCAGTGAGCATGGAGATCCTGTCAGATCTGCGCACACCCATCGAGTTGCTGAAAATCCTGAAAAATGTATCCACTCATTGCTATATGCTGGAGTCGGCAGAAGATCGGGAAAAATGGGGCCGTTATACATTTCTAGGATGCAATCCGATATTAGAAATTACCTGTACCGGCGGTAGAATGAAGATCGGCGATCTCACTGTAACCACTGCAGATCCGGGAAAATATATCCGTCAGATCCTGACAGAGCGAAAAAGTCCCCAGTTCCCTGGCCTGCCAACATTCACGGGCGGTCTTGTAGGATATTTCTCCTACGATTATATGAAATACGCAGAGCCCTCTCTCCGTCTGGATGCAGAGGACATAGAGGGCTTTCATGATGTGGATCTGATGTTGTTTGATAAAGTCATTGCCTTCGATCACTTTTGGCAAAAGATCGTACTGATTGTAAACATCTCACTGGAGGATCTGGAAGTGGAATACAACCGCGCGATGCTGGAACTGAAACAGATGGCAGAGCTCATTCGCTCCGGCATCCCGAAGCTGGAGGTACCCGGCAGACTCCGCTCTGAAATCACGTCGCTTTTTGATAAAGACACTTTCTGCAATATGGTACAGAAAGCCAAGCACCATATCAAAGAGGGCGACATTTTTCAGATCGTCCTGTCCAACCGGCTGGAAGCACAGTACGAAGGCAGCCTGCTCAACACCTATCGCATCCTTCGCACAGTGAACCCCTCCCCCTATATGTTCTATTTTTCGAGTTCCGATATGGAGGTGGCCGGCGCTTCGCCCGAGACTTTAGTCAAGTTGGAAGACGGTGTGCTCCACACTTTCCCGCTGGCTGGCACCAGACCTCGCGGAAAAACAGCGGAAGAGGATAGGCAACTCGAAGAGGAGTTGCTGGCAGATCCCAAGGAACTGGCAGAACACAACATGCTCGTGGATCTTGGTCGGAACGACATCGGAAAAATCAGTCGTTTTGGCAGCGTAACTGTGGATAACTATCATTCTATCGAGCGTTTCTCCCACGTAATGCACATCGGTTCCACTGTACGCGGCGAGATCGCAGAGGGCAGAGATGCGTTGGATGCAGTGGATGCCATTCTTCCCGCCGGTACCCTTTCCGGTGCACCAAAAATCCGGGCGTGCCAGCTGATCAACGATATTGAGAACAACAAACGCGGAATATACGGTGGTGCCATTGGATATCTGGACTTCACCGGCAATCTGGATACCTGTATTGCGATCCGTATTGCCTATAAAAAGAACGGCAAGGTTTTTGTCCGCAGCGGCGCTGGAATCGTAGCTGACTCCGTTCCCGAAAGGGAATATCAGGAGTGTCTGAACAAAGCTGCTGCCGTGATCAAAGCATTGCAGGCCGCAGAGGGGGTAACAGTATGATCCTTCTGATCGATAATTACGACAGCTTTTCCTATAATCTGTATCAGCTCATCGGCTCTGTCAACCCAGACATCCAAGTAATGCGAAACGATGCCATGACAGTGGAAGAAGTTCGAGCGCTACAGCCCGATGCCATCATTCTTTCCCCAGGTCCCGGTAAGCCCGAAAATGCCGGAATCTGTGTGGAGCTGGTAAAGGAATTGGGCAATAAATTCCCAATCTTGGGCGTGTGTCTCGGCCACCAGGCCATCTGTACTGCATATGGAGCTACCGTATCCTATACCAAAACACTGATGCACGGTAAACAGTCACAAACCTTCATTAGTCGCAAAAGCAAACTGTTTTCCAATTGTCCGCAGGAGATCCCCGTGGCGCGGTATCATTCACTTGCAGTGATTGAAGATACACTGCCGACCTGTCTTGAAATCATTGCAAAAGCCGATGACGGCGAGATCATGGCGGTGCAGCATACAGAGTATGACATATACGGCCTGCAGTTCCATCCCGAATCCATTATGACACCAAACGGTATACAAATCATCGAAAACTTTTTAAATCTTGTAAAGGAGCATTGAACATGATTAAGGAAGCGATTGAAAAAATTGTCAGCAAAGAAGATCTGACTTATGAAGAAGCCTATACAGTCATGAATGAAATCATGAACGGCGATACAACGCAAACACAAAACGCCGCCTTTCTGGCTGCTCTCTCCACCAAGAGCACTAAGGCAGAGACCATTGATGAGATTTCCGGCTGTGCCGCTGCCATGCGTGCTCACGCTCTGTCAGTAGATACCAGAGACATGGAGGTCATGGAAATTGTGGGCACTGGCGGCGACCGCTCCAACACCTTCAACATCTCCACCACCAGCGCCATAGTCTGTGCAGCAGCAGGTGTGAAGATCGCAAAGCATGGCAATCGCGCTGCCAGCAGTGCCTGTGGCACTGCTGATTGTCAAGAGGCTTTGGGTATCAACATCATGCAAGAACCCGAGCAGTGCATCAAGTTGCTGAAGGACGTGGGTATTTGCTTCTTCTTCGCACAGAAGTATCATACCAGCATGAAACATGTGGGGGCTATTCGCAAGGAACTGGGATTCCGCACAGTATTCAACATTCTCGGTCCCCTCACAAACCCAGCAAAACCCAGCCGCATGTTGCTTGGCGTGTATGACGAAAGTCTGGTACAACCGCTTGCAAAGGTGCTTACCACCCTTGGCATCCGTCGCGGTATGGTAGTCTATGGCATGGATAAACTGGATGAAGTCTCTCTGAGTGCTCCCACCTTTGTCTGTGAGATCAAGGACGGCTTCTATAACCCATATACCATTCGCCCGCAGGACTTCGGCCTGACCCCCTGTGCCAAAGAGGAACTGTTAGGCGGTACCCCTGCAGAAAACGCAGCGATTACCACTGCCATTCTGAAAGGGGAAGAGATGGGCGCCAAACGGGACGCTGTGCTGTACAATGCTGGTGTGGCCCTGTACATCGCAGACAAAGCGCCCTGTATCGAAGAGGGCATCAAACTGGCTGCGCAGACCATTGACAGCGGCGCTGCTTATGCAAAACAGCAGGCTTATGTGGTTGCCAGCAACGCGGAGTAACTCATGAAAACCATCCTAAATACCATTGCGGATTATACAAAAAACCGCGTAGCAGCCGACAAGAAAAAAGTCTGTCTGGAACAGCTTCGGGAACTGTGCGCAATGGCACAACCCCGAACCCCCAACCTCCTTCAGGCTGCGCTGTCCAAGCCAAGACTCGCCTTTATCTGTGAAGTAAAAAGGGCCTCCCCTTCCAAAGGAATCATCGCACACGATTTTCCCTATGTGCAAATCGCAGAGGAATACGAACATGCCGGTGCAGAATGCATCTCCTGTTTGACAGAACCCAACTGGTTTCTGGGATCCGATGCAATTTTCAAAGAGATCCGAAAAAATGTGAATATCCCCATGATTCGTAAGGATTTTACCGTGGATGAATACCAGATCTATCAAGCGAAAATCTTGGGAGCCGATGCAGTGTTGCTGATCTGCACACTGCTGGACACCAGAACCATTTCTAAGTATCTGGAAATTTGTGACACGCTGGGGCTATCCGCTCTGGTGGAAACCCACGACGAAACGGAAATCCGGTCTGCTCTCTCTGCTGGTGCCAAGATCATTGGCGTCAATAACCGCAACCTGAAAGATTTTTCCGTGGATTTCCGAAATGCCGCAAAACTGCGGGAGTTGATTCCCTCAAACTGCCTGTATGTAGCAGAATCCGGTGTTACTGGCCCTGAGGATGTGAATACGCTGCGAAAGATTGGCGCAGATGCGGTGCTTATGGGCGAAGTGCTAATGCGGGCACCCAACAAGAGACGCCTTTTGTTGGAAATGAGAGGTGCAGTATGAAGCAAATCAAGATCTGTGGGATCAAAAGGCGGGAGGATGTGGAAGCACTGAATCTTTACCTGCCGGATTACTGCGGCTTTATCATCAACTTTCCCAAAAGCCACCGTAACGTCACTGTGGAACAAGTACAGACCCTCAGCGCAAAACTGCATCCAAAGATCATAACTGTGGGTGTTTTCGTGGATCAACCGATAAAGACCGTAGTAGAGTTTCTGAACCAGAACATCATTCAGATTGCTCAGCTTCATGGGCACGAGGACAAAGCCTACGTCTCCGGGCTGAAAACCGAGACCAATCATCGAGTCTGGCAGGCCTTTCAGATCCATACCCCAGATGATATCAAAAAAGCCAACGATAGCACAGCAGATCTTGTATTGCTGGATGCGGGGCAAGGTGTCGGGATCTCTTTCGATTGGTCTCTGCTGGAACAGGTCACAAAGCCCTTTGCTTTGGCCGGCGGGCTGAATTTCACGAATCTGCACGACGCGCTTTCCACAAGAGCCGTACTCCTGGATGTATCCAGCGGTGTGGAGACCCATAAAGTAAAAGACCCCGCGAAAATCAAATCATTGATTGAAGAAATCAGAAAGAAAAGGTAATCCACATGCAAGAGAAAAAAGGACGCTTTGGCATTCACGGTGGTCAGTATATTCCTGAAACGCTGATGAATGCAGTAATAGAATTGGAACAGGCATACAATTATTATAAGGACGACACGGAATTTCATCGTGAGTTGACAGAATTGCTCAATGAGTACGCCGGCAGACCATCGCGACTTTATTATGCTGAAAAAATGACACGGGATTTGGGTGGTGCAAAAATCTATCTCAAAAGAGAAGATTTGAACCACACAGGAGCACACAAAATTAACAACGTTCTCGGACAGGCTCTTCTCGCAAAAAAGATGGGCAAAACCCGCCTTATTGCCGAAACAGGTGCCGGACAGCACGGCGTTGCCACTGCTACCGCTGCTGCTCTTATGGGCATGGAGTGCGTTGTCTTCATGGGGGAAGAGGATACCGTCCGTCAGGCTCTGAACGTATACCGTATGCGTTTACTGGGCGCAGAAGTCATTCCTGTAAAGACAGGCACCGCAACCCTTAAAGATGCCGTTTCCGAAGCTATGCGTGAATGGACATCTCGAATTGCAGATACGCACTACTGTCTTGGCTCTGTAATGGGCCCCCACCCGTTCCCGACCATAGTCCGTGATTTCCAGGCCGTCATTTCAAAGGAAATTAAGGAACAAATCATGGAAAAGGAAGGAAAACTTCCCGATGCAGTCATCGCTTGTGTCGGCGGAGGCTCTAACGCTATTGGAAGTTTCTATCATTTCATTGCGGACAACGCGGTTCGATTGATTGGCTGTGAAGCTGCAGGCAGAGGCATAGATACCTTTGAAACTGCCGCAACAGTCAATACAGGCAGGGTCGGTATTTTCCATGGGATGAAATCCTACTTCTGCCAGGATAACTATGGACAAATAGCGCCGGTATATTCCATCTCTGCCGGCCTTGACTATCCAGGTATCGGACCTGAGCACGCGCATCTCCACGATATCGGCAGAGCTGAATATATCCCCGTAACAGATGACGAGGCGGTGGATGCTTTCGAATATCTTGCAAAAACCGAGGGTATCATTCCCGCGATTGAATCAGCGCACGCTGTTGCTTATGCCATGAAATTGGCGCCGACAATGGACAAAGACAAGGTTATCGTCATTACCATTTCCGGCCGTGGGGACAAAGACTGTGCTGCTATCGCCCGCTATAGAGGGGAGGATCTCCATGAGTAATATTAGAAAAGCATTTGAAAACGGAAAGGCATTTATTTCCTTTCTCACCTGCGGTGACCCCGATTTGGAAACTACTGCTGCATCCGTTCGCGCCGCTGTGGAAAATGGCGCCGATCTGATCGAACTTGGTATTCCCTTTTCCGACCCGACCGCTGAAGGGCCTGTTATTCAGGGTGCAAATCTCCGTGCACTATCTGGCGGTGTTACGACCGATAAAATATTCTCTTTTGTAAAAGAACTTCGGCAGGATATAAAAATTCCTATGGTGTTCATGACGTATGCCAATGTGGTATTTTCATATGGTGCTGAACATTTTATCTCAACCTGTGGAGAAATTGGAATAGATGGCCTTATCCTTCCAGATCTACCATTCGAAGAAAAAGATGAATTCCTGCCGTTCTGCCACAAATACGGTGTCGATCTCATATCCCTTATCGCCCCTACATCAGAAAACCGTATTGCGAAAATTGCCAAGGAGGCCGAGGGTTTCCTATACATTGTCTCGAGCCTTGGCGTAACAGGTACACGAAGCGAGATAAAGACAGATCTTGCAGCAATCGTAACCGTTGTTCGTGAAAACACGGATATACCTTGTGCAATCGGCTTTGGTATCTCCACTCCCGAGCAGGCAGAGAAAATGGCAAGTATATCTGACGGTACAATTGTCGGCTCCGCTATTATTAAGTTGCTTGAGAAATATGGAAAAGATGCGTCGGACTATATCGGAGAGTATGTAAAATCCATGAAAAACGCTGTTAGATAGCGGTCAGGCAATCAATGTCTTTACTTATATGATATCTCGTTCCACTCTTACCCCTGGAAAGGACGCTTTTGGCCTCCGCGTACATGCGTTGTTTGCCAGCAAATCTATTAGGTGGATCGCAGCAAATAAAGAGACAGAGAGCGACCACTTCTTTCTTTTGCCATCGGAAGGTAAACAAAACTACTTATTTGATAGAATGCCGAACAAAGCAACACATACCTGCAAGAAGAAGTAACGCCACGCCAGAGCAACACATAATCCATTGTAACGGAATGCTGTCCGCTAACGGCCCAAAAAGCGCCATTCCCACAGGAAGAAACCCAGAATACATTGTAGAGAGCAGCCCAAACACACGCCCTTGCATGGACACCTTGGTGTTTTCCTGTAATAGGGTCGTGATAGTGGTTTGAATCACTGTCATCGAAATTCCGTAGAATAGCATGAAGGTAAGATAAAGAATAAAGTTTTGAGAAAGTCCCATCCCAATCGCAAAAACGCCAAATGTTGCAAGGCCCACAACCAGACTTTTTACCCGACTCTGAAAACCGCCCGATATACTCATCACAATACCGCCAGTCATCATCCCGGCAAATCCACTCCATTCAACTGCTGTCAAATACCAATAGGTATTACCGAAAACACGACGAACAAAGAGACCGGCGAGAAATCCCGCCGGAACACACAGAAAGGTAAAAAGGCCGTATACTAACAAAAGTTTTCCAATCAGCTTATCCGAAAATGCATACTGTACGCCAATTTTCATATCTGTGAATACAGATTGGCTCTTCTGTTTGGTTGGCTGCTTTGGAAGAAATAAACCGGATAAAAATCCGATACCAAGTATTGCAGTTGCAATATCTACCATCAGCGTTGTGCTTAGCGTACTCACCGCAAAAATGACTCCGGCAGCTGCAGGAGCCGCGAACTGAACGATAGATTGCATCGTGGCGTTAATGCCATTATACCGCATAAGCTGATCCTCCGGGACAAGCCTGGGAACGGAGGCATTGACTGCTGGTGTTTGAATCCCTGCTCCCAAAGAACGTATGACCGACACAAGCAGCAATCCACCAAGCAAAGCCGGCTCCGAGGAAATGTGCGGAATGGCTACGATCATCACCAGCGTGACAACGGCAATCACAACATCCGCACCAATAATCAGCCGCTTTCGATCGTATCGATCGGCCCATACACCACCGGGAAAAGACATCAAAAACTGCGGCAGATACGCACACACCGTAAAAGCGGCAACCCAAACACCAGAGGCTGTCTGCATAGTCGCATACCATACAATCGCCATTTGAACCAGCGTAGACCCAAAAAGTGTGATACATTGACTGGTAAGGAAAAACAGTGCCTTTTTCCGCCAGCCAATTTGTGGTATCTCATCCATCTGTATGATCCTCCTGTTTTTTAGCAGAAAGGACGAAACGCTGAGTAGGGTAACCAAATTCTATAAGGAGTTCTCGCTCCGAAAAACCAAGCTGTTTTAGCATTTCACGCTGCCCGGTATCGGCTTTGTCCTGTGCCCGATAGGTAGTCATGCTGATTTCCTGTCTTGGCAGATACTCTTCCATCAGCATATCCAAAAAGAGCTTTTGGATACCACGATTACGATATTGGGGGTGTATCCCAAAAAACTCGATGTTGCCCGGATTGTCGGAAAACGCCATTGCGCCGATTGCCACACTGCCATCGTACAAAATCAACGCCTGCTTTTTTCTGATGTATTCTCTCAGCTTTTCCAAATAGTCCGCTTCATCCATGGCTGGATAGCCGTCAATAACCAGCCACATCAGTTCCATCCATGAAGGAATATCCGTTTCTCCTGCGAGCCGAATGCTGTTTTTTGTAAAACCTTCACTTGATACTGTTCGATGTAAGACAAACCGCAATTGCAATGGGTAAAATTTCTGATTTTCCCGGTAATCTGCCGGCGGCATTTTATACATAGACTTAAAAGCCGTGGTAAACGCCTGTTGGCTCTCATATCCACAAATAAAGGCAATTTCAATCACAGGTTTATCCGAAAAAACCAGTAGCTTTGCCGCCTCAGTGAGCTGACGTCGCTGAATATAATCATGGATCGTCATTCCTACGGTATCGGTAAACATTCGGTGCAAGTGATATTTTGAGCAATGGACTGCCTCTGCAACCGTTTCAAGGCTCAGTTTTCCATTATTTCGGTTTGTCTCGATGTACTCAATGGCCGTTTTAATCCGATCAACCTTCGTGTTTTCCATTTGCGTGCCCTCCTTTCCAATAATAAGATACCAAAAAACAAGGGGTTTGTTTTCATTATTCTTGCGGTATTTCAAACAACGAGACATATTCTATTCTCTCTATTAAAAACGCAATCATAGCTTATGTCTTTGCATTGTCTCCCTGGACGTACACAATCTCAATTTTTCCATTCTCTGAGAACAGCATAGGATATATATAATCACATTACCAACCATTGAATGAAACTGATTTCCTTGCAAATCGAGTGTTTAGGGTCTACCTGTAAAGTTCATACCCATCTCCTTGCTATATAACACTTAAAATTCGTATAAACCGTGCTGAACAGCAAATACTGTATCCATAACTGCTAAAGGGGAATTGCTATGGATCGTGAAACGTTAATGCAAGAAGTGAAAGGCATCTATGCCAGTATCTCTCAACAGGAAACACAGCAACACTTTCATCAAACAAACAGTCGTGTGAATCCAGAGAAATATTATGAAAAAATACTGAATATGGTCTTAAACGAAATCTCTGCCGGTACATTTGATCGTTTTCAAACAGGAAGAGCAATCGTAGATGCTGTTTCAAAAGATAAACGCAAATGGTTGTCACAATGGGATGAATCCATACAGGGCTGATAGTTACATTTTTTATCTGCAGCCTCAGTGTGCATGTTCTTATCGAGTTTCATTGTATAGCCTAAATTTTTATTAACTGTATTCCGATCAATAAAAGTCCGTCGCTCCTTTGAACGACGGACTTTTATTTTATCCGTATTCGTTCGCCAAAGCAATAAAGCTAAAATGCTGTTTTTACAGAGGAGTATTTTGAACACAAATATTAGCAGAACGCTCCTTTCTAAAAAGCTTTCTAAAGATTCTCTTTCCTTTTGACAGAATCTCTTGTCAGCAACAGGCCACTGGTAATTGCCGTAAGCGGAGCAACTGTCACCAAACCAAAGGAGCCCACAATGGTATGCACGATCTCCGCGGCTACATATTTATAATTTAAAATAAATTCCAACGGCGTTCCCTGTGCCATAAAGACCATCAGCAACGCAATATAACTCCCGGAATATGCCAGCAAAAGTGTCGTTGTGGTGGAGCCACAGGCGGCCCGCCCCACTGCAAATCCGGAAGCAATGGCCTCACGTGCTCCAATGTCCGGTCGTTTTTGAACGACCTCATAGACGGCGGAACAAATATCCACTGACAGATCCATTACCGCACCGGAAGAACCCAGAAAAATGGAAGCCATAAAAATACGCGTCAAATCCAACGTCTGGTATCCGGCATAGAGCAAACTCTCACTGGACTCCATCACGGCGCCATGGATCTGAAACAGATCCGTAAACAGCACCCCCAACACTGCTGTTACAGCAATGCCCAGTGCCGCACCAGAAGAGGCCGCCAGACATCGACGGTCATAGCCATAGATCAGACTCAGAATCAACACCGTCAGTACCATTACCAATCCCAACGCCACCCATACGGGATTCCAGCCATGGAGCAGGCAGGGAACCAAAATCTTCCACATCATCAGAATGGTAACGATAAAAGACAAAATTGCCCGGGCACCTGTACGACCGGCAAAAAGTATCAGGAATAAAAGAAAGAGCCCCGCCAGCAGCGCTTCTGTATCCAGTCGGTAATGATCCGTCATGGAAACCGTGGAAATCTGCGCACCGGTATGACTTACTACAACAAATGCAATGTCCCCTTCTGTAAAAATTTTATCCTTGGCCAGGGATCCGCTCAGACGATTGACAGCGGTCACTGTCTGTCCTTCAAATTGTCCTCCGAGTAACAGAACAGAACAACGCTGCTCTCCAGTTCGAACCAGACCGGTATCCACAATATCACTCTCATCTGTGGACAAAACTTCTGCCCGGACCCGATCGGCATTTTGATAAACCAATGCCCCTTCATAACCGGTGGGTAAAAAAAGCAGAACCAGCAACAGGATTAAGGCGACCAGTACCGGACCATGCGTTTGTCTGGAAAATCTGAGACAAGATGGTTGAAACCGTTTGATTTTCATAGCTCCTCCAAAAACAGAACCACAGGGGGCAGCAACGCTACCCCCTGCATTGTTTTTTCTATTATTTTTCTAATTCACTTGACGCCCAGCAGGGATGCCATCTTGTTGTAAATCTCTGTGTTGTCATAGAAACCGCCAAAGTCCTCGGCGCCGCTGCCTTCTGCAAATACGGCAACGGGCAAACCGGTGTGGGAGTAACTTGTAAAATCAACACCAGATTTGTTATTCAGAATGTGGGTTACAGTCACACTGAAGGGGTTATATGTCCCATAGAGTTCATACTGTTCCTGCGTAAACTCTTCTGGATTGTAATCAGACATTGCCAGATCGTAAGCGGTACGCAGACGCTCCACCTCATAGTTGGTCAGAACCAGTTTGTCATCTTCTTCACCCGACAATTTCAGACCAAACAATTCTTCTACATCCTTCATTGCCTCTTCAAACGATGTGCCATTTTTCTGATAGGATGCAACATACTTCTCATCGTACTGCGCATAGGAAATCTTCTGACTGCTCAGATTGGTCAGATACGTATCGTAATCCGTGCCCGCAAATCCAATGGTCAGACCACCGGTCTCATGGTCACCGGTGACAAGGATCAGCGTCTCTTCTGGGTGTTCCGCAGCAAAATCCATGGCAACCTGCACTGCGTCAGCCATCGCTACCGTATCGGTAACGGTAGTGCCGGCATCGTTTGCATGGCAGGCCCAGTCAATCTTTCCACCTTCACACATCATAAAGAAGCCTTCGTCGTTGTCCAGAACTTCGATACCTTTGGAAACATAATCTGCCAGTGCCCATTCGCCTTCTTCGCGATCCAGCTCATAATCCATTGCATCCGAGTCTGCCAGATGTTCGTCAATCAGGATGACTTTTTCATCGTCAGCGGTAATTGCTTCCGCTTCATCCTGTGTGGTGGTTACCTTATAGCCAGCTTCTTTTGCCAGATCGTACAGATTTTCCTGATCGTCCTCAGAACCCGTCACCTTTTTGAGACCGCCGCCAGCAAAGTATTCGAAACCGGAGTCGACCAGTTCCAAACCAATTTCATAATAATCGTTTCGGCTGGCCTGATGCGCATAGAATGCTGCTGGGGTCGCATGGTTCAGGTTGACGGAGGAAATAATGCCAATCTTCCACTCCTTCTGCGTATGGAGTTTTTCAGCGATGGTTTCATATTCCGTAGAACCAGTCTCATCGACATTGATCATACCGGAATAGGTTTTATGTCCTGTTGCAATCGAAGTTGCAGTAGAAGCAGAATCCGGCGCAAAGCTACAGGAGTCATATGTAACGGCCGAACCGGCAACCTCAAAATCCATGAAGTTCAGCGCCTTAGGGCCGTCCAACACGGCGCCATTCCGCTCTTCCGGTTCCACACTGGGCTCCGCCTGCATATAGTCGTCATCAGCCATAGCGCCGAGATAATCTGAAGCTGCCTGAAACTGAGGATAGCTCATACCATCGCCGATAAACAGAAATACATACTTCGGAGAAGTTGTACTCCGGTTGGCTGTATTTTCCTGTTTGGTTTCAGTAACCGTTGTCTTGGATTCCGATGTCCCATCAGACTTTTCATTGTTGGAAGTGCAGGCAACCGTACTCAACAGCATAGCACTGCCCAGTAGACATGCGAGCATTTTCTTCATCATTTTCATTTCCTCATCTCTTTCTAAAGTTTTGTGCTGGGTACAGTTCTAAGATATCCTTTCTTCGCCAGAAAACAATCAACAATACAACAGGTTTTTGTAAAATTCTTTTAAAGTTTCCTCATAGAAAAAGTGATGGAGTCCCAAGCCCTTGGAACTTCCACCGCTTTTGATTCTTTTTTACGCATTACAGCACCTCTATCCCACCCGCTTCTTCCAGCAAACAGTCAAGAAATAATCGGCTTGCTGTAGAAAGCATCTTCTTATCCCGCCACGCCAGAGAAATTGTCCGGGTAATCGGCGGATAAATGGGCCGCGTCACAACATTCTGGCTACATCCTGCCAAAACAATGCGGTACAGCATGGAGATACCAAGCCCCTGTTCCACCATGGACATAATAGAATAATCGTCATAGACCTTGTACTGCACATCGGGAACCAGTCCCCGTTCCCGAAACGCCTCTATGGGCACACTCCACTTTCCCTCATCCAGGAGAATGAACGGCTGTTGATCCATCTCTTCCAACAGAACAACTTTTTGCTTTACCAAAGCATTGTCAGGCGGCAGCACTGCCAGCATCTCGTCCTGTAAAAACGCATGGGTGTGTAACCCGGAGATGGCACTTGGGTTGACAAATCCAAAATCCACCGTACCATCCTGAATCCACTGACAAATATTGGTGTATTCTCCCTGTTGCAATACAAACTGCACCGTGGGATATTGCTGTTTGAATGCTTTGATATAGCGGGGTAACAGATTGCGGCTTACGCTGGTAAAGGTTCCAATTCGGATCACGCTGTTCTGCAATCCATGCATCTCCCGATACTTTTCTTCCAATTCTTTTCCCGCATTGCAGACCGCTCGCAGATACGGCAGATACTCTTCCCCATCGGGCGTCAATACAATTCCATTTCTGGAACGATGGATCAACGTGGTGGAAAGCTCCCGCTCCAGTGTATGTACCATTTGGCTCACCGCACTTTGGGTATACCCCAGTTCTTCAGCCGCTTTTGTAAAGCTCCCCACTTCAACTACTTTTACAAATACATCATAGCGTGTCATACTATTCCTCTTTTATTCATTAGTTTCTCTAATATAAATATTATAACAATTTATTTGGCTAATGGCAAGATTTGCGTTAAAATGAAACCGATCGTACAGCCCTTTGTACGATCGACTTTATGTTGTGTAGAGGATTAAAAGACGATGAAGTACAACAATAAAACATGGTTTCAAAAAGGGATGCGGGATGGGATCCCCATTGCTTTGGGTTATTTTGCCGTGGCGCTCACCCTTGGAATTGCAGCGCGGAACGCTGGACTTACTGCGTTTCAGGCAACACTTGTCAGTTTTACCCTGAATGCCTCCGCCGGAGAATATGTTGGTTTTACGCTGATCGCCGCTGGCGCCGGTTATCTGGAAATCGCTGTTATGGAACTGATTGCAAACGCCAGATATCTCTTGATGTCCTGTGCTCTCAGTCAAAAATTGTCACCAGACACTCCGTTGCTCCACCGTTTGATTATCGGCTATGATGTAACCGATGAAATTTTTGGAATCTCCATTGCTGTTCCTGGCAAATTGCCTGCATTTTACACCTTCGGCGCCATGCTGGTCGCGATGCCCGGCTGGGCTGTTGGAACCTTTTTCGGCGTTGTTCTGGGCAACATTCTGCCCTTCCGTGTTGTCAGTGCACTCAGCGTTGGCCTGTTCGGTATGTTTATTGCCATTATTATCCCACCGGCGAGACGGGAAAAAATCATTGCTGCTCTGGTGGCCGTTTCCTTTTCACTGAGTTTCCTTGTTAATAAACTGGCGCTGTTTGCCAATATTTCGTCCGGAATCAAAACCATCATCCTGACCGTTGTGATTGCCGGCGCAGCAGCCATTCTGTTTCCAATCAAAGAGGAGGAATAACATATATGCAGCGCAATGTCTATCTCTATATTCTGATTATGGCTGTTGTAACCTATCTGATTCGTGTCCTGCCATTAACCTTGATACGAAAGGAAATCAAAAACCGAACGCTTCGTTCATTTCTATACTATGTTCCCTATGTCACTCTGGCTGTCATGACGTTCCCTGCCATTCTGGACGCCACACAGAGTACCTGGTCCGGACTGTTCGCTTTGATAGCCGGTATTTTTCTTGCCTGGTTTGGTTGCAGTTTGTTTCAGGTCTCTGTCATCAGTTGTGCTGTGGTTTTTATTCTGGAACTGTTTCTTTGCTAAATCCATACATAGAAAAAGAGAGAGTGTTGTCCCAAAGGACAACACTCTCTTTTTCTGTTTGTTTCTTCACTCTGGGACATGTGGATTTTGCAAATCCACTTCCGGCATCAGCTCCCTGCTGACAACGGTCAGAATCCCTCCCAGTTTGGCACAATCCTCTGGTGAAAAGGTTGCGGAAACGCGGTCAATCACCTCTGAAACATACTGGGCGCTGATGTTATAATAATCAAGATACCGCTGCGTTACTTCCAGATGATATTCCCGTTTATCCTGTGCAGAGCGCACCTTTCGAAGATATCGTTTTCTAATCAAACTGTTCACCTTATAGGTGGCATTCGGCGCTGAAATCCGCATAAAGGTCGCAAATTCATTGATGGTTGGTGAACCCAATGCTTGAATGGTTTCCATACAAAATGTTTCCACTGTTGTCAGACTTGCTTCCCGATCCTGAAAACGCTTAAAAATCTCCTGATAAAAGTGCAGCTTAAACTTGGTATACACACTGAGAATTGCCTGCCTCAGCATTTCTTTCTGACTTTCTTTCTCCACGCGGTTCCTTATCCAATCTTATCACGAAATTTTTGCGAAAAATTGACGTTACGACTCTGTACTGATGGCAAAGGTCAATTCCGCTGTAGCAGCGATTTCTCCATTTACCATCGCCTTGGCTTCTCCAATGCCCATCGGCCCCCATCGCTTGGTCAGCACACATTCCATTTCCAGCACGTCACCGGGGATTACCTTTTTCTTAAATCTTGCATTTTTTACGCCGCCGAACAGGGCAATCTTGCCCTTATTCTCCGGCAAAGAGAGAATCGCTACGGCTCCTACCTGTGCCATTGCCTCCAGGATCAGAACACCGGGCATCACATGCTCCTGCGGAAAATGTCCACAGAACCAAGGTTCGCCCGTGCTGACGCACTTGAGACCCTTCGCCCACTTACCGGGCTCATAATCTGTAATGCGATCCACAAGTGCAAAGGGAAACCGATGCGGCAAAATCTCCGCAATCTGATTGGAATTCAGCTGCATTGTTACGCCCTCCATTTTTTAAGCAACAAGCTACCGTTGTGTCCGCCAAAGCCCAAGGAGTTGGACATGGCATAACGCAGTTCTGCCTTGCGTCCCGTGTTGGGTACAACATCCAGATCGCAATGCTCGTCTGGGACACGATAGTTGATGGTTGCCGGGATATAGTCCTCGTGCAGAGACAGTGCTGTAAACAATGCCTCTACCGCACCGGCAGCACCCAGCATATGCCCCGTCATGGATTTTGTTGAACTCATCGCCAGCTTATATGCCCAGTCACCGAATATTGTTTTGACTGCGGCCGTCTCGCCGGAATCATTGAGGGCAGTAGAAGTACCATGTGCATTAATATAATCCACTTCTTCAGGCTGCACACCGCCTGCATCAGCCAAAGCATCAGCCATCGCCTGTGCACCGCCGCTGCCATCCGGACGCGGTGCTGTCATATGATACGCGTCGCAGGTGACACCGTAACCAACCACTTCCGCATAAATCTTTGCATTGCGGGCAAGGGCATGTTCCAGCTCCTCCAACAGAAGAATGCCCGCTCCCTCACCCAATACAAAACCGTTTCGTTCTGCATCGAATGGAATGGATGCACGGTTGGGATCTTCGCTTTGGCTGAGCGCCTTCATGGAGGTGAAGCCGCCAATGGCAAGCGGTGTCACCGTCGACTCCGCACCGCCGCAGAGCATAACCTCTGCATAGCCGTCACGGATATACCGGAATGCGTCGCCCACAGCATTGGTACCACCGGCACAGGCAGTCACCGGGCAGGTGCACATTCCACGGAAGCCTGTATCAATGGCAATCAGCCCCGCTGCCATATTACAGATGGTCATGGGAATATAGTAAGGGGAAACCCGTCCAAATCCGCGCTTCATGCCCCGTTCATGTTCCGTCTCCGTAACGCCAAGGCCGCCGATTCCGCTGGACAGAATGATGCCACAGCGATTGGGATTTGTGTCCTCTATTTTCAAACCGCTGTCGGCCATCGCCTCGCGGGCAGCAATCATGGCAAACTGCGTGAAGCGCGCCATATGCTTGGCTTCTTTCTTATCCAGGAACGCTTCCGGCTGATAGTCCTTCACTTCTGCCGCCAGCTTTACTTTCATTTCCGTTGCATCGAACTGCGTAATCGGACCAATGCCACAGACACCGGCCTGGATTGCCTGCCAGCTCTCTGGAGCACTGTGGCCAATGGGTGTGATGGCACCAAGGCCCGTAACAACAACTCTGCGTTTTTCCATACTCGATCTCCTTACCTTAGTTCAATGTTCAGTTTCCTCCACAAGAAGAAAACTGAACATTGTTTAGAGGCGTTACATTGCCATGCCTCCATCTACGCACAATACCTGACCGGTGATATAAGCAGCCGCATCACTGGCAAAGAACGCCACAGCAACAGCCACTTCCTCAGCTGCACCCAACCGCTGCATGGGAACGGTGCTCAGCAAGGCCGTTTTTGCAACTTCCGGCAAAACGGCTGTCATATCGGTCTCAATAAAACCGGGCGCTACAGCGTTGACTGTAATTCCACGGGTTGCCAGCTCCTTAGCAAGAGACTTTGTAAGCCCCACCAGACCGGCTTTGCTGGCAGCATAGTTCACCTGTCCAGCGTTGCCGCGCAGCCCTACCACAGAGGAAAGGTTGACAATCCGGCCATACCGCTGCTTCATCATGGTACGCACAACCGCTTTAGTACACAGAAATGTACCTTTGAGGTTGGTATCGATGACTGCGTCAAACGCCTCTTCTTTCATGGTCATCAACAAACCGTCGCGGGTAATTCCGGCATTGTTCACCAGAACGTCAATACGTCCAAATCGTGCCACTGCTTCTTTCATCAACGTCTGCACTGCGGCGCTGTCTGCCACATCGCACTGCACTGCCATCGCCTCGACGCCCAATGCCGTACAGGCTTGTACCGTTTCCTCAGCTGCAGCTGCATTGCCGGCATAGCATAGCACAATGTTGACACCTTGTTTTGCCAGCTCCAGACAGATTGCCCGGCCGATGCCACGGCTTCCACCGGTCACCACTGCTGTTTTTTCGGCTGCACTCATCGCTTTGCCTCCTCTTCCCACTTTGCCAGTGTTTCAGGCAATGTCTCAACGTCTTTTACTGTTTCAATTGCACAGACAGGCAGTCCCGGGACGGTCTTGCGCACAAAACCGGATAAGACTTTTCCCGGACCGATTTCAATTATCGCATCCACGCCCATGGCGGCCATCCTGCGGATGCTGTCTTCCATGTAAACACTGCTCTGTACCTGTCGTTCCAGCAGTACCGGAATGCTGTCCGATGCTGCCTTTTCTGCACCAAGACAGTTAAACAGCACGGGAATGTTCGGTTCTGCAAAGGAAATTTTTGTAAAATAGTCGCGCAGTGCATCGCCAGCTGGTGCCATCAGCGCCGTGTGAAACGGACCGCTGACCTTCAGCGGGATACACTTTGCCCCCTTTTCCTTCGCCAGTGCCGCGGCCTGCTTCACTGCGGCGGCTTCCCCACCGATGACAAGCTGTCCGGGACAGTTGTAATTTGCGATGCTGACCACACCCAAATTCGCAGACGCATCACAAGCCTCCTGTAACTGTGCGCGATCCAGCTTCAGTACAGCAATCATTGCACATTCCAGCCCTGCCGCAGCCTGCTCCATTGCTTTTCCACGAAATGCAACCATCTCAACGGCAGTCTGTGCATCAAAGACACCGGCGGCACAAAGTGCCGCATACTCGCCCAGAGAAAGACCTGCCGTTACGTCCGGTACGATCCTTTTCTCTTTCAGCACAGCTGTCAACCCCGCTGCAAAAGCAACCATACAGGGCTGTGTATAACGGGTCTGATTCAACACACCGTCCGGATCGTCAAAACAGACAGACTTTAAATCAAAATCCAGCGCGGTCTGGTCAAATACCTGTCGAAAGGCAGGATATGTCTCATACAGATCAGCCCCCATACCGGCGTGCTGACTGCCCTGCCCTGCGTATAAAAATCCCAGTTTCATCGTTCGTTCACCATTTCATCAAGGCGGGTCTGATAGCCCACATATAGTTCTTCAAAGATCTGACGCAGCGGCTTGATCTCATGAAGCTGGCCTGCAACCTGTCCAGCCATCAGGCTGCCGGTTTCGGTATCGCCGTCAAATACCGCACGGCGCAAAGCACCCAAGGTAATCTGTTCCAGTTCGTCCCGGCTTGCCCCCTGTTTTTCCAGCTCCAGATATTTGCGGGTCATCTTGTTTTTCAAAATGCGCACCGGTGCGCCGGTACTGCGTCCGGTCACCGTTGTATCGCTGTCTTTTGCCTTTAACAACGCCCGTTTGTAGTTTTCATGGATGGGGCACTCTTTGCTGACCAACAGACAGGTACCAAGCTGCGCACCACAGGCACCGAGCGCAAAGGCTGCAGTCAACTGCCGCCCGTCGGCAATGCCGCCGGCCGCAACAACAGGGACATCAACTGCGTCAATAACTTGTGGCACCAATGCCATCGTTGTCATCTCTCCAACGTGGCCGCCGCTCTCTGTCCCCTCGGCAATGACTGCATCCGCGCCAGAACGCACCATGCGCTTTGCCAAAACAGCAGCCGGCACAACCGGCATAACAAAAATTCCAGCTTCTTTCCACGCAGGAATGTACTTGCCAGGATTGCCCGCACCAGTGGTCACAACTTTGACACCTTCTTCTATCACAACCTGTGCAAGTTCATCAATATCAGGGCTCATCAGCATCAGGTTCACACCGAACGGCTTGTCCGTCAGACTTCTGCAAATCCGGATTTGCTCCCGCAGTGCCTCTTTCCCATGCAGACCGCCGGAGGCAATCAGTCCCAGCGCTCCAGCGTTGGCAACCGCAGCGGCAAAGGTGCCGTTGGCAATATTCGCCATACCGCCTTGGATAAAGGGAAACTCTGTCCCCAACAATTCATTTAGTTTCATGCGCATTTCTCCTTATGCAAACTCTACCAATGCGCCGCCCCAGGTCAGGCCGCCGCCAAAGCCCACGCACAGCACCCGGCTCCCCGAACCAATTTTTCCAAGGTTCACCAGTTCACTGATAACGATGGGAATACTGGCGGCAGATGTATTGCCATATTCATTGATATTTTTATAATACTTTTCTTCCGGAATATGGTATTTCCGAACCACATTATCAATAATACGGCCATTGGCCTGATGGAACACAAAAAAGTCCACATCATCCATGGTCTTTCCAGCTTTCTCCAAAACCTTGTCAATACAGTACGGAACCGCCTTAACTGCAAACTGAAAGACCTTTGTTCCCTGCATGGTCAGCTTACTGGGGATACCGGTTTCCACACCGGGAATTTTCAACAGCTGATCGTTGCCATGGGTTCCCATTTCTGCACAGATGGAGGGATAGCTTGGATTATATTCGACCACTGCTGCACCGGCACCATCGCCAAACAAAATGCAGGTAGACCGGTCGGTCCAGTCTGTTACGCGGGTAAGTACTTCACAGCCAATCACAAGGCCATACGGACGCGGCGCTGCCCGAAGCAGGCATTCCATGGTATGCAGTGAGAACAGAAAGCCTGTACAGGCCGCACTGAGGTCAAAACAGGGAATGTCTGTCGGCAAGCCCAAATCACGTTGCAGCGTACAGGCCGCTGAAGGCACCACTGTTTCCGCAGTACAGGTCGCAACAATGCAGGCACCAATTTCGTCCGGGCTGATCCCGGCCTTTTCAAGTGCCTGTTTTGCCGCATCCAGGCAGAGATCTGCATGCGTCTCCGTTGTGCAGTGATGACGGTTTTTGATTCCGGTCCGGCTGGTAATCCACTCGTCGTTGGTCTCAACAATACGGGCCATATCTTCATTGGTAACCACTTTGGCAGGAACACTGTGGCCTGTACCACAAATCTTTATGCCGTTCATAGGTTCTCCTTCCGGGCCGATTCATTGCCCATCTTTCTAAATTTCTGATAGCGCGCGGCAACCAGGGCAGAGCCGCTGCTTTTCTGCAAAGCGTTCAGATTTTTCTCCAGTGCCTCATCCATCTGATGGAAAACGATATTTGGTGCCAGATGCGCGCCACCCTTTGGCTCTGCAATTATTTCATCGATAATTCCCTGTTCCAACAAATCGCCAGCGGTGAGCTTCATCAGTTCACAGGCCTCTTCATGCCGTCCGGCATTTTTCCAGAGAATGGAGGCAAAGCCCTCCGGCGACAAAATAGAATAGACCGCATTTTCCAGCATCATCACACGATCGGCCACGGCGAGTGCCAGGGCGCCGCCGCTGTTGCCTTCTCCGGTGATGATTGTAAGAATCGGCACGGTGAGACGGCTCATCTCATACAGATTCTCTGCAATGGCCGCCCCCTGACCTCTCGATTCAGCTTCCAGTCCGGGATAAGCGCCCGGTGTATCAATCAGTGTAATAATCGGACGCCGGAACTTCTCGGCTTGTTTCATGAGGCGCAGTGCCTTTCGATAGCCTTCCGGATTCGGCATTCCAAAATTATAGCGTACATTCTCATCTAAATTGCAGCCCTTGCGGGTGCCAATCACCGTCACTGGCTTGCCGTGAAACAGCGCAATGCCGCCAAGAATACTGGGATCTTCCCCACACAGGCGATCACCCCGCTGTTCAAAAAAGTCTGTAAACAGAGCCGAAATATAGTCGGTAATTTTTGGCCGCTTGGGATTGCGGGCAATGGCCACCCGCTGGGCAGCAGTGATACGCTCGCTCATTACCAACCACCTCTCTCATGGAGCCGCAGCAGACGGCCCAATGTCGTCCGCATCTGTGCTCTGGGTACAATTGCATCCACGAACCCATGCTCTTCCTGAAACTCTGCCCGTTGAAATCCCTCGGGAAGCGTTTGGCCGATGGTCTGTTCAATCACACGCGGGCCGGCAAAGCCGATCAAAGCGCCCGGTTCCGCCAGTGTAATGTCCCCCAGTGAGGCGAAACTTGCCGTCACTCCCCCTGTGGTGGGATCCGTTAGAACAGAGATGTAAAGCAGGCCGCGTTCTGAGAAGCGAGCCAGTGCGGCACTGGTTTTCGCCATCTGCATCAGCGAAAAAATGCCTTCCTGCATCCGCGCTCCGCCACTGGCAGAGAAAAATACCAGCGGCATCCGGTTTTTTCTGGCATACTCAATGGCCAATGTGATCTTCTCTCCGACGGCTGCGCTCATGCTTCCCATCATAAAACGGCTGTCCAACACACCGAATACCGCACTTCTGCTGTCAATGGTTCCAACTGCGGTCACAACCGCTTCATTGAGTCCGGTCTTGCGGCGGGCATCTGCCAACTTCATGTTGTAAACCGGAAAGTTCAGCGGATCGGTCGACGTCATTTTGGCGTTTAATTCACGGAAAGATCCTGGATCCAGCAGGGTATTTAAACGGTAGTATGCGCCAATGGGCCAGTGATAGCCACAATTGGGGCAGACAGACAGTGCATCCGTAATACTTTTCTGCTCGCTGTCCTGACCGCACTTCGGGCAGGTTATCATGGTCTCTTTGGGAACCGCATTGTTCTGTTTGTCTCGAAGAGCTTTCATCGCTAACAGACGCGTGCGGTGCTGCGCAAAAATATTGTTCACGATCTCCCCTCACTTTTTGGCAATTGGCTGTTCCAGTCAAGCAGGCTATCAAGATGCTCTTCCAGAAAGCCAGTCGTATATCGTCCCTGAACAAACTCCGGGTGATAGAGAATTTGATAAATCAATTCTTCTGTCGTCTGGAAACCTTCCAGAGCAAATTCTTCCAGACAGCGGCGCATTTTACGAATGGCCTCCAGACGCGTGGGCGCATGGACCAGAAGCTTTGCAACCATGGAGTCATAGTACGGCGGCAACACACAACCGTTGTACAGACAGGAGTCCACCCGGATTCCACAGCCGCCCGGAAAATGCACAAAATCCACTGTACCCGGACAGGGCTGGAAATTTTTAGCCGGATCCTCTGCGTTGATACGACACTCGATGGAATATCCGCTCAAACGCACATCCTCCTGGCGGATGGAAAGTGGAAGCCCGGAAGCAATACGTAACTGCTCCCTGACCAGGTCGATACCCGCTACCATTTCGGTAACACCGTGTTCCACCTGGATGCGGGTATTCATCTCCATAAAATAGAATTCTCCCGTCTCGGAAAGCAAAAATTCCACGGTGCCGGCATTCTCATATCCTACGGCCTTCGCGGCTCGGACTGCCGCTTCCCCCATACGCTCCCGCAATTCTGGTGACACACCCCAGGCAGGCGCCTCTTCGATCATCTTCTGGTTGCGGCGCTGGATGGAACAGTCCCGGTCCCCAAGGTGAATAACATTCCCCCGCCGGTCTGCCAAGATCTGTACTTCAACATGGCGCGGACGAAGAATCAACTTCTCCAAATACATCTCGCTGTCACCAAAGCAGGCCTGTGCCTCGGCTTTGGCCTCGGAAAAAGCGGAAGCCAGCTCCGATGGCGCATTCACGCGGCGAATTCCACGGCCTCCGCCGCCGGCGGAGGCTTTGATAAGCACCGGATAGCCAACCGCTTCCGCAATGGCCAAGGCCTCTTCCACACTCCCAACAGGGCCATCGGAACCCGGCGTAACAGGGACGCCGGCCGATTGCATCAGTTCGCGAGCTGCCGATTTGTTTCCAGCCTTCCGAATCGCATCGCCGCTGGGTCCAATCCAGGTCAATCCTGCAGCCACGCAGGCATCTGCAAACGCTGCATTCTCTGACAGAAAACCATAGCCGGGATGAATGGCATCACAGCCTGTGGCTTTTGCCACGGTCAGAATGGCGTCCTGATTCAAATAGCTATCCGCCACACGGGCTGGTCCAATGCACACGGCCTGACTTGCCAGCTGTACACACATGGAATCGCGATCCGCTTCGGAGTATACGACCACTGCATTGATATCCAGTTCACGGCAGGCACGAAGAATACATAAAGCAATCTCGCCCCGGTTGGCAATTAACACTTGTTTCAGCATACGCGCTTACACTTCCCGATAACGCAGCAACGGTGCGCCAAACTCCACCAACGCACCATTTTCCTGTAACACTTCTTCAATGATTCCGTCACAGGGCGCCTCGATTTCACTCATCATCTTCATGGCCTCGATCAGACAGACCGTCTGCCCTTTGGTCACACGATCCCCGACAGAAACAAACGGCGCTTCACCCGGCGAGGCCGCTGCATAATAGGTTCCCACAATGGGCGCAGTAATCAAACTCCCACTTTTTTCCGGTGCGGAAGGGGCAAACATCGGTGCCGTCTCCACGGGAGCAGGTGCCGACACAGCGGGCGCCAGCATTGATACGCCGCCACGGGTTAATTCTATAGAAAAATCCTGCATGGACAACTTCATCGTCTGAGCGGTGCTGCGGTCAAAGCAGGCAATTAAATCATAAATTTCTTGATTTGTCATGGCAGATTCCTTTCAAAGTAAACTGCTGAAAAGCAGTGCCGCCGGAAAGTGAAATGACTTTCCGGCGGAACAGGTCTCAAGCCTTGTTGGCGTTGAGATAGGCAACAACATCGGCTACCGTTTTCAGATCTTCCAGTGCTTCATCAGCGATGGTAATATCGGAAGCCTCTTCCACAGCCATCATCAGTTCTGCCAAAGCCAGAGAATCAGCGCCCAAATCATCGGTCAGGCTTGCTTCCGGTGTTACCTGCTCTGCATCGACACCCAAAGTCTCGACAATGATATCTCGTACTTGTTCAAATTCCATAGTTGGATGCTCCTTGTTTTGCTTTATAAGATTCAATTTATTTAAAATATTTTAAATAAATGATTTAACCAAATTTTAACCAATGTATGGTAATTTGTCAAGCATAATTTCCAAGCAGCCCTTCCTGTAAACCGTCTTTCCTATCTTCTATCTATCTTCGACAAATTTCCCTATATGGTTCCATTCCATTTCTGCAAATCTCTCTAGTACAATTGTTTTGATATTCTTCTACAATCTTTGTAAACTTTTCTGTTTTCTCTCCTCTTTTTCCATGGTATACTGGAGGCAATAAAATAAATCCACCAACATTTGACGGCTTCGCCGTTTATATCTGCTTTACTATGAGGGAAAAACTATGAAAAAAATTGGTATGATTGTCGCCGTTTTACAGGAAATCGATACCCTGTTTCAGCATCTCGGAGCCCCGCTTGATACCGATACACCTGCAGGATACGAAGTCCACCGTTATCTTGTCTCCGGAAATGAAATTTACGTGGTTCCCAGCGGCGCTGGAGAATTGGCGGCAGCAGCCAGCACACAGCTCCTGATCTCAACCTATCATGTGGATCTGATTGTCAACTTCGGAGTCTGTGGCGGCCTGACACCGGATATGAATCTGACCCAAAGCGTTGTCGTCCGCGATGTGATTCACTATGACTTTGACGCCACGGCTTTCCTTGGCGGCGGTGTGGGTCAATATCCCGGCTATCCAACCGCCTTCATTCCCGCTTCTTCCGACTTGGTGGCGCTTGCTCTCTCGACAGAACCTGCATTAAAACCGGTTGTCTGCGCCTCTGCCGACAAGTTCGTGGAAGATCCCACAATGAAACAACAACTGCACAAAACCTTCGGGGCCGAAATCTGTGAAATGGAAGCTGCCGGTATTCTTCTGACCGCCAATCGCTGTCATGTTCCCGCTCTATTGATGAAAGCGGTCTCAGACAGCGTCAACGGAGACGCGGGTCAATTTGAACAGATGGTTCATGAAGCCGCTGCTACCTGTCTGAAGGTTCTGCTGCGGATTCTTGACACCCTATAATCAATCTAATATTCGCATCTGTACCCGTTTAGAAAACAAGTTCCAGTGAGGTAATTTATGCATAAAATTTCTCGTATTGCGCTGACCGGCGCACACAATACCCGCGACCTCGGCGGCTTTCCCACTACAGATGGCAGGCAGATCCGTGCAAAGCATCTCATCCGCAGCGGTGAACTCTCCCACCTGACAGACAAAGACTGTCAAATCTTAAAAGAAGAATTTCGTCTCCACACGGTTGTAGACTTTCGCACCAACATGGAACGTGCCGAAAAACCGGACTTTCCCATTCCTGCCGTCCGCTTTCTGGCCAACCCCATTCTCGACGAAGCAGCCATGGGCATTACCCGGGAAGCTTCTACAGACAGCAACATCGGCGACTCCATGCGTCTGCTGCTGGATGATCCAAACTTCACCATCACAGGATATATGTCCGACATCTATCGCACCATCATCGCCGACCCGCGTTCGCAGGCACACTACCGTCAATTTTTTGAGATTCTTCTGGACAATCCCGAGCCCGACGGCGCCATTCTATGGCACTGTACGGCAGGCAAAGACCGCGTTGGTACCGGCACTGCCATGCTGCTAACCGCACTCGGCGTCCCGCATCATCTCATCTTGCAGGACTATCTGATGACCAATCAATTCATGCAAACAGAACTGGCACGCGCCGAGAAAGCCACCGATGATCCCGCCTATCGTGCAGTATTAAAGGATATTTTCTGTGTAAAACCACAGTATATGGAAACAGCATTTGCAGAAATGGAACGGCAGTCTGGCAGTCCGGCACAATATTTACAGGATAAAATTGGTCTGACAGACAGTGCCTGTAACCGGCTGCAACAACTATACTTAGAAGAGGTATCGCCGACATGACACAAGACTCTCACAACTGGGCTCTTTCCGCGGCCGGTGTCGTACTGCATGACGGCAAAGTTCTGCTTGCCAGACATACCTACAGCTACGGAAAAGGCAAACTGATTATCCCCGGCGGCTATCTTCAAGAGGGGGAACTTCCAGAAGAGGCCGTACAGCGCGAGGTGCTGGAGGAAACCGGCATCACGGTTGCCGTTCGCGAATTCGTCGGTATCCGCTTCAATCAGGATTCCTGGTATGCCATCTTTGTCGCAGACTACATCAGCGGGGAGGCACAGTCCGACGGACACGAAAACAATGAAGTGCTCTGGTTGGATCCGCTGGAAGCTACTACACGTGAGGATGTACCGGATCTGACACGGGAGGCCATCAAAGCCGCAGTGTTCCGGTCTGATCGCGCTTTTGTAGAAACACCGTATCGTGGTACCACCAGACACGGCGCTTACCGGTTCTACACTTCTCCACAGAAACCACAAACCGCTTCTCCCCGGAGGATAAACCATGAAAACTGAACTTTTATTCTACCAGGATACCTATTTACAGACTTTTTCCGCAACTGTGCGCTCCTGTGTGGAAAAATCAGCCAACTTATTTGCAATTGTGCTCGATCGAACCGCTTTTTATCCCGAAGGCGGCGGACAACCCGGCGATACCGGCACACTCAACGGTTTCCCTGTCGTTGATACGCAGGAAGTTGACGGCAATATTGTACACCTCTGTACTATGCCTCTCGCTCCCGGAACCTCTGTTACTGGGGAAATCAACTGGTCACATCGCTTCGATTTGATGCAGCAGCACAGTGGCGAGCATCTGGTCAGCGGTCTGATTCACAAGCAATATGGCTATGACAATGTGGGGTTCCATCTGGGTTCCGATCGGATTACCATCGACTTCAACGGAGAACTCGACGAAGCTGGACTGCGGAAAATCGAGCGGTTAGCAAATGAAGCCGTCTGGGCGGACATTGCCACAGAAATTACCTACCCTACCCCGGAAGAGCTGGAACTGTTGGACTATCGCAGCAAAAAAGAGCTGACCGGCAGTGTACGGATTGTCGCCTTTCGCGGTATCGACACCTGCGCCTGTTGCGGGACGCATGTCCGTCGAACAGGAGAAATCGGTCCGATTCAGCTGGTAAGCTGTACCAAATTCCGCGACGGTGTTCGCATTGAGCTGCTTTGTGGTAAACGCGCATTGACCTACACTGCCACCATTTTGAATCAAAATGCCCAGATTTCGGCTCTCCTCAGCGCAAAGGTCGGCGAGACAGCGGCTGCCGTCCAGCGTCTGCAACAGGAACTTTCAGATACCAGGTCCCAACTGGCTGCGTTGGAAAAGCAGTTGTTCGCCGAAAAGGCGGCTAAATTTGTCGGCAAAGGCGACGTCCTTCTATTCGAAGAGGGGCTTTCTGCCGACAGTGTCCGTCGATTGACCGACGCCATTTTGGAGACCTGCGGCGGACGCTGCGCTGTATTCTCCGGTGATGATACCAATGGTTACAAATATGCGATTGGAGAACAAGACGGCAATCTGCGGGATTTTGTAAAATTACTAAACAACACATTACATGGACGCGGCGGCGGAAAACCTTTCTTTGTGCAGGGTAGTGTAACCGCCAAAAAGGCGGAGATTACCGCTTTTTTCCACCAGTAAACAATCATGCCCGCAGTATTTGACACTGCGGGCATGATTGTTTATTTATTCATTTGCTCATTGGTTCCAATGGTGCCTTTGGCAGATTCCATTTGAACTTTGCCGACAGGCAACGAATCCCAAAAATCAGCGCGATAGACAAAAGAATGGCAAAGTATTCATTGCTGTACCGGTGTAGTATCAGATAGCAAATTGCACCTGCCAGCGATGCTGTTGCATAGATATGTCTGACAAAAATATACGGCGTCTTTCCAGCGAACAGATCACGCAGGACACCGCCACCCGTTCCGGTCAGCACACCGACAAATACAAGCAAGAACCAGCTGAACTGTGTGGAAACCTCCATAGCTGTGCGGATTCCAATGACGGTAAAGACTGCAAGCCCAATCGCATCCATCAGGAACAAAACCCGATTAAACAGACGCTGTTGATCCAGCAATCGTTTGCGTACAAACGGCAGCAGAGCTATGACAGCTGCCACAATGGCAATGGCCAGATAACTGGTACTCTGAAAACACTTTGGCGGTGTAATACCAATCATCAGATCACGAATAATTCCGCCGCCGACCGCTGTCACCGCACCCAGAATCAGGATTCCGAAAATATCCATATCTTTTCGCATCCCCACCACTGCGCCACTGATGGAAAACGCTGCGGTTCCCAGCCATTCGATCACTTGAATTAACAACTCCATCCGAATTTCCTCCTCATTCATCAAAAAAGAGTACACGCTTCCCTTCTCGAACCGTGTACTCTGTCCTTTTACCTGAAAGATTCTTCGGATTGCTCCAAATTGCTTCTTCGGTGCTGCCGTCTCTCCAGAGCGCCGTCCTGATTCAGTCCTTTTGCCTGAGAGTGTCACCCCTTCGGCGGTTATCAAAAACGCTCTCCCGAATCATTCAACCGTCGGTGGTATGATATCATAGTCTTATATGCATTGCAATGGCTTTTTTGCAGACACCAGCATCTCAGAAAAGAAACAGAGCCAAGATAACGTCTCGGCTCTGTCGGATCATTTTTACAGCACACCGGCAGCATTGGCCAGCATCAGCTTAATACGGTTTTCCTGGTTGATCTGCGTCGCACCCGGATCATAGTCAATCGCGACAATGCTGACATCAGGATAACGGTCGCGCAGCGGTTTCATCATCCCCTTGCCGGCGATGTGGTTTGGCAGGCATCCAAACGGCTGGGTGCAGACAATGCCGGCACAGCCGCTCTCGGCCAGCTCTGCCATTTCAGCGGTCAGCAGCCAGCCCTCTCCCATTTTCGCCCCCATACCGATCAGGCCGTCCGCCAGCGTAACCGTATGGTCAAACGGCGTCATGGGTTCAAAACTACTGTTCTCTCGAATGAGCTGGATAATATCCTTCTCCTTCTTAATCAGGTAACGAAATGCCCAGTGGAACATCACCGCTTTTTTATGTTCAATACCATAGAGCTGATAGTCGATCACAGAATTATACACACAGTACAGGCAAAAATCCAACAATCCCGGCATCACAGGTTCGGCTCCTTCAGACAAAAGGAATTCTTCCAGATTGTTGTTGCCAAGAGGCGAAAACTTGACGTAGATCTCGCCGACAATGCCGATTTTCACTTTTTTCTCTTTGCGTCTCGGTAAGGCCTCAAACTCCCGGATCATACGGGCACAGCTCTGTTTCAGTTTTTTATAGCTGATGTGGGAACTGCGACACAGCTGCTCAGAAATTCTGTCCGCCCAGCGCTTTGCCAGACGTTCACTGCTTCCCTCCTCGATCTCATAAGGACGGCACTGGTTACGCAGCAACATCATGAGATCGCCACAGAGCACACCGTAGAGCAGCTTTAGACCGATGGTCAGATTTAGTTTGAAACCCGGATGCTTTTCCAGCCCAGCCACGTTCAGCGAAATAACGGGAATATGCCCGTATCCTGCCTTTGCCAGCGCCTTGCGCAACAGCGACAGATAGTTGGAAGCGCGGCATCCACCGCCGGTCTGTGAAATCATCAATGCAACTTTGTTGATATCATACTTACCGCTGTTCAGTGCATCGATCAACTGTCCGATGACAATCAGCGCAGGGTAACAGGTATCGTTATGGACATATTTCAAACCGGTTTCGATAATCTGTCTGCCAGAGGTCTCCAGAATTTCCATATGATACCCCTGAGAGTTAAAGATATTGGCAATGATTTGAAAATGCAGCGGCAGCATAGTCGGTGCAAGGATGGTATAGGTCTTCCGCATTTCCTCTGTGAAGAGGACGGGATTGGTCCTGCTATATTCCGCCATGTTCCTCACTCCTTTCTTCCAAAGCCCCGATCAGACTTCTCAGGCGAATCTTGACCGCGCCGAGATTGGTAATTTCGTCAATCTTGATCTGGGTATATAACTTGCCGTTTTCCTCCAGAATTTCGCGGACTTCATCGGTTGTAATCGCATCCAGACCGCATCCAAAGGAAACCAGCTGTACGAGTTCACAATCGTTGTGCTTGGCAACATACTCCGCAGCGTTGTATAGTCTGGCATGGTAGGTCCACTGGTTCAAAACAGCTACTTTGCCGATGTTGGCAAGATCGCTGATGCTGTCCTCGCTCACCACCACAAAGTCCAGAGAGGATGCCAGCTTGTCGATGCCGTGCCCGATCTCCGGGTCGATATGATAGGGTCTGCCAGCCAATACCATGATGCGCTTACCATGACTGCGGGCATAGTCCAAACTGCGACGCCCTTCCGCGCGGATGTCGTGCATCCAGGCATCATAGGCGGCATACCCCGTTTCCACCGCACGATTCAATTCCCGTTTGGTGATTTCCGGATAGTCGGACTGGAACATTGCCAGCAACCCGCGCACTAGCTCTTTCTTGCTGTTGATATTGAGGTATGGGAACCAGAACCGCGCATTCTGCAACGATTCCATATTGCCGTGCAGCAACTCGGAATAATAGGCAACCACTGGACAATTATAGTGGTTGTCGCTGACGCCTTCGTCAAAGTTATAGGACAAACAAGGATAAAAGATCGCATCAACTTTCTGTTCCAGTAACGTCTCAATATGACCGTGCATCAGCTTGGCCGGATAACAGGCGGTGTCAGACGGAATACTGTACTGGCCCTTACTGTAGAGCTTTCGGCTGGAAAATCCGGAGCTTTTGACGCGGAAGCCAAGTGCACGGAAGATTGCATTCCAGAACGGCATCAGTTCGTACATTCCAAGCGCCAGCGGCAGGCCGATGGTACCGCGGGTTCCCTCTCCTTCCGGAAGAGCCGCAATTTTGTCGCGTTTGTACTGGTGCATGTTCGGCAGGACTTCAACGGACTTGCCGGAAATACCCGCGCCTTTTTCGCACTTATTGCCGGAAACAAACCGATCGTTTCCGTTGAAAATATTGATGGTCAAATGACAGCGGTTGCCGCATCCCTTGCAGACCGCACCTTTGGAATCATGGGTAAAGTGTTCCAGCTCCGCCGGAGAAATCAGAGCAGACTGTGCCAGATTCAGTTTCTGTGCATAGAGTGCCGCGCCAAAGGCACCCATCAGACCGGCAATGCCGGGACGTACCACTTCACGGCCAATTTCCAGTTCAAAACTGCGAAGAACAGCGTCGTTGAGGAACGTGCCGCCCTGCACCACAATCTTCTCGCCGAGATCATCCGCGGAACCCGCCCGGATGACCTTATACAGTGCGTTGCGAACCACACTGACCGAAAGGCCAGCTGAAATATCTGTGACGTCCGCACCGTCCTTCTGCGCCTGTTTGACCGAGGAATTCATAAACACGGTACAACGGGTGCCAAGTTCCACCGGTGCCTTGGAAAACAAACCGAGTTTGGCAAACTCGGCGATGTCATAGCCCATGGATTTGGCAAAGGTCTCGATAAACGAACCACAGCCTGAGGAGCAGGCTTCGTTCAGCATAATGCTGTCAATGGAATCGTTATGGATCTTAAAACACTTGATATCCTGGCCGCCAATGTCTAAAATAAAGTCGACATGTGGAGAAAAGTGTTTGGCCGCAGTATAATGCGCCATGGTTTCCACCAGCCCACAATCCACATGGAAGGCATTTTTGATGAGTTCTTCTCCGTATCCGGTAACAGCGCTTCCACGGATCTGGATCCGATCCCCACAGATGCGGTAAATCTCCTCCAGCTGTTGGCGAACAACGTCGACAGGGTTCCCCTTGTTGGCACTGTAATAGGAATAGAGCAGATCATGGTCTTTGGAAAGCAGAGTCAGCTTGGTGGTGGTACTGCCGCAGTCAATTCCCAAAAAGGCGTCGCCGCAGTAGGTGGCAGGGTCGCGGGTTGGAACTGTTGCTCTGGCATGCCGCTCCTGGAAGGCGGTATAGTCTGCTTCATCGGCAAACAGCGGTTTCAGACGACTGGTCTCCTGCGTCATGGTAACAGACTGCTCCAGTCGCTGTATCAGCTCTTCATATGTCAGCGTCCGCCGGTTATTCGCGGCACAGAGCGCAGCGCCCATAGCAACGGTAAATCGTGCGTAGGATGGGAACAGTGCTTCCTCGTCGGTAAGATGTAAGGTATCTTGGAAGCGTCGGCGCAAGCCCTCACAATAGAACAGCGGACCACCGAGGAACATGACTTTTCCCTCGATCTTTCGTCCCTGTGCCAGACCTGCAATGGTCTGATTGACGACAGCCTGATAGATGCCGGCGGCGATGTCCGCCTTATTGGCCCCCTGATTTAACAGGGGCTGAATATCTGTCTTTGCGAATACGCCGCAGCGGGAAGCAATCGGATAAATGCGCTGATATTGCAGACTGAGGCGATCAAGTTCTTCCACGGTAATGTCAAGCAGGGTCGCCATCTGGTCGATAAAAGCGCCCGTACCACCGGCACAGCTGCCGTTCATACGCTCATCGGTACCACCCTTGAAGAAGATGATTTTCGCATCTTCCCCGCCCAGCTCAATCACAGCAGAGGTATCCGGCTCTACCGCTTTGACCACTTCACTTGTTGCATAGACTTCCTGCACAAACTGCAAATCGGCAGCTTTTGCCACCCCCAAACCGGCAGAACCGGAAATTGCAATATGCAGCTGTTTTCCTCTCAGCTTTTCTTCCAGTGCGCGGATCATCTCTGTTGTCTTTTGCCGTACCTGAGAAAAATGGCGTTCATACCGCTCATAGATCATACGCCCGGCTTCAATGAGAACAACCTTTGCAGTTGTAGAACCAAGATCGATACCGAGAATGGTCTTGTCCCCTGTATTCAGGTTGATTTCTTCTATATTTTTCATACGTGACACTCCGGACTGCGTAATATAAAGGAATCCTTATCCGTTGCAGTCACTGTTTTTTCGTCGGATAAGGATTGCGCTAAAAACATACAATCAGTTCTTAGCAAAAGTATTATAATCCCCGAAATTCTCTTCGTCAACTCTTGACATTATTTTACACGTATTTTAATCTTATGTTCATATCTTTGATTGGAAAGGATGATTTCCTTATGTTGCAGTATACGATCCAGGATCTTCTGTTACTATTCTTTATTTACGCATTTTGTGGCTGGTGCTGTGAAGTCATCTATGCCGTACTGCGGTCCGGCAAGTTTGTCAACCGCGGTTTTCTCAATGGTCCTGTCTGTCCGATCTATGGCTTTGGCGTTGTCACCGTCATCGTCCTTCTGACTCCATTGCAGGAGCATCTGATTGCCCTGTTCCTCGGTTCCATGTTACTGACCACCGTTTTGGAATTTCTGACCGGTCTGGTACTGGAACGGCTCTTCCATCTCAAATGGTGGGATTACTCGGAAAACCGCTTCAATATCAAGGGCTATGTCTGTCTGGAATTCTCCCTCATCTGGGGCTTTGCTGCAACCTTTGTCATGCGGATTGTACACCCAATCATTTACGATCTCTGCAACCGTCTGCCAGACAAAGTGGTGCTGGCCTGTCTGATTTTGTTTGGTCTGACGCTTGTGGTCGACCTGATCGCAACCATCGCAGCAATCCGCAATTTCAACCGGCGCCTGCACCTTCTCACTGCATTGGCTGAAGAGATCAACGAATTTTCCGATCGTCTGGGCGACAGTATTTCTTCCCGCGTCATTGCCGTCAAACAGTACAGTGACGAGGTCATTGACCGCTACGACGATGTGGCCGATATGATCCGTGAACACCGCTCCGAAGAAAAGACACTGGAAGAGCAACACCGCGCTGAGGAAAAGGCTCTTGAAGAGCAGCATCGTGCCGAAGAAAAGGCTTTGCTGAAAGAACGACTGGCAGAGGGCCGCACCCGCAACGAAGAAAAGCGGGAAGAATTCCGTGCAAAACTGAAAGAGCACAAATTCTCCGACAGACGTATTATGCGCGCATTTCCCTCCATGCACAGCGATTCCTATCAGGGTGCAATCGATACGCTGCGCGATGAACACGGCATCATTCCACCGGAAAAGCAGAGAAACCGCATACAGGATTAGCCGCCTTGTGCCGCTTTGCTTGCTGTCTCTTGGATCCCATGATAAAATATTGCAAGAGACCAGTTTCCGACAATCAACCTTGTCTGTTACAAAGCAGAAGCCTATGAAACGGCGTCTTCCGACCATTTTTGCCATTGTTGTTTGCCTTCTTCTACTCGTTTGCCTGCACCGGATTTCCAGTCTGCACCGGAAAATCAGTCAACTGGAGTCCACAGTGTCCAATCAGCACTCTGATTTTCTTTCCAGCGTAAACGACCTCTACTCTAATATCGATACCAAGCTGGAGGAAGAGGCCAGTCTGCTGTCTGCATCTGAATGGGCGTATGGCGAACTGGATCCAGAGCAAGAAACCGTTTTGCTGCGCTGTTCGATCACATCAAAGGAATTTTCTCCCTCTGAAACCAGCGCCACACTGATCTCGGGAGAGCAGCACTATCCCATGGAACTGCAAAACGACGTATTCGTCGCTACCGTACCACTTCCGCTCTTCTCTGAGCAAAACAGTTGGAAGGTGCATTTTTCGGACAGTGGCACGCTGCGCACGGAAACGCTGGACTGGTATCTCTCCGCGATATGATGATCTGCCCACGCTTTATGCGGACGTCAACGGCCCTTTTAACATAAAGTTGAAGGAGGGCACCTGTTTCCTTGAACGGGATCAGACCATCCACATTGATATCAACGCCAATGAACCCTTCCGCGTGCGTTCAGCCACGTTGATCGAGGTGTTGGACGGCAAGGAAACCAAACGAACCCCCATTGATATAAAGCCAGAAACCACACAGGAGGTTCTCGAGACCAACGGTATGGAAACCGAGGCAGCCGTTTCCATAGACAATTCGGATGATATGCATGCTTCCTATTATTACTATAATTTCCTGACTGACACCTTGAAAATCCTCTTTGGCTCTACACTGGAACTCTACATTGAAGTCGTGGATAGCTACAATCTGCACCATCGCGTACTGGTAGACCGTCAAATCATCAGTGATACCGGCGATCGCATCGATGATGAAGAAGAATAGATGTGGCGCGGCACGGAAGCCGCCATCTATGATGCGGATGGGAATCCACTTTGGGAAGTTCATTACAACTGATGAAGAAAACAGGGCGGCCAGTTCTTATAAAGAACTGGCCGCCCTGTTTTGACTTTTTGGATATTAGTCCACATTTTTCACCACAATGTTGTTGCAATCTTTAAAAATGCTGTTGGCGCAAACCACACCACGGACTGAGGATAAGGGATAAATATTGGTATTGCGACAGACAATCACGCCGGGATTCAATACGCTGTTGCAGCCCACTTCGACACAATCGCCAAGAATCGCGCCAAATTTCCGCATTCCGGTCTCCAGTCTCTCACCTCCGCAGCGGATGACTACATTTTTCTTATCGCTCTTGATATTAGAGGTAATACAACCGGCACCCATGTGTGCACGGAAGCCGAGCACGGAGTCACCGACATAGTTGAAATGCGGCACCTGCACACAGTCAAACAGTACGACGTTTTTCAACTCCGTAGAGTTGCCGACTACGGCATTTTTTCCAACAATGGCACTGCCGCGAATAAAGGCACAATGCCGTACCTCTGCCCCATGGTCAATGATACAGGGTCCTTTGATATAAGCAGAGTCAAATACCACGGCATCTTTTGCAATCCATACATCTTCAGCCGGATGGTCATATTCTTCTGCCGGCAATGTCGCACCCAGTTTCAAAATAAAAGAGGAGATATTGGACAAAACCTCCCAAGGATATTCTGCACCATCAAACAGATCAGCTGCAATGGTATGGGTAAGATCAAGAATTTCCGTTGTCTTATACATAGTAAAACCTCTATTTCTTTAATTTATCATATCTCCTGCATCTCCTGCTCTGTGGAAATCCCCAACAGAGACGCGGCATTTCGATAACAGATTCTGTCCAGTTCTGTATCGGAAAGGCCCAAGGAGTTCAAAAAGCGTAATTCCATCTGCGGGGTATGCCAAGGACTGTCAGAACCCAGCAGCATACGATCCACACCGTGTTTTTCCAGAATCCGCTCCGCAGTCGGACGCGGCATCATGCTGTAACCCATGGAGGTATCAAAATACAACGGCAAACCACAGAGCAGCGCAACAACCTCAGGGCCGCAGTCAAGACCGCCCCAATGCGCAGCAACAACCGGTGCACCGTCGAACCATTGCAGAGCACGACACATCGCCTTTGGCATGGCATGATAGGGATAAGGATATCCATAATCCTGCCCCGCGTGAAACACAGTAATCAAGCCTAATTTCGATATTTTTTGATAAATAGGCCGCATTTTTTCATCGTCCACAAAAAACTGCTGGTAATCCGGGTGCAGTTTAACACCTTTCAGACCAATGGACTTGATATAGTCCAACTCTTCCAGCGCATCCGGTGCATCTGGATGGATGGAACCAAATCCAAAACAACAATCGCCACTTGCAGAGATCTGTGCTGCAAAATCATTGATCGAACGCATCTTTCTGGGGTTGGTTGCAATGTTCAGCGCAACAAAACCGTCAACTCCCTGCTCCTGCATATGCTGTTTCAATCCTGTCAGCGTACCATCCGAATAGGGAAGCAAATCCCCTGCAGCATGGCCAACTTTTTTGATTGCATTCTCTGCAATTCTGTCTGGAAAACAATGGGTATGAAAATCAAACTTCATAATATGTTCCACAAGAAAGCTGTTACCAACTTCCTTCCTTTCAGATAAATCTATCTGAACCTGTATTATAAACGAAGCGTTTTTTACTGTCAATCTTCATCAACACATTCCCGCACATTCCGGTAGATCCTGTCGCTTTGTTTTCCCCCGTAAGAGCGTTGACAAAGTCTTTGGTTTATATTATTATTTTATATAATACGATATATTAAGATGCAAGCAGGAAGGTCCCTGCTGCTGTTAAACAGAATCACCCGTATTCGGGTTAAGAGGTATATTATGAATAACTATTTTATTGTAACCGATTCTTCCTGTGACCTCCCTGCCAAAACTGTTGCAGAACTGGGCATTGGAGTCGTACCGCTGAAAGTAACACTGGATGGTGAAACATTCGTCAATTATCTGGACGAACGCGAAATCACATTTTCCGATTTCTATGCGCGTGTGCGGAAAAAGTGCCAGGCCAGTACCACTTCTCCCAGTATTACTGACTTCATTTCTGAAATCGAGTCTGCACTCTCTGCAGGACAGGATATTCTTTATGTCGGCTTCTCCTCGGCACTAAGCGCAACCTATAATACCGGGGTGATTGCTGCAGAAGAACTGGCAGCCAAATACCCGGATCGGAAAATCTATACTGTGGATTCCCTTGCTGCCTCCCTTGGCCAGGGTCTGCTGGTGTACCTCGCCGTCCAGCAGCAACGTCTTGGAAAAACCATTGAGGAAGTGCGGGACTATGTGGAGGCAACGAAACTGCACATCGCCCACTGGTTCACCGTTGCCGACCTGTTTTACTTACAGCGCGGTGGTCGGCTTTCCTCGGCAACAGCCATTCTCGGCACTGTACTGAACATCAAACCAATTCTTCACACCAACGATCACGGTCAGCTGGACGGTGTTTCCAAATGCCGCGGTCGAAAAAACTCGCTTCTCCAGCTTGCAGATATGATGATAGAACAGTCTGTCGATCTGAAAAATAATCCCACGTTTATCTGCCATAGCGACTGTCTGGACGAAGTACAAATAATTGTTAATCGTTTACAGGCTGCCGGTGCGCCTGCCCCCATCGTTATCAACTTTATCGGACCCGTTATCGGTGCACACACCGGTCCCGGTACTGTTGGCGTGTTTTTCCTTTCTGACAAACGTTAATGAAAACGATTGACTTTGATTGATCGCTCTGTTTTTCAAACAGAGCGATCGTTTTACCCAGAAAATAACCGATCCTGTTTTTGTACTGACGCTTTGTTCTTTTCTTGCAAGGCAATAGAAAATCTGCTATACTTATTTATAATTTGTCAATGATCGTGTGGATTTCCACATGTTTCCATAAGAAAGGACTGTAACCATGGTTATTACAGACATTTTCGGCTCCAATGTGTTCAGCGACGCCATTATGAAAGAGCGTTTGCCCAAGAAGGTTTATACAGAAGTCATGCATGTTAAATCGTCGGGCGGACAAATCAGTATGGAAGCTGCCGACGTCGTTGCCAACGCTATGAAGGATTGGGCGATTGAAAAGGGCGCAACGCATTACACACACTGGTTCCAGCCGCTAACCGGCACTACAGCGGAGAAACACGACTCCTTTATCACGGCACCCGATGACAATAAAACCTTATTACAACTCTCTGGCAAGCAATTGATTATGGGCGAATCCGATGCCTCATCTTTCCCTTCCGGCGGTCTGCGTTCCACGCATTATGCCCGGGGCTACACGGCTTGGGATATGACTTCCCCTGCCTTTGTGAAAGAACAGGCAGCCGGTATTGTTCTCTGCATCCCCACCGTATTTATCTCTTATTCCGGAGAAGCATTGGACAATAAAACACCTTTGTTGCGTTCCATGGAAGCACTGAGCACACAGGCCATCCGGATTCTACGTCTGTTTGGTAACACGACTGCCACCAAGGTCACACCCAGTGTAGGTCCAGAACAGGAATACTTCCTCGTTGACTATCAAAAGTACTTACAGCGCCGCGATTTGATCTACAGCGGCCGCACTCTGTTCGGCGCTCCCGCTCCCAAGGGGCAGGAATTGGAAGATCAGTATTTTGGCGTTATCCGCGAACGCATCGGCGCATTTATGAAGGATCTCAACATTGAGCTCTGGAAAATGGGTATCACTGCCACCACACAGCACAACGAAGTTGCCCCAGGGCAGTTTGAACTGGCTCCCATCTATACTTCTGCCAATATTGCAGTCGATAACAACCAACTTACTATGGAAACCATGAAGCGCGTTGCAAACCGTCACGGAATGGTTTGTCTGCTGAACGAAAAGCCCTATGTCGGCGTCAATGGCAGCGGCAAACATAACAACTGGTCTATCTGCTCCGATGAAGGCGTCAATCTGCTGGAACCTGGCAGTCATCCAAATGAAAATCTACAGTTTCTTCTTGTTCTCGCCTGCATTCTCAAAGCAGTCGATATCCATGCCGATCTGCTCCGGCAGTCCGCAGCCAATGTCGGCAACGACCATCGTCTCGGCGCAGATGAAGCACCGCCGGCAATTATTTCCATCTTCCTTGGGGATCAGTTGGACGATGTCGTTCACCAGATCGTAACCACCGGTATCGCAATCAACAGTGTAAAAGGCGGTAAGCTGGACATCGGTGTTTCCACGCTGCCGGTACTGAACAAAGACGCTACCGATCGAAATCGCACTTCTCCCTTCGCCTTTACCGGCAACAAGTTTGAATTCCGTATGGTCGGTTCTTCGGACTCCGTTGCAAACGCCAATACTGTACTGAACACCATTGTAGCCGAAGCGTTCTGCGATGCAGCTGATATTCTGGAGCAGGCGGAAGACTTTGATTTCGCACTGAAGTCTCTGATTATCAAATATATGACAGAGCATCAACGGATTATTTTCAACGGCAACGGGTACGCAGAGGAATGGGTTGCAGAAGCAGAAAAGCGCGGCCTGCCTAATCTCAAATCTATGGTTGCAACGGTTCCCGTTCTTACCAAACAAAAGACTGTTGATCTGTTTGAACGTTTCAACATCTACACACGCTCGGAACTGGAAAGCCGTGCGGAAATCATGTACGAAACCTATGTCAAGGTAATCAATATTGAAGCACAGACCATGATTCATATGGCCTCCAAACACTATATTCCTGCAATCATCAACTATACAACGATGCTGGCAAATTCCATTCTGAGCGTGAGCTCTGCCTGTCCGTCAGCCTCTGTTCGGGTACAGAAAGATCTTTTGATGCAAGTCAGCACCCAGTTGGAATTGGCACAGACTGCGTTGAATACATTGCAAACGGCACTACAGAAAGCTAACACGTTGGATTCTGTAGAGAAAATTGCAAATGCTTTCCATGACAATATTGTCCCTGCCATGGCAAATCTCCGGGCCCCCATCGACGCCATGGAATTGATGGTAAACAAAGATGTCTGGCCTGTTCCCACCTATGGTGATCTGATGTTTGAAATTTAATTCTTCTTTGCTGCAACACAGGGAATACCTGGGTTGCAGCGCCGACTTGCATTCCCCTTTCTTTTTATATGAATTGATAAAAATACTTGACGGAATCTCTATTTTATGGTAGTATTATATAGAAAAGAAAACATGAAGTTTTCCGGTATGGCAGTTTTAGTTCTCTGAACCGCCGATAAATGTGAAAATTGAATATTGATTTGCCCATAAAATTATTATAACTGCGGCCACGAAGGCTGATGCCAATGCTATCAGCTTGCGTGGTGTTTTTATTTTCTCATTATTGGAGGGTTCATAACGATGCAAGAAACAATTGCTCACACAGATAATACTTTCATACATACACATGATAACGGCTCCGTTCATACACATGACAGCTCCGCACCACATACACACGGTAACCATACCCATACGCATACCCAAACCAAAGCGGTTTTAAACCGTCTGGCCAAAATTGGCGGTCATGTCAATTCTGTTCGCCGTATGGTGGAAGATGGTCGGGATTGTTCCGAGGTGTTGATCCAATTGGCTGCCATTCGCTCTGCTGTTAATGGCGTTTGTAAAGTGATCCTACAGGATCATATTGACCACTGTCTGGTGGATGCTGTGGAAACCGGCGATATGGAAGCCATCAGTGCATTAAATCAAGCAATTTCTATGCTCATGAAATAAGGTAACGAAAACTTTATTTTTCAATTTTTTCCTGTTATTTTCATAAAAAGAAGCGGCACAGTCCAACGGGGGTCGGACTGTGCCGCTTCTTTTTTCTTCGTTCTTTCCAGCAGATTTCACTGCTGAAAAGAACATTTTGAAGCTTTATTTGAAATACTCTACTGCGGAACGGAAGAGACCAATTTCATAATTACCGGAAACATTCTTATAAAGATTGCTGCCGATACGCTCGGAATGACCCATTTTACCGAATACACGGCCATCCGGAGATGTGATGCCTTCGATTGCACAGACAGAGCCATTGGGATTAAACCGGACATCCATTGTAGGATTGCCGTCCAGATCTACATACTGAGTGGCAATCTGCCCATTTGCTGCCAGCTGATCGATCAGCGCCTGGTCGGCCAGGAAACGGCCTTCACCATGAGAAATGGGAACCGTGTAGATGTCGTCTACCTTGGTGTTCATCAGCCATGGAGATTTATTGGACACGATGCGGGTACGAACCAGCATAGACTGGTGGCGGCCAATCGTGTTGAAGGTCAAGGTCGGACAATCCGCATCAGTGTCACGGATTTCTCCATACGGCACCAATCCCAATTTAATCAGAGCCTGAAAACCGTTGCAGATACCACACATCAGACCGTCACGCTGCTGCAGCATGGCATGGGTTGCATCCTTTACGGCACCGTTACGGAAGAAAGCCGTGATAAACTTACCGGAACCGTCCGGTTCATCGCCGCCTGAGAAGCCGCCGGGGATGAAAATCATCTGTGCCTGCTTGACACGATCAGCAAAATAGTCAACCGATTCAGAAATGGCTGAAGCAGTCAAGTTCTTGATGACGATAATTTCCGGATCTGCACCGGCATCACGCAATACCTTTGCTGTATCATACTCACAGTTGGTACCGGGAAATACGGGAATCAGAACCTTGGGTTTTGCCACAGCAATAGCGGGCTTAGGATAAGACGTAGCAGCGGAACGGAATGCCGGAACAGCGCTCTGTTTGTCCGCGGTCTTACTGGGATATACCGGCTCCAGTTTTTCTTCATAAACGGCATAAAGCTGACCCATAGAAAGGCATTCGCCCTGATAAGTCAAAACTGCTTCTTCCGTGGTATAGCCGAGTACAGTCATGCCTTCCACAGCTTCTGTCAGTTCCATCACAAAGGAACCGTAGCTATAGCCGAAGATCTCATCCATAGAAATGGCAGCATCATAGGCAAATCCGATGTCGTTGCCCATGCCCATCTTGGCAACAGCTTCTGCTACACCGCCGAAACCGGGTGTATAGCAGGCTGCAACCTTGCCAGCCCGCATCAGTGCGATAACCGTCTTAAAGTTCTTCTTCATGGAATCTGCCTTGGGCAGACCTATCTCGTCATAGATGGGACGGAGCCAAACTACCGGGTGCCCCGCCTGTTTGAACTCAGGAGAGACAATATTGTTTGCATCCTCCGTGGTAATGGCAAAAGAAACCAGTGTGGGCGGAACATCAAGATCTTCGAAGGTACCGCTCATCGAATCCTTGCCGCCGACTGCAGCAATACCGAGATCCAACTGCGCAGCAAATGCGCCGAGCAGTGCAGACATGGGTTTTCCCCAACGGGTCGCATCCTTACCAAGACGCTCAAAGTATTCTTGCAGCGTTAAATAAACATCCTCAAATGCTGCACCAGTGGCAACCAATTTGGATACCGATTCCATAACTGCGAGGTAAGCACCATGGAAGGGACTCTTCTCAGTAATCATCGGGTTATAGCCCCAAGCCATCACAGAACAGGTATCGGTATGTCCCTGTTCCACAGAAACTTTATGAACCATTGCCTGAATCGGGGTACGCTGCTGCCGTCCGCCAAATGGCATTAGAACCGTACCGGCACCGATGGTGGAGTCAAAACGTTCCGACAGCCCCTGCTTGGAGCAGACGTTCAGATCAGACATCAGTGCAGCATAGTTTTCTGCAAAGCCGCCGCTGATGGTGCGATCATAACATTCCGGTGCAACAGCCTTGACTTCAATGTGTTTCTCTGCACCGTTGGAGTTCAGGAATTCGCGGGAAATGCTGACAATATCCTTGTTATTCCAGACCATAACCAGTCTGGGATCTTCGGTAACCTTTGCCACAATGGTAGACTCCAGATTTTCCAGATCCGCCAGCTCCATAAACCGAGCGGCATCCTCTGCGGCGACCACAACGGACATTCTTTCCTGAGATTCTGAAATGGCCAGCTCGGTGCCGTCCAGACCTTCATATTTCTTGGGAATCTTGTTCAGTTCAATATAGAGACCATCGGCCAGCTCGCCGATAGAAACAGAAGCACCGCCGGCACCGAAGTCGTTACAGCGCTTAATCATACGGGTTGCCTCGCCGTTGCGGAACAGACGCTGCAGTTTGCGCTCGACGGGAGCGTTACCCTTCTGTACTTCTGCGCCGCAGGTTTCCAGAGACTCCACGGTGTGGGACTTGGAAGAACCGGTTGCGCCGCCGCAGCCATCACGGCCGGTGCGGCCGCCGAGCAGAATAACCACGTCACCGGGAGCCGGACGCTCGCGGCGGACATTTTCTGCAGGTGCTGCACCGACAACCGCGCCGATCTCCATACGCTTTGCCGCATAACCCGGGTGATACAGTTCATCCACTTGGCCAGTTGCAATGCCGATCTGATTGCCATAGGAGCTGTAACCAGCAGCTGCTGTGGTCACAATGGTACGTTGGGGCAACTTGCCGGGAATGGTCTCGGAAACAGGCTGCAGCGGATCTGCCGCACCAGTTACGCGCATTGCGGCATAGATATAACCTCTGCCGGACAGCGGGTCACGAATTGCACCGCCGATGCAGGTAGCTGCGCCGCCGAAGGGTTCAATTTCGGTCGGATGATTGTGCGTCTCATTCTTAAACATCAGAAGCCAATCCTGCTTCTCACCGTCGATTTCCACCTGGATCTTCACAGTGCAGGCGTTGATTTCCTCAGAAACATCAAATTTATCCAGCAGCCCCTGCCGCCGCAGATACTTGCCTGCCAGAGTCGCAATGTCCATCAGATTGACAGGCTTGGTTCTGCCCATCTCTTCGCGCACCTTGAGGTAACGGTCATAAGCTGCCTGCAAATGGGCGTCTTCAAAGGTCACATGGTCAATTGTCGTGAGGAAGGTGGTATGGCGGCAGTGATCCGACCAGTAGGTATCAATAACACGCAGCTCAGTAATGGTGGGGTCACGCTGTTCACTGCGAAAATACTGCTGGCAGAAACGAATGTCGTCCTCATCCATGGCAAGACCATAGTCGTGGATCATAGCTACCAGATCAGCGTCATTTTTTTCACAGAAACCATCCAATGTCGCAACGCTGGTCGGCGTCTCATAGGCCATAGCCAGCGTCTCCACCGGCTCCAACGAAGCCTCGCGGCTTTCGACGGGATTGATAACATATTTCTTCACCGCTGCAACATCCGCTTCCGTCAGATTACCATACAGCAGATATACCTTTGCCGTGCGAACGTCCGGGCGCTCACCTTGAGAGATGATCTGGATGCACTGTGCAGCGGAGTCGGCGCGCTGGTCAAACTGGCCGGGCAGCGGTTCCACGGCAAACATCGTGCAGTCGCCTGCATCGGTGATAGCTTCGGTAGCAATGTCAAGCTGCGGCTCAGAAAAAACATTCTTAACACTGGCATCAAACAGCGATTTCTCGATGTGCTCCACATCGTAGCGATTCAACAGCCGCAGATCGGTCAGGGATTCGATGCCGAGCAACGTCTGAATATCGTGCTTCAAGGTCTGCGCCTCGTGGGCGAGACCGGGTTTCTTTTCAACAAATACTCTATAAACCATGGGACCTTCCTTTACTTACCGGCGCGCAGCGCACGGGCACCGATGTCTTTTCGATAATAGGCGTTTGCAAAGTGAACCTGCTTCACTGCCTCATAAGACTTTGCAATTGCCTGCTCCAGCGTATCCGCAATTGCAGTCACGCCGAGAACGCGGCCACCGCCGCTCAATAGTTTGCCGTCGTCACTCAGCTTTGCACCGGCGACATATACTTCTGCGCCAAGATCAGCGGGAAATGTAATTTCAAAGCCGGTGTCATACTGCTTGGGATAGCCATCGGAAGCCATAACAACACAGCAGGCGCTGCCGTCATAGAACTTGACTTCGGTTTCAGCCAATGTGCCATTACGGGAAGCAACCATGATTTCAAACAAATCGCTTTCGAGCAGAGGAAGAACCACCTGCGTCTCCGGATCGCCAAAACGGCAGTTGTATTCAATCACCTTGGGTCCCTTTTCAGTCAGCATCAGGCCAAAATACAGGCAGCCTTTGAAGGTTCTGTCCTCTGCATTCATCGCCCGCATAGTGGGCAGGAAAATGGTCTCCATGCAGATCTTTGCAATCTCGTCGGTATAATAGGGATTGGGGGCAACAACGCCCATACCACCGGTGTTCAGACCCTTATCGCCATCCAGCGCGCGCTTATGATCCATGCTGGACACCATGGGAATGACAACTTTACCGTCTGTAAACGACAGAACAGACACTTCGGGACCGGTCAGGAACTCTTCAATGACAATGTTGCTGCCGCTCGCACCGAAGATTTTATCCTCCATCATGGAGCGAACCGCATTCTTTGCCGTTTCCCTGCTCTCTGCAATGATTACGCCCTTGCCCAGTGCCAGACCATCAGCTTTGATGACAGTGGGAATCGGTGCGGTATCAAGGTAAGCCAGCGCAGCCTCCATATCGGAAAATACAGCATAGTCCGCAGTGGGAATGTTGTATTTTTTCATCAAATTTTTCGAGAAGATTTTACTGCCTTCAATGATTGCAGCACGCTGATTGGGGCCAAAGCATGGAATGCCGACGGCTTCCAGCGCATCGACTGCACCGAGAACCAACGGATCATCGGGTGCAACCACTGCAAATTCAATCTTATTGTCCACTGCAAACTTCACAATGCCGTCCAGATCCTTTGCCCCGATACCGGTGCAGATAGCATCCGCCGCAATTCCGCCATTGCCGGGCGCTGCATACAGCTCTGTGACCTGTTTGCTCTCTTTTAACTTTTTGATGATGGCGTGCTCTCTGCCGCCGCCGCCAACAACCAGAACTTTCATATATCGGTATCCTCCTACCTATGACAGGAAACAGAGTCAGGGCAAATCTGCCTTGACTCTGTTTGTAATTCTTAGTGGTGGAACAGTCTCATGCCGGTAAATGCCATTGCCATGCCATATTGGTTGCAGGCTGCAATCACATTGTCGTCACGAACAGAGCCGCCGGGCTGTGCGATGTAGGAAACACCGCTCTTGCGTGCGCGCTCAATGTTGTCACCAAAGGGGAAGAATGCGTCGCTACCCAGTGCAACCCCAGTGATCTGGGACAGATAGGCTTTCTTTTCTTCGCGGGTCAGGGGTTCGGGTCTGGTGGTAAAGAAATTCTGCCAGACATCGTCACCCAGTACATCGTCGCACTCATCGGAAATATAAACATCAATGACGTTATCCTTCTCTGCTCTGCCAAGATGCTCTGCAAAGGGCAGATTCAGCACTTTGGGATGACGGCGCAGATGCCAGGTATCTGCCTTCTGCCCTGCCAGACGTGTGCAATGGATACGGGACTGCTGGCCGGCGCCAACGCCAATTGCCTGGCCGTCCACCGCATAGCATACGGAGTTGGACTGGGTATACTTCAGGGTAATCAGGGCAATGATCAGATCGCGCTTTGCGCTTTCCGGCAGTACGGTATTTTCCGTTACCACATTGTCCAGAAGCTGGGCATTGATTGCAAAGTTATTTCTGCCCTGCTGGAATGTAATGCCAAATACCTGTTTGACCTCCTGCTCGGCTGGGACATAATCGGGATCGATCTGTACAATATTGTAGTTGCCCTTCTTCTTGGACTTCAGCAACTCCAATGCTTCGGGGGTATAGCCGGGTGCGATGATGCCGTCAGAGACTTCACGTTTGATGATGGTTGCGGTGGTCGCATCGCAGACATCACTCAGCGCAATCCAGTCACCAAAGGAGGACATACGGTCGGTACCGCGTGCTCTGGCATAAGCACAGGCCAACGGAGAATCGTCCAGCCCTTCGATGTCATCGACAAAACAGGCGCGCTTGAGATCCTCGCTCAGCTTCAGGCCAACCGCTGCGGAAGTGGGGCTGACATGCTTAAAGGAGGTGGCACAGGGCATACCGGTTGCCGCCTTCAGTTCTTTGACCAGCTGCCAGCTGTTAAACGCGTCGAGGAAGTTGATATAACCGGGTCTGCCGTTGAGAATGGTAATGGGCAGCTCGGAACCGTCCTGCATATAGATGCTTGCAGGTTTCTGGTTGGGGTTACAACCGTACTTCAGTTCAAATTCCTTCATTGGTAAGCTCCTTATACTTTCAGTTCCGCAACGATCTCGCCCTGGTACAGGCGGGCAACGATGGGATCAATATAATCGTGTACAAACTCTTCGGTCTGGGAGGGGCTGCGGCCGATGTACAGCATCGGATCCAGCTCCTTCTCCAGCTCTTCCATGGTAACCGGGAAAGCCGGGTCGGCTGCAATACGTTCCAGCAGGTCATTGGCACCGCCTTCGAGCTTCACCTTAGCCGCTGCTGCATGGGAATGCACACGCAGACGTTCATGCAGTTCCTGCCGATTCCCGCCCTTTTTGACGGAAAACATCATAATATTTTCGGTTGCCATAAACGGCAGCTTTTCCATCACTCTGCGGCGTACAACCTTGTCATAAACCACAAGGCCGCTGGTGATATTCATATAGATGTTTAAAATGGAATCCACTGCCAGGAACGCTTCGGAAACCGAGATGCGCTTGTTGGCAGAGTCGTCCAGTGTCCGTTCAAACCACTGAGTACCGGCGGTCAGTGCGGGGTTCAGGGAATCGACAATGACATAGCGGGCCAGTGCGGAGATACGCTCACTTCGCATGGGATTGCGCTTGTACGGCATGGCCGAGGAACCGATCTGGTTCTTTTCAAACGGCTCTTCCATCTCTTCAAAGGACTGGAGCAGGCGCATATCATTGGAGAATTTATAAGCGCTCTGTGCAATTCCGGAGAGCACAGAGAGGAAATAAGCGTCCACCTTACGGGAATAGGTCTGACCGGAAACGGGTACACAACCGGAGAAGCCCATCTGATCTGCAATCAGCTGGTCTAGCTGTTTGACCTTTCCTTCATCGCCGTTGAACAGTTCCATGAAGCTGGCCTGTGTGCCAGTGGTACCCTTGGACCCCAGCATAAGCAGCTTGTCCAAACGGTGTTCCAATTCTTCCACATCCTGTGCCAGCTCATACATCCAAAGCGTTGCACGCTTGCCGACCGTGGTCAGCTGGGCGGGCTGCAAATGGGTATAGGCCATGCAAGGCATATCCTTGTATTCCAAAGCAAACGCTGAGAGATTTTTCAAAACCTGCGCCGCCTTGGACAGGACAATCTTGGAGGCCTCACGCAGAATAATCACATCGGTATTGTCACCGACATAGCAGGAGGTTGCGCCCAGATGGATGATCGGCTCTGCCTTGGGGCACTGCTTGCCATAGGCATAAACGTGAGACATGACATCGTGGCGTACTTCCTTTTCTCTTGCTTCTGCAACGGCGAAATCAATATCATCGACATGGGCTTCCAGCTCTGCAATCTGCTCTTCGGTAATATCCAGACCGAGCGCATGCTCTGCTTTTGCAAGCGCAATCCAAAGCCGTCTCCAAGTGGTGAATTTAAAGCGTTCCGAAAATACTGCCTGCATTTCTGCACTGGCATATCGGGTCGAAAATGGGGAAATATAGCGTTCTTTGCTGTCCACAGTCGTTTCTCCTATTGATTCTTATTGAAAAGTCTGGTCTCGTACGCGCCGGTTGCGAGATCGGTATAGCGAACGTACATGGAAACCTTATTGTCCTCGTTCAGGCTACTCCAAAGTAAGTCGGCAAACGCGTCGAGATCGTTCATGGTGTGGACCGGTTCCGGATCTCCCTCAAAGGATGGAATCGGATTGCCATCACAGCGATATGTGTGGATGAAGTGCGCGGTACCGGGTATTGCGGGGTAAGAATAGGTAAATCTGCCACAGGCAGTTCCCTTGCCATCCAGGCACTTTAAAATGCTCATCTGATAGGTGAATGCATCGCCGAAGTGCAGCAGACCGCTGATACGGGGCGTATAGTTGGGCACATCCGGCTCAAATTCACGGGTTTCCAAAGCGGAAGCAAAGCACTTGCCTTCCTTCAGAAAATCGTAAATTGTATCGGTCTGATCGCCGTTGGTAACAATCAGCTGATTGTCCAGCGCACGGACGGGAGAATAGATAATCAAAGAGGGATCCTCTACTTTTGAGGCATCAAAGGGATAGATGGTGACTTCCTCACCGTTTTCTTCAAAGATACGGTTGCGGCTATTTGCGCTGCGGCCCATGATAAAATAGGCAGTGACAGCTTTGGTGCCATCGGGGGTGGTACCAATCACAATACCGCGACCGGGATAACTGTTTTCCTTCAGCAGCTTGCTGATATCATAGTTGTCAGCCATATGCGTTACCGCTCCTTTTTCTCTTTTACGATCTCCTTGGAGACCTGCTCTGCCGCCATCGGCAACAGCTTCCATTCCGCCTGCTCCATGACTCTGCGCTGTAAGGTTTCAGGCGTATCGTTTTTCAGAATCCGGACCGCTTTTTGGGCGATGATCTCGCCGCCGTCCGGGATTTCATTGACAAAATGTACCGTTGCACCGGTGACTTTGACGCCGTATTTCAGCGCCTCTTCATGCACCTTCAGTCCATAAAATCCCTTGCCGCAGAAAGACGGGATCAGAGACGGATGAATGTTGATGATCCGACGGGGATACCGTCTGGTAAAATTGGCGCTGAGAATGCGCATAAACCCGGCCAGAATAATCAGATCAATCCCCTTCTCGTCGAGGATTTCACAGAGGCGCTGTTCAAATGCCGCCTGTTCCGGAAATTCCGCGCGGGTCAAGGCAGCCGTTTCAATCCCGTGCTTTTTGGCACGTTCCAGCGCGAAGGCACCGGCATTGTTGGACACTACCAGCACAATTTCACCGCTCCGGATCGCTCCGTTTTCCTGTGCGTCAATCAAAGCCTGCAGGTTGGTTCCCCCACCGGAAACCAACACTGCGATTCTGGCCTTTAGCATAAAATCACTCCATCATCTGTGGGAACGACACTGCCCAGAATATAGGCATCCTCGCCGTTTGCATGGAGAACATCCAGTGATTTTTCAGCATCTTCCTTGGCAACGATGGCAATCATACCAACACCCATGTTGAATACATTGAACATCTCGCGTTCAGGCAGGTCGCCCATCTTGGCAAGCACGTCAAAAATCGGGAGAACTTTCACATCAGCGCGGGCAATCTTTGCGCCAAATCCCTTGGGCATGCTTCTGGGAATATTTTCATAGAAACCACCGCCGGTGATGTGAGCAATGGACTTCACTTTAACTGCTTCCATCAAAGCCAGCATCGGCTTTACATAGATCTTGGTGGGCATCAGCAGAGCTTCACCCAGTGTCTTACCACCGAGTTCTGCGGGAGTAGCAGCCAGATCAGCCTTATTGTCAGCTAGAAGCTTACGAACCAGAGAGAAACCATTGGAGTGCACACCGGAGGAAGGCAGGGCAACAATGACGTCTCCTTCGTCAATGGTGGTTTTATCCAATACTTTTGCGCGGTCGACAACACCGACAGAGAAACCGGCAAGATCATATTCATCTTCCGGATAGAAACCGGGCATTTCGGCTGTCTCGCCGCCGATGAGCGCACAACCGGACTGCACACAACCCTCTGCGATACCGGAGACAATATTGGCGATTCTTTCCGGTACATTTTTGCCGCAGGCAATATAATCCAGGAAGAACAGCGGTTTTGCACCACAGCAGATAATATCGTTGACACACATGGCAACGCAGTCAATACCGACAGTATCATGCTTGTCCAGCATAAATGCAAGCTTCAGCTTGGTACCAACGCCGTCAGTTCCGCTGACCAGCACTGGATTCTGGATTCCACTCATATCCAGGGCAAACAGGCCGCCGAATCCGCCGAGATCATCGACGACACCGCTGGTGGCAGTTCTTGCAACGTGTTGTTTCATCAGCTCTACGGCTTTGTAACCGGCAGTGATATCGACACCGGCAGCTGCGTAGCTGTCAGACTTGGAATTTTTATTCATAGTTGTAATTAATCCTTTCCGTTCCAGCAGTATGTGCAGACCTGACAGGGATCCAGACCAATGGATTCGATCAGGCCATCCAGAGACTGGAAGTCCAAAGAGGTAAATTTGAATTTTTCACAGATCGTCTGGCGCATTTTCTTGCCGCGCTCCGTGGTACCGTCGCTGTACTCTTCCAGATGATTGAAGCCCTCTTCCCCTTCCAGTTCCATCACGGTACGGCGGGCAATCAGCTCCATTTCCGAAGTCGCGCGGGAGAAATTCAAAAACTTGCAGCCATACATGATCGGCGGACACGCCGAACGCATATGGACTTCCTCTGCACCGTTTTCGTACAGAAATTCGACTGTTTCCCGCAGCTGCGTGCCGCGGACAATGCTGTCATCCACAAACAGCAGCTTCTTTCCCTCAATCAGATCATGAACGGGAATCAGTTTCATCTTTGCAACACGGTTTCGTTCATTCTGATTGGCCGGCATAAAGCTGCGAGGCCAGGTCGGCGTATATTTGATAAAGGGTCTTGCAAACTGCGTACCGCTCTCATTGGCATAACCGATGGCATGTGGTGTTCCGGAATCCGGCACACCGCCAACATAATCAATATCCTGGGCAACACCATTTTTCCTGTCAGTCTGCGCCAAAATCGCACCATTGCGATAACGCATAACTTCCACATTTACGCCCTCATACTTCGAGGTCGGATAACCGTAATACGTCCACAGGAAAGAACAAATGCGCATCTTCTCCCGCGGTTTGGAAAGCACTCTATATCCATCGGTATGAATCTCAACAATCTCTCCGGGGCCCAGTTCCTTTTCATCCTGATAGCCCAGCTTACGATAGGCAAAGGATTCAAAGGAAACACAGTAACCATCGTCATTTTTTCCAATCAGGATTGGCAACCGGCCAACCTTATCCCGCGCCACGATCAACGTACCGTCATCCTTCATAATCAGGATGGAGGCAGTACCGTCAATCATGTCCTGCGCAAATCGAATGCCTTCCTGGAAACTGCTTTTCTGGTTGATGAGCGCGGCCACCAACTCCGTGGAATTGACCCGCCCGCCGCTCATGGCATCAAAATGACCACCGCTGAAGCAGATAAAGTTTTGCACCAGATCTTCCCAATTGTTGATAATCCCAATCGTGGTAATGGCATAGGTTCCAAGCTTGGAATAGATCAGGATCGGCTGCGGATCCGTATCGCTGATGCAACCGATGCAGGAGGTTCCCCTCATCTCATCGGTGATGCCTTCAAACTTTGTCCGGAACGGTGAATTTTCAATGTTATGAATCTCTCGTTGGAGTCCCTCTACCGGATCATAAGCGGCCATACCGCCGCGTCTTGTGCCGAGATGAGAGTGGTAGTCCACACCAAAGAACACATCCAGTATGCAGTCTTTTTTCGAAACTGCACCAAAAAATCCGCCCATTGTTTACTCACCCGTTACACGGCGCATAACTTCCTGGTAAGCGTCTTCCACACCACCCAGGTCACGACGGAAACGATCCTTGTCCAGCTTTTCATGCGTGGTGCTGTCCCAGAAGCGGCAGGTGTCCGGAGAAATTTCGTCGGCCAGAACAATAGTACCATCGCTCAGTCTGCCGAACTCCAGCTTGAAGTCGACAAGATCAATGCCGATGCCCTTAAAGAAGGGAATCATTGCCTCGTTGATGGCAAATGCCATCTTTTCAATGGTATCAATTTCTTCCTTGGTCGCCAGCTTCAGTGCCAGTGCATGGTAGCGGTTGATCAGAGGATCGCCAAGATCATCGTTCTTATAAGAGAATTCAATGGTCGGTGCATCAAATACAATGCCCTCTTCCACACCGTAACGCTTTGCAAAAGAGCCGGCGGAAATGTTACGGATGATGACTTCCAGAGGAACGATAGAAACCTTCTTGACGACAGTTTCGCGCTCGGAGAGTTCTTCCACATAATGGGTGGGAATCCCCTTGGTTTCCAGCATACGCATCATAGTATTGGTCATCTGGTTGTTAACAGCACCCTTGCCCTGAATGGTGCCCTTCTTCAGGCCGTTGAATGCGGTAGCATCATCTTTATATTCTACAATATACTGTTCCGGATCGGTGGTTGCAAAGACCTTTTTTGCCTTGCCTTCATAAAGCTGCGTAGTTTTTTCCATTTCTATATTCCTCCAAATTCAATTATTCGCTGTAACGTTTCGCGACTGCAAGATCTTTCTTTAGTACATTCTGTGCTGCAAGCTGTCTAGACGCATCCAGCTTTTCCGCCAGTTCTGCATCGGTTACTGCAAGAATCTGCAATGCGAGCAGCGCGGCATTCGCTGCGCCGTCGATGGCAACCGTCGCAACCGGGATACCGGACGGCATCTGCACGGTGGAAAGCAGGGAATCCAGCCCATCCATGGTAGAGGATTTCACTGGGATGCCGATTACCGGCAGGGTGGTATTGGCCGCAATTGCGCCGGCAAGGTGTGCTGCTTTGCCAGCTGCGGCAATGATCACACCGAACTCCTGTTCTCTTGCGGCGACGGCAAATGCTCTTGCCTGCTCCGGGGTTCTATGTGCAGAATATACATGCACTTCGAATGGGGCACCGAACTCCTTCAGCGTATGGATGGCCTTTTCTACTACGGGAAGATCGCTGTCACTGCCCATAATAATTGCTGTTTTTTTCATAGTATTCCTCCAGCATAATCCGCGGGACGGCTTACCGCGGCGATATTGATTCGTTCCTGAGAAAAACAAAATCCAGGCAGTCCTGTCTTGCAAAAAGCAGGACTGCCCAGACGGTCGACGATTTCTATTGCTCTCTGCTCCCTCGTGGTATCTCCACGTCTCCGTCAGTTACAGAAAACTTCTCTTTTGTTCGACAGTATTTTATCAAAGAAACAAAAAATCGTCAACTCTGTAATCGCAGGATTCCATAGAATCCCAACAATATATTCCACACAATTTCGTGCGAAAATCAGGCGTGTTTTGCACGACTCTCACAATAGATACAACGATAGATGCCATGTTCTCGATCTGTCAACTTGAATATATGTGGCAAATCCTGTTCTGTGGAGGTAATACAACGTGGATTTTTGCACTTGATAATACCAGTTACCTGCTCTGGAAGCTGAGGATGGGTCTTTTCCACCCGTACACCGTTGCGAATGATATTCACTGTGATACCGGGATCAATATATCCGAGCAACTCAAAGTTCAGATCAATGACTTCATTGACCTTCAAAATATCCTTCTTGCCCAGTTTGCCGCTCTGGGCATTTTTAATTAATGCCACTTCGCATTCCAGTTTGTCCAGATGCAGATATTGATAGATCTCCATCCCACGGCCTGCAGGGATATGGTCGATCACAACACCGTCTATAATTGTACCGATAATCATGTTCTACTCCACCTCCAGAAGTTTCAAAATCAGAGCCATTCGGATAAACTTTCCATAAAGTGTCTGCCGGAAATAGCAGGCTCTCGGATCCTGGTCAATCACTGTGGGAATCTCGTTGACACGGGGCAGCGGATGCAAAATTGCCATGGTTTCTTTGGCCTTTTCCATCTTGTCCGGTGTCAGAATATAAGTATCCTTCAGTCGAATGTAATCCGCTTCATTGAAGAAACGCTCTCTCTGTACACGGGTCATATAGAGGATATCGAGTTCCGGCATGGCCTCTTCCAGGGAATTGGTCTCGCGATACGGAATATGATTGCGCTCCAGCACATCTTCCCGGACATAGCTCGGAATCTTCAATTCATCCGGAGCAATCATAACAAAGCGGATACCGGTATACCGACTCAGCGCTGCGGTCAGAGAATGCACGGTTCTGCCAAATTTCAGGTCACCGCAAAAACCGACGGTCAGATTATTGATTCGGCCAAGTTCCCGCTTGATGGTCAGCAGATCGGTCAAAGTCTGGGTTGGATGGTTATGACCGCCGTCCCCCGCATTGATAACGGGCACAGTGGCACTCATGGAAGCAACCAGCGGAGCGCCCTCTTTTGGGTGGCGCATGGCAATGATATCTGCATAACCACTGACCACGCGCACGGTATCAGCAACACTTTCCCCCTTGGTGGCGGAGGAACTGTTGGAGTCAGAAAAGCCGAGAACATTGCCGCCCAGCTCATACATTGCCGCCTCAAAGCTCAGGCGCGTACGGGTGGATGGCTCAAAAAACAGCGTTGCAAGCTTTTTGCCATGGCATTTCTCACTGTACTTTTTAGGATTTTCAATAATATCTTCTGCAGTTGCAATCAGTTCGTCAATCTCTTCCACAGAAAGATTCATAATATCGATCAGACTTCTCATTTGGTACCTCCAATCCAGCTCTCATCCGATGGGTTGTTCCGGAAGGCAAGCAGCCGCGCAATATCTGCTTCCTTAATATAACCTTCCTCTGCTGCCACTTTCAGCACCGTATCAAAGTCGGTCAGGCTGGTATTGGTCACGTTTGCAGCGGCCAGACGATCCACGCTTTTCTGCATACCATAGGTATAAATGCTGACAATGCCAAGGACTTCTGCTCCCGCTTCCCGCAGGACATTCACCACTTCCAGCACACTGCCGCCGGTAGAGATCAAATCCTCTACGACTACCACCTTCTGTCCCGGTTCCAACTTGCCTTCAATCTGATTCTGCCGGCCGTGATCTTTGGCCTTCGGACGGACATATCCCATCGGCAAACCAAGGATGTGCGCAGCAATTGCGGCATGGGCAATGCCTGCCGTGCTGGTACCCATCAGCACTTCACAGTCCGGATACTGACTGCGAATCTGCTCTGCAAAACTGTTTTCTACCAAATCACGAACTTTAGGGACGCTCAACGTCATACGGCTGTCCGTATAGATCGGGCTTTTGATTCCGCTTGCCCAGGTAAATGGCTCGTCCGGGCGCAAAAAAACCACGCCGATTTCAAGCAAATATGATGCAAGTTTCTTTTTGGTGTCCATTGGCTTCTTCCTCCTCAAATATCGTTGATTATCCTACAAATTCTTTTATGCAACGTTCATAGGCTGCAACCGGATCGGCAGCCTTGGTAATGGGACGGCCCACCACAATATAATCCGATCCAATTTCCCTCGCCTTCGCTGGGGTGGTCACACGCACCTGATCGCCGATGTCACCGTCTGCAAAACGGACGCCAGGCGTCACAGTCAAAAATGCCGCACCACAGGCCACTTTTACCATACCGGCTTCCAAAGGCGAGCAGACCACACCGTCCAAGCCGCTCTCCGCGGCATTTTTGGCATACTGCGTTACCACTTCTTCAATGGTTCGTTCAATAAGCAGCTCTTTGCGCATCCGCTCTTCGGAAGTGGAGGTCAGCTGGGTTACAGCAATCAGCAACGGACGGCTTCCATCCGGACGGGTCAAGCCCTCCAGCGCGGCTGTCATCATGGCATTGGTCCCCGCTGCGTGCAGATTGACCATATCCACATCCAGAGAGGACAGCACAGCCATCGCAGATTTTACGGTGTTGGGAATGTCGTGCAGCTTCAGATCCAGAAAAATCTTATGGCCACGCTCCTTAATTTCCCGGACAATCGCGGGGCCTTCTGCATAAAACAGCTCCATACCAATCTTAACAAACGGTTTTTTTTCCTGGAATTTGTCCAGGAAATGTAGAGTCTCCGTCCGGTTTTTAAAATCGCAGGCAATAATTACGTCTTTTCCCATCAATGTGCTCCTCCTATGATACTCTGTAGCGTCTCGATACCATACTTCTGCATGACACGCGGTAAATCTTCCACAATTTCTTTTGCTGCAAACGGGTTACGAAGATTGGCTGCACCAACCTGCACCGCAGTGGCGCCGGCCAGCATCATCTCCAGCACATTTTCTGCGCTGGAAACGCCGCCTATCCCGATGATGGGAATCCGAACCGCCTCGTACACCTGCCAGACCATGCGAAGAGCAACCGGGAAAATGGCACTGCCGGAGAGTCCTCCCGTTGTATTGGCAAGAATCGGACGCCGCCGCTTCGGATCAATGCGCATTCCCATCAGGGTATTAATCAAGCTGATACCGTCTGCCCCGGCCTCTTCACAGGCCTTGGCAATCTCTGTAATGTCCGTGACATTCGGACTTAGTTTCATATAAACCGGCTTGGTTGTCACAGCTTTGACTGCACGTGTCACCTCTGCCGCGGATTCAGCTGAGGTTCCAAAACTCATACCGCCGTTGTGCACATTCGGGCAGCTGATATTGACTTCAATCCATCCGACCTGTGCTTCCCTGTCGATTCTGGCGCAGCATTCTACATACTCATCAAGAGAAAATCCGCTGATATTGGCAACCACAGGTTTATGGAATACTTCCTTCAGTTTGGGAAGCTCTTCCGAAATCACGCGGTCGATGCCGGGATTTTGCAGACCAACAGCGTTCAGCATGCCGCCTTCTGTCTCCGCAATACGCGGCAGCGGATTGCCGTAGCGCGGTTCCCGGGTTGTCCCTTTGAATGAAAAGGAACCGAGTAGATTGATGTCATACAGCTCTGCAAATTCGTAGCCGTAGCCAAAGGTACCGCTTGCCGGAATAATGGGATTGTCCAGCGTCAATCCGCTGAGTGTTACCGCTGTACTCACCATATTACTTCCCCTTTCCGCAATACCGGTCCCTCTTTGCAAATACGTTTGGTGCCATATTTTGTCTCACAGGAACAACCCATACAGGCCCCAAAGCCGCAGCCCATGCGAGCCTCAAAGCTCAGTTGTCCGTCTAACGCCGTGGCGGCGGCAACTGCCCGCAGCATTGGCTCCGGACCACAGGTATAAAAGAAACTGTTCTCCGTGCAATTCTGCATGGCGTCTGTTACAAAGCCACGGATACCAAAACTGCCGTCCGCTGTTGTGACCAGCGTCTGGACACCAAGCGCTTCAAACTGCTTTTGATAAAACACGTCAGCAGCACAATTAAATCCCAGAACAGCCGTCGGCTGCTTCCCTTCTGCAACCAGGCGCTTTGCAAGTCCGTACATCGGCGGAACACCAACGCCGCCGCCAATCAAAAGGGGACGGTCGCCACTGAGGCCCTGGTCAAAGCCATTGCCCAGCCCAACCAGCACATCGAGCTTCTGCCCGGGCTGCATCGCCGCCATGGCCGCCGTACCGTTTCCAACCACTTTATAGATTATTGTAACTGTGGTTTCGTCCCAGTCGCAGATTGAAATCGGGCGACGCAGATAAAAGCCATCCAATTGGATATTTAAAAACTGACCGGGGGCCGTAATTGCCGTCGTATCCCCCGCCAGCACCATTTCATAGATCTCCGCCGCAATGCTACGGTTTTGGAGAATAGTATACCACACTTTTTTCACAGAGTTCTCCTTTTTTATAATGATTCTTTCCAGGCAACCACGCCATCGACCAATGTCAGTTTGCAGCGTCCCTGCACTTTCCATCCGGTAAACGGGGTACTACGACCTTTGGACAGGAACGTCTCCGGGTTGATGATTGACTCCGCTTCCAGATCAAATACGGTAAGATCCGCAGACTGTCCCGGTTCCAGCGGACTGCCGATCCCGAATCGTGCCGATGGATTGTCATGCATCAGTTGAACCAGCTTTGAAAGCGAAAGCAGCTTTTGTTTTTTTACCAGCTCAGTATAAAGCAGGGAAAACGCGGTCTCCAGTCCGACAATTCCCATCGCACTGTTTGCCAGCCCTTTTCCCTTTTCCTCTGCGGCGTGCGGTGCATGGTCAGTGGCAATCATATCAATGGTGCCGTCACAAAGCCCTTCCAACAGGGCAGCGCGATCTTCTGCGCTGCGCAGCGGCGGATTCATTTTAAATCGTCCATCTTCCTGCAGATCCTCGTCGCACAGGAGCAGATAGTGCGGTCCGGTTTCACAGGTGACATTCAGCCCTTCAGCCTTGGCACGGCGGATCAGCGCTACACTTTCTTTGGTCGAAATGTGACAGACATGGTAGGCACAACCTGTCTCCCGCACCAGTTCCAGATCACGCGCAATCTGTCCCCACTCACTTTCAGAGGAAATCCCAGCATGGCCATGTGCAGCGGCATAAACACCGTCGTGGATATAGCCGCCATGCAGCAGCGCGTTGTCCTCACAGTGTGCCGCAAGAATGGCATTGTGTTTCACCCCCATCTGCATCGCCGCACGCATCATTTCTGTAGACTGCACACCGCTGCCATCATCCGAAAACGCAATAACACGGTTGCACAGCGCAGGAAAGTCGCTCAACTGTTTTCCCTCTCTCCCCATTGTAATGGTACCATAGGGATAGACATGAATCCGCGCATCCCGGGCAATGGCTTTTTCTTGTGCCGCGAGATGCTCCAGATTATCCGGTGCCGGATTCAGGTTCGGCATAGCACAGACCGCTGTATAACCGCCGTGCGCAGCGGCAGCAGTACCGCTTGCAATGGTTTCCTTATAACAAAAACCCGGCTCTCGAAGATGGACATGGACATCAATGAGACCGGGCAAAATCATACAATTATGAAAATCAAAAATAGAAACAGCATCCTCTTGGATGCTGAGATCAGGAGAAATGTCAACAATGCGACCGTCTGCAATCCATACATCCGCCCGCTCAATGTGACCTTCTTTGTTATATACAAACGCATTTTTCAGGATCATATTCATGAAACATACCTCAATAACATGGTTGACAGGTCATAATCCCTTCATTCTAATAACATGATAGAGGAGAGCACTGAAAATTACAATACCCAGAATCCGAAAACATTTACATTTTTTTGACAAAACTTCTGAGCAGTTTTCACAACCTAGTCGAAGCATATGCATAAATTTGACAATTTTGCAGCCATTTATGTTTTTTCAAAGTTTCTTACAACTTCTCATCGGGTGTTTTTGTTGACACTGTTTTCCGAATGTGCTAAAATTTATGCGATTAGCCTTAGCTGACACAATTTGGCTGAAGCCAACATGGAATACCTGAATATGATCTGATTTCCCCCGATTTAATTTTGTCATGAAGGCAAAGCACTCCTGTTCTGCGGGACGGTTTCTGTCTTCCGACAGTAGGATTATGCCGGGGGTCTTTTTCTGTATCTGTACTTCGATATAACACTTCAGGTTTTGCAAATAAGGGAGTTTTACTATGGATCTGAAAACTTTTTTTACTGAGAATCCATCCGTGGCATTGGCTTTTTCCGGCGGCACGGATTCCTCTTATCTACTGTATGCCGGTCTCGCTTATGGCGCAAAAATTCGTGCCTATTATGTCAAGACTGCATTTCAGCCACAGTTTGAATACGATGATGCCATGCGGCTTGCCGAACAGCTCGGCGCCGATCTCCGCGTCATCCACAAAGACGTGCTCAGCAATGAAACTGTTGCGGCAAATCCTCAAAACCGCTGCTACTACTGTAAAACGGAAATTTTCACCACTTTGCGCCAAGCTGCGGCAGAAGATGGTTACTCCGTTTTGATTGATGGCACCAACGCCTCCGATGAAGCAGGTGATCGTCCCGGGATGCTCGCATTGCAAGAGCTTTCTGTTCGCTCTCCGCTCCGCGAATGCGGCATTACCAAAGCAGATGTCCGGGCACTTTCCAAGGAGGCTGGTCTTTTTACTTGGAACAAGCCGTCCTACGCCTGTCTCGCAACCCGCATTCCTGCCGGCACTCCCATCACTGTCGAAATATTAGAACAAGTAGAGCACGCTGAGGACTGTCTGTTCCAGCTTGGTTTTACTGATTTCCGTATCCGTGTCTTCCACGGTGCAGCAAGAATTCAGCTTCCTGCGGATCAGATGGAAGCTGCAATCTCCAAACGAGAAGAACTGCTCCATGCACTGGAGCCTTATTTTGAACAAATTGTTCTGGATCTGAAGGCCAGAGGGTAAGGATTAGAAGATTATGGCAAATAAATTTTATAATGTGTTACAGCAGGTGTCAAACGGCGAACTGACCGTCGATGAAGCAATCCTGAAGTTGAAGCTTCAGCCCTATGAAGATCTTGGCTTTGCAAAGCTTGATTATCACCGTGAGCTCCGCCAAGGCGTTGCAGAGGTCATTTACGGCGCAGGCAAAACGCCGGAGCAGATTGCAGATATTTCTAAGGCAATGCAGGCAAATGGACAAAACACCATTCTAATTACCAGAATGAGCAAGGAAGCAGCAACCTATGTCCAGGAACACTGCACACCGTTTACTTATTATGAAATGGGCCGAGTCGGCATTGTCGGACAAATGCCGGAACCGGATGGCATGGGTACCATCGTCGTCACCACCGGTGGCACCAGTGATATGCCCGTTGCTGAAGAGGCGGCACTCACTGCGGAAGCACTTGGCAACAAGGTTGTCCGTCTGTACGATGTCGGTGTAGCCGGTCTGCATCGTCTGCTTTCCAACTCGGAGGCCATTATGACTGCAAGAGCCATCATCGCCATTGCAGGTATGGAGGGTGCGCTTGCAAGCGTCGTCGGCGGTCTGGCAGACTGCCCCGTTATCGGTGTTCCCACCAGCATTGGTTATGGTGCCTCTTTTAACGGTCTTTCTGCTTTGCTCTCTATGCTGAATTCCTGTGCAAGCGGCGTCAGTGTTGTCAACATTGACAACGGCTTCGGTGCAGGCTATCTTGCCAGCATGATCAATCACAGATAAACTCTGAACTATACTTTACTTGGCCACACACTGGCTATGAAAGGCATTGAATTATGAAAACACTCTATATTAACTGTGCAATGGGCGCCGCCGGCGATATGCTGATGGCTGCCCTTTTAGAACTCCATCCCGATCCCCAGGCATTTATTAAAAAGATGAACACACTCGGCATCCCTGGTGTGAAAGCGGAAATGAAACCGTCTGTAAAATGCGGCATTACGGGTACCCATGTTGCAATCACAGTCCACGGTGAAGAGGAACTGAGTCATGATGTTGACCACGACCATGACCACCATCATGATCATGATCACGACCACGACCATGACCACGACCACAACCACCATCATGACCACGACCACGACCATGACCACGACCACAACCACCATCACGACCATGACCACGACCACAACCACCATCATGACCATGACCACGACCATGACCACGACCACGACCATGACCATGACCACCATCATGACCATGACCACGACCACGACCACCATCATGACCATGACCACGGTCATCACCATCACAGCGGTATACACGATATCAGTGCAATTATTGCCCAACTTCCGGTTTCTGATAAAGTCAAGGCAGATGTTGTCGACGTTTACAAACTGATTGCCGAAGCAGAAGGTCATGTTCATGGCAAACCCGTCGACGAAATTCATTTCCACGAAGTCGGTACTATGGATGCCATTGCAGATATCACCGGCGTCTGTATGCTGATGGAAGAAATCGGGGCAGAGCAAATTATTGTTTCTCCCATCCACGTCGGCAGCGGTATGGTTCGTTGTGCGCATGGGATTCTTCCTGTTCCTGCTCCCGCCACTGCACACATTTTGTGCGGCGTTCCTATTTACAACGGACAAATCCGCGGGGAGCTTTGTACGCCTACCGGCGCTGCCCTATTGAAGCACTTTGCGACAGAATTCGGCGAAATGCCTATCATGAAAATTAGTCAGTATGGTTATGGCATGGGAAACAAGGATTTTGAGGCCGCCAATTGTGTCCGCGTCTGCCTTGGTGAAACGGAAGGAACACCCGACGAGGTTTCTGAACTGAGCTGTAATCTGGACGATATGACTGGCGAAGATATTGCATTTGTCCAGCAGCTTCTGATGGACAAGGGTGCTCTTGATGTTTATACCATTAACATCGGTATGAAGAAGGGGCGTCCTGCAATTATGCTCACCTGCATGTGCCGAAAGAACCGTGCTGCTGAGATGGCAGATCTCATGCTCCGGCACACTACAACACTTGGTGTACGAGAAACCATTAGCCGCAGATACGTTCTCGACCGCAAAGAAGAAGTCATCAATACACCGCTCGGTGACATTCATATCAAAAAGTCTTTCAACTCAGAACTCTCCAAACAGAAGTTAGAGTATGCTGATCTCGCCCGAATTGCTCGCGAATATGATATGACGCTCGATGAAGTCCGTCATATTGCACACCATGCACGTCATTAAAAAGCAGATAGAAAAAGAAACCATGTCTTGATGATTTGATCGACAGCATGGTTTCTTTTTCTTTAGATTTCTAAGATTTTTCTGTATTGCTTGACGTCTCTCCCTTCTATGGGGTATACTGATGAGCGATATCTTTAGATCGGGCAAAGCCCAGGGAGTTTTTTATCATGAATCAAAGTCGTGCTGTTCGGAATCTGGAAAAGTTCTTTTGGTTATTCCTGTTTATCAATCCGTTTTTGGATATTTTAAATGGCGTATACATGAAAGTCATCGCTGGACTGAATGTCTTGGATGTTAACACTGCGCTTTCCTCTGTCACACCAACGCTTGTGATCCGCATGTTGGTTTTACTGCTCTTCGCACTCTACATCCTGATGATCAAGGATACCAAAGCCATTCTGACAATCATCCCAATCGGTATTGCCTGGGCACTTTCTGTGGTCTCAGAATACATAAATTTTGGAACCATTTCCTTATTTGTGGATATGCAATACATTGCCCGGTTTGGTTACAATGTCGTTTTGCTGATTGTGTTCACGCATGTTTTCTACCACCGCTGGGGCGATGACAAAGAAACTTTTTTACAAGAGTTGGATCGCTTAATCAGTTTTACGCTCGTAGTTCTGTCCCTCTCCATCCTGCTAAGCTATCTTTTTAATGTTGGCTACAGCACCTACGCAGATCGTCTCGGCTATCGTGGTTCCCGCGGTTTCTTCTATGCGGGCAATGACATCACAGCAGTTTTGATCCTCCTGCTGCCGCTTTCGATGTCGCATGCCATGCGGGCACGACTTTCTATGGGACTATTTAAATTTCTTACCAAAACCCTTCCCTTTGCACTAACCTTCAACACCTTGTTGATTATCGGATCCAAAACTGCATTTATCGGTGCGGCAGTCACCACTGCTGCCATGTTCCTGTTCGCTGTTATCACCTTTTTTATCGGAAAAGAAAAATCGTATCTCCCCACCTCTATCATCGTTATTATTTCGTCCTGCATTATCTTCGGCATCCTGCTGCTCTTCAGCTCCAGCCTGGTTGATAACATCTCCAAATCTTTTTCTGCCACCGGTGAGCTGCTCGAGAATGAGAGTGTCAGCACCGCTGTATTCAGCGGCAGACAGGTCAAACTGATGGATCAGTTGCGTCAGCTCAAAGAGTGTGGAATCATCGCCTATCTCTTTGGTATGGGGCGCGGCAGTCAGGCAATGATTGTCGAAATGGATCTCTTTGAAGTTTTTCTCTACTATGGTCTTGTCGGTGCCTGTGCAATGCTGTGGGTTTATTGTACGCTCGGCTTCCAGTTCATTGTGAACTTCTTCAAGCACTTTGATCTGACTGCATTTGCATTGATGCTGTCTCTCGGTCTCACAACCGGTTATCTCGTTATTGCAGGACACGTACTCTTCTCTGTAACCGCCGGCTTCTATTATTCCTTTACCATTATCTACAGCCGTGTTTATTTTGCAAAGGAAAAACACCAACTCTTCTGGAAAGGAACATCTTTTCATGAACAATGATCTCTCGATTCGGAAACTTGTCGGCGCCGCGCTTTTTGCAGCACTGATCTGTGTTGTAACATTCGCTGTTGCAATCCCAACCCCTGGCGGCGGATACGTCAATCCTGGTGACGCAATTATTCTTTTCAGTTCCTGGCTTCTCGGTCCCATATGGGGTGCAGCTGCTGCTGGTATCGGAAGCAGTCTCGCTGATATTCTTGCGGGCTATGCAGTTTACGCTCCCGGTACTTTTATCATCAAGGGCGTTATGGGCCTGGTTGCAGGTCTTTTAATGCAACATCATCGCAGCAATCTGAAAATGGTTATTGCAGTCTCTGTGTTGACCGAATGCATTATGATTGGCGGCTATTTCCTGTATGAATCCTTGTTGTTGGGCATTGGAAGCGGCGCATTCGCAGCCATTCCCGGAAACTGCATTCAGGGACTCTTCTCTGTCGCCGCAGGTTCTGTCCTTATCCTTACACTTTCCAAAACCCCGTATATCAGACGGATGCTACAGAAAAGTTGTAAATAAAGCCTGTATCCAAAAAGAGCCGGCATCGCTTGAAGCGATGCCGGCTTTCCATTTTTTAATATATTAGATTTTGTTGCCGGGAAACTGTGGAATTCCATCAAATCCACGTTTCAAATCCTCATCTGTCGGGATATAGTCGGTCATCTGACCATCGTGGAATCGCTCATAAGCCACCATATCGAAGTATCCTGTACCAGTCAGGCCAAATACAATGGTTTTCTCCTCGCCGCTCTCCTTGCACTTGAGCGCTTCATCGATGGCAACGCGGATTGCATGGCTGCTCTCCGGCGCCGGAAGAATCCCTTCCACCTTTGCAAAATATTCCGCCGCTTCAAATACGGCAGTCTGTTCCACAGAAGTTGCCTCAATGAATCCATCGTGATATAGCTGGGAAAGGATCGAGCTCATACCGTGATAGCGCAGCCCGCCTGCATGGTTGGCCGATGGAATAAATCCACTGCCCAGAGTGTACATCTTTGCCATCGGACAAACCTTACCAGTATCGCAGAAATCGTACACAAACTTTCCTCTGGTCAAACTTGGACAAGATGCCGGTTCCACTGCAATAAACCGATAGTCTTTTTCTCCGCGGAGCTTTTCTCCCATGAATGGGGAAATCAGGCCGCCCAGATTTGAACCGCCGCCTGCGCAGCCGATAATGATATCGGGAGTAATGCCGTACTTATCAAGGGCGGTTTTTGTCTCCAACCCAATCACAGTCTGATGCAGCAGTACCTGAGAGAGCACACTGCCCAGTACATAGCGATAGCCTTCCTGTGTGGTTGCAGCTTCCACTGCTTCAGAAATTGCACAACCCAGGCTTCCCGTTGTGCCGGGATGCTCTTCCAAAATCTTTCTGCCGACATTGGTGAGTTCAGACGGTGACGGAGTTACTGCGGCGCCGTAGGTTCGCATCACTTCACGACGGAACGGCTTCTGCTCATAAGAGCATTTTACCATATAGACCTGGCAGTCAAGTCCCAGATAAGCACAGGCCATAGACAGCGCTGTCCCCCACTGTCCTGCTCCTGTTTCGGTGGTCACGCCGCGAAGTCCCTGATTTTTTGCATAGTATGCCTGCGCAATAGCAGAATTCAACTTGTGGCTTCCGCTGGTGTTGTTCCCTTCAAACTTATAATAAATTTTCGCCGGAGTACCAAGCTTTTCTTCCAGACAATAGGCGCGTACCAAGGGAGACGGACGGTACATCTTATAGAAGTTTTGAATCTCTTCCGGGATATCAAAATAGGGCGTTGTATCGTCAAGCTCCTGCTTCACCAGCTCAGAACAGAAAACATGCTCCAGCTCTTCTGCAGTCATTGGCTGCAACGTACCAGGATTGAGCAACGGCGCCGGTTTGTTTTTCATATCTGCACGCACATTGTACCATTGTTTCGGCATTTCGCTTTCTTCCAGATAGATTTTGTACGGAATTTTTTCTGACATCGTAATGTCCCCTTTCTTGTTCTCGGGTCAGAAAACAAAAAGCCTCTGTCCCGGATAAATTTGCCGGGACAGAGGTAACGATCATTACTTCTGCGGTGCCACCCTGCTTGCCACTTACATCAAGCGACCAACTTTTGACGCATACTAATTCTATATGCTGATTTTTGTTAACGGAGTATTCCACTCCGGCTCCCCTACTTCGATCGTTCAGTTCGCCCTCAGAAGCCCATTCAATCCTGCTTTTGCACCGCGCTTCCACCAAACACGCAGCTCTCTGTTCCAAAAAGTGAAGGATCTACTTACTCTTCCTCATCGGTTTGGATTATTTTACTACCAAAAATACCATTTTGTCAAGTATCTATCTTCATTCTATGAGAACGCCCCACAAAAGGTTCCTCTATTTCCGGGGTATACAGATCTGAAATAAAAACCGGCATCGCACAAAATCAGCACGATGCCGGTTTCATTTTATACAAGATTGATTACAGAACGCGGACGCGGATTACACCTTCCAGTTCCTTAATCTTTTCAGCACTTTCTTCATTGATCTCGCTGCCAACGTCAATGATGGTATAGGCGTATTCGCCGCGAGCCTTATTAATCATATGTTCTACATTGATATCCAAATTTCCAATGACATCAAGGAAACCATTGATCATACGGGGCACATTTCTATGGATGACACAGATACGCGCCTTGCCCTGACGATCCAACTGCACGGATGGGAGATTTACCGCGTTGATGATGTTGCCATTTTCAACATATTCCACCAGCTCCTGCACTGCCATCAGTGCGCACTTATCTTCGCTTTCCGGGGTGGATGCACCCAGATGCGGCATAGGAACTACATTGGCCGTTGCTGCAATCTTGGCATTGGGAAAGTCCGTCACATAACGAGCAATCTTGCCACTGTCAAGCGCTGCAATCATATCATCATCATTGACCAGCTCGCCGCGGGCCAGATTGATAATGCGGACACCGTCTTTCATCTTGGCAATGGCCCCGGCATTGATCATACCACGGGTTGCATCGATACAGGGCACATGCAGGGTAATATAATCGCAGTTGCTGAAAATCGTATCCAGATCCACAGCGTGCTTGACGCTGCGGGACAACTGCCATGCGGCATCAACGGACAGATAAGGATCATAACCGTAAACGCTCATCCCCAAACTCAGTGCCGTGTTGGCAATGCGAGCCCCGATCGCACCGAGACCAATAACACCCAATGTTTTTCCCATCAGTTCAGGACCGGTAAAGCTGGCTTTTCCCTTTTCGATCATTGCAGGAACAGCGTCACCCTCGCCAACGATGCTCTTAACCCACTCAATGCCGCCCAAAACATCGCGGGAAGCCATGAACAATGCACAAATACAAAGCTCTTTAACGGCCTCGGCATTGGCGCCAGGTGTGTTAAAGACTACAATGCCCTTCTCTGCACAGACATCCGACGGAATATTATTGGTTCCGGCACCGGCACGCGCGATACAGAGCAATTCCGGATTAAAGTCATAATCGTGCATTTTAAAACTGCGCACCAAAATGGCGTCTGGGTTTTCTACGTTCTTGTCCGCGTGGAAACGATCCTGCGGCAACTTCTGCAAGCCAGAAGCCGAAATATTGTTCAGAAGCTTGACATTATACATTTGCCTGCACCTCAAATTCTTTCATAAACTGGACCAGTTTCTGAACGCCTTCCATCGGCATGGCATTGTAAATGGAGGCGCGCATACCACCGACAAAACGATGACCCTTAATATTCAGAAATCCGTGTTCCGTTGCGGCCTTAACGAATGCAGCGTCGCTTGCCTCATCGCTGGTGCGGAACGTAACATTCATCTGAGACCGTGCTTCCGGTTCTGCACAGGCGTGGAACAGTTTGCTTTCATCAAGGAAATCATACAGCAGTGCAGCTTTTGTCCGGTTGATCTGCTGCATTGCGGCCACCCCGCCTTTCTCTTTCAGCCAATCCAGAACCAGACCCAGCATATAGATGTTCCAGCAGGGAGGCGTGTTATACATCGAACCTTTATCGGACATCAGCTGATAGGTCAGCATGGCTGGGGTCATTGGCATCTGCTGGCCCATGAGATCCTTCTGCATAATGACGACGGTCAGACCAGCAGGCGCCATGTTCTTTTGCGCACCGGCAAAAATAATGCCATACTTGGAGACATCAATCGGCTTGGACAGGATATTGGAAGACATATCACAAACCAGAGGAACTTGAACCTCGGGTACATAATTCCATTCGGTACCATAGATGGTGTTGTTGGCACAATAGTAGAAATAGGACGCTTCGGGATCCAATTTCAGTGCTTGCTGCTGTGGAATATAGGTATGGTTTTTATCCTCAGAAGAAGCGGCAACCTGAACGGCGCCGTATTTTCTTGCTTCCTTTGCAGCTCCGTTTGCGAAATTACCGGTAATTGCATAGTCGGCTTTTCCAGTTTTGCCCATCAGGTTCAGAGGAACCATTGCGAACTGGGTGCTTGCACCGCCCTGCAGGAACATGATATCATGCGTATCCGGAACCGAAAGGACTTCCTTTAGCTTCGCATACGTTGCATCAAAAATTTCCTGATAAACCTTACTTCTGTGGCTCATTTCCATAACTGACATACCGCTGCCGTCGTAATTTAAAATCTCCGCGCCAGCACGCTTCAGAACTTTCTCCGGAAGGACGGAAGGACCTGCAGCAAAATTAAAAACCTGTTCTCTTGTCATAAATGAGCACCTCTCTTTATTAATAGGCTTGATACTGCTTTATTCTAATACAATTTTTACTATCCGTCAATCAATTTACCTACAAGCATTTGTCCTGCAACGCCCGTGATTTCGACACTTTTGACGAGACCATGCAATTGTGTTTGCATTAGGCAAACCTCACAATAGTTATCCGCATGCCCAAAGGAGACTCCGTTCTCCTCTGTCTCAAATAGGACAGGAAGTAAGCGTCCAACACAACTGTTCAGATATGCCGTCTGCATGGTATCGGCAATTTGTTGGGCTTCGTGTGCACGGGCAGACTTCTCTGCGCGGGTCAGTTGTCCCTCCATAGTCGCGGCTTTCGTACCGGGACGCTGAGAATATGGGAAAATATGCATCGAGGAAAACCCACATTTTTGGATAAATTGCAGGGTTGCAGCATGATCAGCTTCTGTCTCTCCCGGAAATCCGGTAATCAGATCCGCTGTCAGCGCACAATTTGGAAACCACTTGTGCAGCCGTTCCACCACAGCGTAAAACGCTTCGGTATTGTACTTGCGGTTCATTTTCCGTAATGTGCTGTCACAACCACTTTGCAAAGACAGATGAAAATGCGGGCATATACTACCGGTTGCTGCAAGCCGTCTGCAAAACGCTTCTGTCACCACGGTTGGCTCGATCGAACCCAGGCGCAAACGAAGTTTTGGTACCGCTTCCGCAACCGCAACAACGACATCGGCCAGACCCGTACCGTCGCAAAAATCAACTCCATAAGAAGCAATCTCTATGCCGGTGAGAACCAGTTCCCGGAAGCCCTGTGCTTCCAGCTCTGCCGCCATCGTCACAGCCTCAGCAATTGGCAAGCTGCGCACACGTCCGCGTGCATAGGGAATTACGCAATAGGTACAGAAATTTGCACAGCCGTCCTGAATCTTCAGCATAGCACGGGTACGCCCGGCCACTGCACCGGCAGGCAAAGCCTCAAATTCCCTTCGCTGGAACGGATTGTCGATGTTCAACACACGCTCCCGCTCTCTTATTGCGCGCTCAATATCTGTAACAAACTGCTTGCGGTCGCCGCTACCGTAAACGATGTCAGCGCCAAGCGCCTGAATTTCCTCTGGACTGATCTGGGAAAAACAACCGCAGACAGCAATCATTGCATTTGGGTTGGCATGTTTCAGATGCCGTACTGCCTGACGGGATTTCCGTCCGCTCTCCGCCGTTACCGCACAGGTATTGACGATCACCACATCTGCGGTGCCATCCATAACCGGTCGGTGCCCGTGCGCCTGCAACAGCGTCTCCATCGCCTGCGTCTCATACTGGTTGACTTTGCAACCCAGTGTTGTAATCGTATAGTTCATTGTTCCCTCTTCAATTAAAACTCGCAATTGACAATTTTGGATTCTTATTCGATAATATTAGGGATATCTTATGGAGGTCCCATCCAAAATGACAGTTTATCTTGACAATGCCGCCACAACACGCGTCTGTGAGGAGGCGGCACAAGCAGCATTTCATACTATGACAGAAGTATACGGAAATCCCTCCTCAACCCATACATTGGGTCGGGAGGCAAAATCCGCTCTGGATTTGGCTCGCAAACAGGTTGCCGATGCGCTCGGTGCAAAACCGGACGAGATCTTTTTTACCTCCTGCGGTTCCGAAAGCGACAACTGGGCCATCCAATGTGGTGCGGAGGCCATGCGAAGAAAAGGCAGACATATCATCAGCTCCACGGTGGAACACGATGCTGTCCGCAAATCCCTCGATATTTTAGAGCAAAACGGCTTTGAAGTCACACGGCTGGCACCCGAGTCCAACGGCAGTATTGCAGTGCAATCTGTTGTTGACACACTGCGTGAGGATACCGTTCTCGTTACCCTGATGATGGTCAATAACGAAACTGGCGCTGTTACGGAGATTGCCGACATTGCCAATGCAATGAAAAAAGCAAAATCCCAAGCGTTGCTGCACACCGATGCAGTCCAAGGCTTCTTGAAAGTTCCCTTTTCCGCCAAAACCCTGGGGGCAGATCTGATCTCCATCAGCGGGCACAAAATTCACGCTCCCAAAGGCATTGGCGCCCTTTATATCCGGAATGGGATTCAGGGCGTCAAGGGTGTTAAACTACACCCCTTTCTCTTGGGCGGCGGACAGGAAAACGGCAAACGTGCCGGCACGGAACCCCTGCCCAACATTGCTGCCTTTGGTATCGCCGCTGCAATCGGAAAACAGAAATTGTCTGAGTCTCTGGAAACGATGCAGTGCTTGCGCAGTCTGGCAGTTTCCCGGCTGACCACTGAAATCCCGGAAATCCAAGTCATCGCCGGCGGCGCGCCACATATTCTCAGCATCTCCCTGCCCGGCTATAAGAGCGAGGTACTGATGAACTTTCTGGAAGCACGTGGCATTTATGTTTCCAAAAGTTCTGCCTGCAAAAAGGGTGCACGCAGTCATGTTTTAGAGGCCATCGGACTGGAACCCCGCATCATTGACGGCGCATTGCGGATCAGTTTCTCACGTTTTACCACAGAAGAGGAAATTCACCTGCTATGCGATGCATTGAAAGATGCAAAATGTACACTGTTTCCGGTTCTCTACTAAAATTATTGTTTAGGGGGTGTTCCCTCAGCATCGTTTTCCGATGCATCAGAAGTCGTCTCTGCGGTCTCTTCAGAGTCGGCTTCTGTTTTTTTCGACTTCCAAAAAGCAGATCGTTTTTCGTTGTATTGTGCTTCATAGCTTTCTGAATCGACGGGCAGACCCCGCTTTACCAGGTTCTTTTCAATCAATGTTTTGACCATGGCATAGATCAGAGACATCACCGGCACACCGAGTATCAGCCCGATGACTCCAAAAAAGCCCTGTCCAACCAGAATGGCGAACATGACCCAGAATCCACTGAGTCCCGTAGTACTGCCCAGAATTTTGGGACCGATGATATTGCCATCTATCTGTTGTAATACAATGATAAATAGAACGAAAATCAGACATTTAAACGGTGATACCATAAAGATCAGCAGTGCACAGGGTACCGCACCGATAAAGGGGCCAAAGAATGGAATAATATTGGTAACGCCGACCACGACACTAATCAGCACGACATACGGCATTCGCATAATTGTACAACAGATCCCGCATAAAAAGCCAATGATCAGAGAATCCAGCAGTTTTCCGCTGATAAAGCCCATAAACGCTGTATTCACATCTTCAGCGACCTTATAGATGGACGCCACACGTTTTTCATTGAAGATGCTATAGAGTAGCTTTCGCATACTTCCGCCAAAATGTTCCTTATTAAACAACAAATAACACGAAATTACTACCCCGATCAGGATATTCAGCAACTCCATCACGATTTTGTACACACTGGTAGAAACACTGGTCACCACATTGTTCATTCCGGAAAGCACATTGGTCTGGAGCCAGTCCGTCAGGTTATTTGAGGCGTCTCCCAACATGGAAGTAAGTACTTTTTTCAGTTCCGGATTTTCCTTCAACAGATTGTTTGTCCAGCGTATAATCTGGTTGGCATAATCCGGCAAACTCCTGACAATGCTTTCAATACTCTCATATACCTGCGGCAATACCATCATCAGCAATGTAGTCACAATTGCGAAAGACAGTACCAATGCAAGCGCAATAGACAGTGCTCTGCAAAGGGATTCTTTTTTCCGATAGTCTGGTAGAAAATGCTCCACCAACGGAACAAAAATTTTCTCTTCGAATCGATACATGATGGGGGAAAGCAAACAGGTGAGTACAAATCCCCAGATAAACGGGCTGAGGATTTTCAAAAATGAGAGCAAAAATTTGGCAATTGCAGGCAATTTCTGAAGAATCCAGAAAAAACAGGTGCTACTGACAATCACAATGATGGCGGTGATCCCCCAACAGATATACTTGGGATCTATTCGAAATTTTCTCACATCTGCACCTCCCGAAACAGTGGATTATCCACTTCAGGCTGTTCTGCCAGATTATCACAGAGCAGCCGCTGTCATACAACACAGAGCTTCATTCCACACAGCATACCAGAGATCGTTTTGCCGCCTGGACAACATGGCTGACGAGCACAGAGGTTGTTACCGTTCCGACACCCCCGGGAACAGGTGTGATAGCAGACACGATGGGTTCCGCCTCTTCAAAACAGACATCGCCGCACAGCGTCCCATCGCTATTCACATGAATGCCAACATCAAGAACGATCTGTCCTTCTGACAGGTACTCGCGCCCAATGACTTCAGCCTTTCCGGCTGCAACCAGCAAAATATCCGCCTTTCTTGCAATAGCAGGCATGTCCACAGTACGGGTATGGCAGACCGTTACGGTAGCATTTCGTCCCAGCAACAAAACAGCTGCAGGTTTTCCAACTACGAGACTACGTCCGATCACAACCGCATGTTTTCCTGTGCAGTCAATTTGAAAATGGTCCAGAATTTCCATGCAGGCCTGCGCAGTACAAGGAGCAAATCCTACACCGCTACCAGAAAAAATACTGGCCAGAGAACCGTCAGTAATGCCATCTACATCTTTTTGGGGATCCAAAATCTTACGGACTGCTTCCCCATCCAAATGCTTGGGGAGGGGCTGGAACAACAGAATACCGTGTACGGTCGAATCTGCATTCAATGTCTCAATCTCCTGCACCAACACTTCTTGCGTCACGGTTTCCGGCAGGACAATGTGACGCACCGAAACACCGTTGTTTTCACAGCGTTTGATTGCTCCGCGCTCGTAGCTAATATCATCTTCTCTGGCGCCTACGCGTACAATAGCCAAAGAGGGAATCACCCCCTGCTCTCTCAACCAGGCAGCATCTGCTGCGATGCGTTCGTTTAATGCCTTTGTAACCTCTGCACCTTTTAAAATTGTCGCCATACCGTCTCCTATCTCAGTTCCTGTAATACATCTGCATAAATACGGTCTGCCATCGAACTATATTTCTGTAGCAGTTGCTCTGCTTCAGCCTCAATGGTCTCCGCATAGTTGCGGTCCGTCATGGATTTGGTATTGATCCAGACGTTTAGACTGGCTCCCTGCAGAGCGGTCTTGCAACACAGCACACCGACACCAACATCTGAAAGTGCCAGACGGCTTCCCTTTTGTCCAAGTATTTCGTGCAGCTCAATTGCTCTACCAAGTGTCCGCATCAAATCCATTGGGACACTACACGCAAGACGCAGAGCAGACTCCATAACTTCTGTACGGATTGGATCGTCTTTGGGAATGCCATAGGCTTTGGAAAGTGGCAGAAAGGCTTCTGCATCTGCATCGACCAGACGCAGAAGTTCTTTTCGGATCGCCTCAATCTCAACGATAATTGCCTGTATTTCTGATTCCACCGCGGCGTATTTTTTCTTTCCAACCGTCAGATTTCCAACCATCGCTCCCAGCGCTGCACCAACTGCTCCCACCAGAGCAGATGCGCCGCCGCCGCCGGGTACCGCCGCTTTGGACGCCAGTTCTTCTGTAAATTGTTCCATAGAACAGGTAATATAACGCATTGTACACTCTCTTTCTGATCCTCTGCCAAACTGTAAGAATAGGAGTAATCTATTGGACATTCAATTTGACAGTTTTTCACCCCAATTCAAAATCCCTTTCGGCACTCTGGAAATGCAGCAATCCTGCACGATACGTCTGGGGATATCACAACCCCCAGAATTACTGTCGGTTCGGCTTTTTTTGGAAAGCACCGACGGTATTCAGCTCTCCATCCCGATGGATTTTGAATATTCATCCGATTCTTTTGTATGGTATCGCACGGAATTTTCTCTATTCCGATGCGGGCTTTATTTCTATGAATTTCAGATTCAAACTGCCGATGCAGTTGTTGTCCACCACAAAGCAGACGGACAGCACTGGCAGATATCCTGCGTTCCATCTCCAGCTGTTCCGATGTCCAACTATGGCCGTGTGATGTATCAGATTTTCCCTGACCGTTTCCACAAATCCGGAAGCTGCGATCTCAGTGGAAAACTGACACCGTTTTCTGTCCATACGGATTGGCATGAACTCCCTTTCCGGGCAGAAGCAGATATGATATTTCCACCATGCACAGACTTTTTCGGGGGAAATCTACAGGGAATTCAAGAAAAACTTCCTTATCTTTCCCGTTTGGGGATTCAAATGCTATATCTGAATCCGATCTTTCTTGCGCACTCCAATCACCGCTATGACACTGCGGATTATCGTGTCATTGATCCCATGCTTGGTACGGAACAAGATTTCATCTCGCTGTGTGATGCAGCACATCAGCTGGGGATAAGCATCATTTTAGACGGTGTATTTTCTCACACCGGCAGCAACAGCCGTTATTTTGATCAATACGCTGTATTCGGCAATGGTGCTTGTTCCAGTTCTTCTTCCCCTTATTATCGCTGGTACAATTTCCAGCAGTTTCCGAATATTTATACGTCCTGGTGGGGAATTGATTCGTTGCCTGCCGTTCAAGAGCTGGAACCCTCTTATCTCGCAATGCTGATCGAAGATCCTGACAGCGTTGTTGCACATTGGCTTCGTCTCGGTGCAGATGGCTTTCGTCTGGACGTCGCAGATGAACTTCCCGATACTTTCATTGAAAAGCTTCATCGGCGTGTCCATGAAATCAAACCCGATGGTATTGTTATTGGCGAAGTCTGGGAAGATGCATCCAACAAAATCAGCTATGATGTCCGCCGCAGCTATTTTACCAAATCGGAACTTGATACGGTGATGAACTATCCATTCCGAAACGCAATTCTGGACTTTGTCGGCGGCAAAGACGATGGGCGAGCACTTGCCAAAACTGTAATGACACTTGCCGAACACTATCCAGCTTGGGCGCTGCACACTGCGATGAACAGTCTTTCCACCCACGATACACCACGCATTCTAACAGTTTTCGGTGCAGAATCTGACCGGCCTCAGGCAATCGAACGGTTAAAACTTGCTGCTTTTTTGCAGTTTGTCCTGCCCGGCTCGCCCTGTATTTTCTATGGAGACGAGGTCGGGTTGACTGGTGCCGATGATCCGGATTGCCGACGGTGTTACCCTTGGGAAACGCCAGACCTTACACTGTTTTCCTATTATCAGCGCTTGTGTAAACTGAAACAGCACTGGGAAGCGCTTCGGTGTGGAGCAATCCACTTTGAAACAGCAGAAGATGGAATTGTTTTATTCCACAGAATTTGGAAAACAGAATCCCTTGCCTGCCTGATCAACTGTTCTGCACACACTGCTTTTTTTCCGGATGATGTAGAACCCTTCTTTTTCACAGGAGAACATGGACGAATGCTCCCACCATACAGCGGTTGTTGCTATCGAATCTAGGCTTCTAACCGTGCCATTAGCTCATCCATGGTATCGATGAGGACGGTAGCACCACTTGCAATCAACTCTTCTCGGCTACGGAATCCCCAAGTAATCGAGATACAGTCCATATTAGCATTTTTTGCAGTCTGGATATCGACTTCAGAGTCACCAATATAAACGGATTCTTCTGGGGTACTGTTCAGCTCTTTCAATGCCTGAATTACGGTATCCGGCGCCGGCTTTCTGCGGATTGTTTTGGTCTCGCCGATTGCAACTGGTAACAAGCCTGCAAAATGAAATTCTGCCAATTCTTTGACTGCCTCGTCAAACTTATTGGAAACGACGGCTGTTTTATATCCCTTTTCTCTCAGCTTGGCAAGCAGTTCCAGCATACCGTCATACGGTTTTGTCTTATCACGACAGTGTTCGGAATAATGGTCGACAAATATGGAAAGTACCTCATCATAGTGGGGATTTTTCGTTCCTCCCTCCATAGAAAGCGCGACCAATCTTGCAACACCGTTTCCAATATAGCTTGCCGCCTGTGCGTAGGTAATCTCAGGCATTCCAAAATGACGCAATGCAAAATTCACACTGTCCCCCAGATCCTCCAGTGTATTCAGGAGAGTGCCGTCCATATCAAAAATAATGGTATTATACTTCATTGTTTCTTTCCTCTATTCATATGAGATACTATAGCAGTTATTATACCATGCCAAACAAACCTTGGAAATATCGAATCCTATGTTTTCTATTTCTTTTCCGTATTTTTTATGGTATACTGATCTCAAATATCGACATATTTGAGGTGATACTGTTGAGAACTCCCGAACAAGTGGATGAAATCATTCGCTGTCTTGAACTTGCCTACCCTTCTGAATGTTCCTTGGAATATCGGAAAGATTATGAATTGCTGTTTTCTGTCCGTCTTGCTGCACAGTGCACCGATGCACGCGTCAATATGGTTACACCTACACTCTTTGAGCGATTCCCTACACTTGAAGATTTTGCAACCGCTGATGTAAAAGAAGTCGAAGAATATATCCGTACTTGTGGATTCTTCCGCAGCAAAGCCAAAGATATCGTTCTATGCGCCCAGGCACTCTTGGAACGCCACGGTGGCAAAGTTCCTGATACCATGGAAGAACTGGTCGCGCTCCCCGGTGTTGGCAGAAAAACAGCCAATCTGATCCTCGGTGACCTATATGGTAAACCTGCTGTCGTTGTTGACACCCATTGCATTCGTTTGAGCAATCGGATGGGATTGGTAGATAATTTGAAGGAACCAGTGAAGATTGAACGGGAATTGCGCAAAATTCTTCCGCCTGAGAAATCTTCTGATTTTTGTCACAATCTTGTTCACCATGGTCGCGCAGTCTGTACTGCGAGGAAAGCACACTGTGACCAATGTTGTGTTGCACACGTTTGTCAGACAATGAATCCATTTTAAACCAGCTTTATAGAAGAAAAAGAACCCTCTGATCCAATAAAATGTTGAATCAGAGGGTTCTTTTTCTTATTTTTGGGTACACTTATTTTAAGACAAATAAAAAGGGTGTCCGGATAAATCCGGACACCCTAGAAAAGCTAAATCAATAAGTAAGAATCAACAAACGTCAATTACTTCTTGATGATAACAGCGGGGCCGCTGGGAACGACGGTCATGGAAGCGTCTTTGCCCTTCAGAGCGTAAGCAATTTCCATACCCTCTTCCAGAGTCTTAGCATACTTGAAGTTCATAGCTTCGAGGTCAGCCTTTCTGCTTTCGTCTTCGTTAACAACGATAACGGTGCAGTTCTTCTGAACGCGCATGGGAACCATTGCCTGCCACAGGTCCTGAGTGGTCTCGAACTGGCCGAGCTTGCAGCATGCATCATAAGCTTCAGCAGCGGAGTCATACTTAACGCCGTTTACATAACCCTGCAGGAACTTAACATAGTCAGCACCGCCGTAACCGTCGGTCAGAGATGCGCAGAAAACAACAGCTGCGCCGGGCTTTGCGGTTGCGCCCAGAGCATCGATGCCCTTTGCGGACTGATAGAGGTTGGTATCCAGAGGAGCGCCGCCGTTGGAACCGACAACGATGTCAGCAGGAACAGCGTCAACAGTGATAGCACCAGCCTGAGCTGCGCAACCTGCATAATGCTCTTCACCGGGATCGCCTGCGAAGCAGTCGATAACCTTCTTCTTGGCGTCCAGAATGACGTTTACGGAGAAACGAAGCTTTGCCAGACGTGCAGCTGCGAGCATGTCACGATGGATGGGGTTGCCTTCCAGGATACCGCAGGTGCAGTTGGGGTTGTCGATATGAGCGGAGCAATGGTTTGCATAAATGGTCTTGTAGGAAGAGATGCCGGGCAGGATGGACTTACGGCCACCGGAGAAGCCTGCATAGAAGTGAGGATCGAAGTAACCTTCGGAGATCAGCAGGTCGCAGTTGTAGCCAACGTTATCGAGCCACATGGGAGCACCGGAGGGAAGGTCGCCCAGATAGGTGTGGTTTTCCATGTCGCGGCAGTGGTGAATAACGATACGATCCTTGAACTCTTCATAGAGAGCGTCGCCCATCTTTGCACGCAGCTCGTCCTGAGTGGTGTCACGATGGGTACCCTGTGCGGAGATCAGAGTGATTTCTGCATCGGGGTTGGTGGAACGGATGTCCTTCAGCATTTCGGGCAGAATCAGTCTGGTCGGGACAGAACGAGTCTGGTCGCTGATGATGATGGTGATCTTATGGATATCTCTTGCCAGCTCGGAGAGCTTGGGGGAAGCGATGGGGTTATCCATAGCCTGACGGATAATTTCGGATTCGGTCTGGCCTTCATGCTTTGCAGCGATGGAGTCGAGAGCTGCTTCCAGTACGGGGGTATTGTCAGCTACTTCGAGATCGAAGAACTTGGTGCCATAGGGGATCTTAACAATCTTAGACATTAGATATTCCTCCTGTTATAAAGTTATCTGAGTACTTAACCTGATGTTCTGCATCAGATTTCCTACTGATGGCATTATACTAGATAATTTCTCACTTGTAAAGTGGTTTTTTGTTTTTTTTACCGAAAACACCGTCTTTTCTCAATTAATATCAGCAATCCTTACAGTGTACTCGGTAATTAACGCCATATGCTCCTTCATTTTTATCTGCGCAAACTGTGGATCCCCGGAAATGATCGCTTCGACAAGCTCGCGATGCTGCCGGTCGATCTGTGTCACACGGGTCGCCTCGTTCATAATTGCAATACGAATTCCTTTAATAATGGTTTCAACCAAACTGGAAGCAGCATTGAGTGTACTGAGAATCAGGGGATTCCCCGCCATATTTGCAATCCGGTAATGCAGTTCCATATCAACCTCTGCCCTATCCAGCTCACAACTGCCGCTGTCCAGTCTCTCCAAAAGATGCCGCAACTCTGCTGCATCCGCAGTCGTACAGGCAGCTGCCGCAAGTTCCGCTGTTTTCAGCTCCAATGCCTCTCTGAGATTTAAAGCGGTCATAATATCACCGCCGGAGAGCGCAAACATAAAAGCGATTGGTTCCACCAGAGAGTCACGCAAATCATCTACCAGATAGTTGCCGTCCCCTTGGACGCAATGCAAAAGCCCTATGATCTCCAGCGCCCGGATTGCCTCCCTGACAGAGGCTCTGGACACACCAAGCTGTTCTGCCATACTGCGTTCGGAAGGAAGTTTATCTCCCGCCTGCAATGTGCCTACATTCAACTTCCCTTTCAGGTCTTCCAATATTTCAAGAAAAATCTTCTTCTTATTTGTCTGTGTTACTGAGCGTTCCATTTTTTCACCACACAAATGCATTCAAAGTCGGATTTTATGAATGGATAAAAAAAACGTGCCGAATGCACATTTCGACACGTTTCTATTTTGGTGGACGCTAACGGACTTGAACCGCTGACCTTCCGCACGTCAAGCGGAAGCTCTTCCAGCTGAGCTAAGCGTCCACATCTGTTCGACGTGTGTTATTCTAGCGCATTCTCCTGATTTTGTCAATAACTTTTTTTGCTCTTTTTTATTCTATTTTCTAAAAAAAGAAAGCAGCCGGAAACTTCTGGCTGCTTTCTTTCCTTTGTAATTACCAAACAAGGACTTTACAGGTCGCCTGCACACCGTCACAGATTGCAATCACATTTGCCTCACCGCTTGCAACTCCGGTTACCAGACCATCTGTCACAGTTAGAACAGACGTATCAGAAGAGGACCATTGTACTTCTTTTGTATCATCCAGCGGATAAACCGTTGCGTCAAGTTGGATATTGTCCCCGATACTCATTGAAAATTCTGTTTTCTCTGCGGAGAGATACGTAATGGAAATGCTACTGATCTTACCTGTGGTACCGTCATCAGCAGCATCGGCATCGTCGGTACCTTCCTTCTGATCTGCATCATCTATATCCTTCTGGTTATCGCCATCCTTTTCTGCTTCCTTATCTTTTGACAGTGCTGTTGTTGCCTGTCCATCTTCTTTTTTCTGTTCGGACTGCGCCTGTTCCTGTTTTCCGGCAGCATCGGATTTGTGGATGCTCATGGAAACCATCGCAATGGTACAACCAACAATCGCGACAAGAATCACAGCGCCAAAGATTGTACGGTACTTGCTTGCATTTCTTGCACGCTGGCTCGCAGAGGTTTCTTTTACAGTTGCTGCTGTAGACGTTGGGGTTCTCGTACTGTGCTTTACTCTCTCAAGTCCGCAATACGGGCAATGTCTTTTTAATTTTGAATATTTCTTTCTGCAGTTACGGCAGGTAACCTGTGGGATCATTCCCATACGCGCTCAACCTTTCTATGTATCGACTATTTTTCTGCTCTTCTATCATGGAGCCGTACAACTTTGTACTTTGGTTTATAATACAATGCCATTCCTGTTTCGTCAAGTTTTTCCGGACTGCGGCGAACCACCGCAGTCCGATTTTTTCATTTACATGGTTAAGGTTCCGTTTTCATCTTCGAGTAGAATCAGAATTTTTTCCTGATTCCCTGTTTCAGCATTTACATATATTATATAGTGTTGTTCGTTATCTGTTCTGCACTTAAACTCATAACACAGCGTTTCATTTTGTCCATCGGACGGAATCAAAGTCAGATTTTCGGACAAAATCTTTAGATCACCGCTGACCATCTCTCTTGCCTTGTCAACACCTACCAGGTTATCAGAAAATTCACGTGTACGATGCGCTGTCAGATAGCCACGGGACTCAAATCCTGTCAGACTGCCATCTTCCAATGAAATTCCAACTTTAATCAAATCAGAGTAACAAATAACACCATCCTGCTCATAGGCAAAGTTTGCAGTCAAAATTTGATCCGATGTCATATAATAACTCTCTTTTAGACTTTCATACCCGCGTTTTTCCAGAAAGTGTTTGGCTGTATCCATCGCTTCTTCTGCAGTTAGTTTGGCGTTTTTCGGTTGATTATCACTGACAACGCTCAAAATTTCACCGCCAACCGTGGTAACCATAAGATTATATTCTGTTTTCCCAACCCATGCTGTACACTGATAGCATGGCAAGTTTCCGTTGGTGGTACCGGTTACGGTAACCTGACGTGCATCGATGTTCAGGAATTTTGCCGCAGCTTCTGCCGCTGCCGCTTCGTCTACCATCTCTTTTCCTTCCAACATGGCAAGTTTACTGTCATCCAAGTGTTCTGAAAAAGGACCATCATAAATCAGAGATGGGACTTCCGGAAATTCCTGCTCAATTTGCTTCATGCTGCCGCTCAGATTGGTCGGAACCGAAACAGCATCCTCTTCCCGCGTATCGATTGTTTTTTCCCCTCTTACCAAATCATCCATCGTCAGATTGCCGGCATTGATCTCATGCTGTACATCATTGAGATTCTGTGTCAATAGCGTTGCTGTCTCGGACAGGGATTTTAACGACTCCAATTCCTCATCGCTGAAAGTCTTTCCGGCTGCGGTGGAACGCGACAGCGCATGACTGTAGTCTCCAACCTTACTAATAAAACTTGCAGTCTGCTCCAGTTCCTGTGTGGAAAACGGCAATACACCCAATGTCATCTGTGCCGTCATCGCCTTGCCGAACACCTCTGTGCAGACAGCGCTTGCCACACTCGGTGAAGTTGCATAAACACTTTTTTGTAGAGCGGCATCCATTTCCTCCATACTTGTGACCAGTTCACCAAACGCGTGCTGATAATTTGCCGTCAGATAGAGGCGATAGGCCTCCGCTCTCTGATAGGAAACTGCTGAAAAAATTCCAAGGATTGCCATTGCAGTTATGGTATAGGCAACCAATATCGCTCCTGTTCTTTGTTTCAAAAAAACCACCCCTTTGCGGCTAGTATATCCACAAAAGGGTGGTTTGTACCATGTAAGATTTTTACTATTTGGTATTTTTTGCGTTTGTCAGCTTTTCTACACCGATACGCAGACGGCGAATGGTCTCTTCTTTGCCAAGAATATGGCAAATTTCAACGGCTCCGCCGGGTGTTACCGCCTTACCAGCTGCCGCAATGCGAACCGGCCACATCAGTTTTGCATTTTTGACTTCCAGACTGGCGGCCAGGTTAATCAGTGCATCGTGTACCGCCTCATTGGTCCAAGATACAATGCCATCAAAAACAGGAATGGTTTGATTGAGCATCTCGAGCGAACTTGTCTCATCACTCTTAGACTTTTTATGGACAAAGAGCGCGATATCATACGCCGGCAACTCGTCGAAGAAATCGAGCTTTTCAGGAATATCGGTCAACCGCTCGCACCGTTGCTGCAGCAATGTGGAAATTTCCGCTGCATCGATTGCAGGATTTTTCACAGCAGACCGGATATAGGGTTCAGAAACCGCTGCAAACTGTTCCGGTGTCATGGCTCGAATATACTCGCTGTTAAAATATTTGAGCTTTTCAATATCAAAGATCGCAGGGGACTTGGAAATACCATGCAGATCAAATGCTTCTTCCAATTCCTTCAGAGAGTAAATTTCCTGCTCGCCTCCGGGACTCCAGCCCAACAGCGCAACATAGTTGACAATGGCATCGGTCAGATAGCCCTGTTCCAGCAGATCCTCATAAGAGGGGTCTCCATGACGCTTGGACATTTTGTTGTGCTGGTCACGCATAACTGGAGAGCAGTGAACATATTTGGGGATATCCCATCCAAAACTCCGATAGAGCAGATTGTACTTCGGTGCAGAGGACAGATACTCGCTGCCCCGCACAACGTGGGTGATGCCCATCAAATGGTCGTCGATGACATTGGCAAAATTATAGGTGGGCAAACCGTCGGATTTGATCAGGACGTTGTCGTCCAACGTATCGTTTGGTACAGTAATTTCACCGAAAATCTCATCCTGAAACGTGGTCGTACCGGTTCTTGGAATCTTCTGCCGGATCACATACGGCTTGCCGGCCGCAAGATTGGCAGCAATCTCCTCCTGGCTCAGCCGGGAACAGCGGCCATCATACTTGTGGATTTCGCCCTCTTCGGTTTCCGCTACCTCTTCCGCATCGTTTTTATCACAGAAACAGCGATAGGCACCGCCCCGCTCAATGAGCAGCTCCGCATACTTTCCATAGAGGAACCGGCGCTCAGTCTGGACATACGGTCCAACCGGCCCGCCGACATCCGGCCCCTCGTCATGGTGCAGGCCACAATCCTTCATCGTTTTAAAAATGACATCGGTTGCACCTTCCACCAATCGGTTTTGATCCGTATCCTCAATTCTGAGAATAAACTTGCCGCCATTCTTTCTGGCGATCAGATATGTGTAAAGAGCTGTGCGCAAATTGCCAACGTGCATATAGCCGGTGGGACTGGGAGCAAATCGCGTCCGCACCTCTCCCGTTGGAATTTTTGCTTCCATCTCTTCAAAGAACTGCATGTCCATTGATATGAATCCTCCGTAAACACGCCCGAACCGGGCGCTTCGTTTTTCTAAATGATACAGCTCTATACTATTTTATGAAACTGCTCTTGTCAAGCACAGTTATGGTTGTATTACAGAATTATCTATGATAAAATAGACTGCAAAATAATGGCTGCCAAGTTTCGTTTTGGCGGCAACTTGATGGAGATGATATCTTGATTTCTGAAAAAATGAAACAATTGGCTGCTGGTAACTCTGCAATCCGTGCCATGTTTGAAGAGGGCAATCGTCTTGCAGCGCTTTACGGCAGAGACCACGTATATGATTTTAGTCTTGGAAACCCCAACTTCCCAGCACCGGACGTCGTTCGCCAGTCCTATATCGATGTTTTAAATGAAGAGGACAGCGTGTTGATCCACGGCTATATGCCCAATGCCGGTTTTGAAGATGTCCGTGCAGAAGTCGCCAATTCAATCAACCGCCGCTTCGGAACCGCATTTAATCACAATAATATTATCATGACAGTTGGCGCCGCCGGTGGCCTGAATGTCATTTTAAAAACCCTGCTCAATCCGGGAGATGAAGTCATTGCACTTTCTCCCTATTTCGTCGAGTATGGCAATTATGTTGCAAACTATGATGGAAAACTGGTCGAGGTCCCGACCGATTCTGAAACATTTCAGCCGGATCCTGAACGACTTTCTGCTGCCATCAATGAAAAAACCAAAGCCATCATTATCAACAATCCCAACAATCCCACGGGCGTCATCTATCCTGCCGGTGTGATCGAGCAGCTTGCCGCTGTCCTGGAGGCAAAACAGCAGGAACTGGGTACCTCCATCTATTTGATCTCTGACGAACCCTATCGGGAACTCGCATACGATAACAATGCGGTTCCTTATCTTCCCTGCTATTACCGAAATACCATCGTCGGTTACTCCTGGTCCAAGTCTCTCAGTCTCCCAGGTGAACGCCTTGGTTACCTTGTAATTCCATCTGAAATCGACGATGCGGAACTGATTTTCTCGGCTGCCTGCATTGCAAACCGCGTTCTTGGCTTTGTCAACGCACCTTCTCTTACACAGCGTGCTGTCAAGCGTTGTTTGGATGCCAAAGTCAACGTCGACGCCTATGATGCAAACCGGAAACTCTTGTACAAAGGATTGACAGACTGCGGTTTTACCTGTGTCCGTCCTGACGGTGCCTTCTATATGTGGGTCAAATCTCCGGTTCCCAATGACAAGGAATTTGTCAACACCGCAAAGAAGTACAATTTGCTTCTTGTCCCCGGCTCCTCCTTTGCCGGTCCCGGCTATGTTCGTCTCGCCTACTGCGTCTCTCCGGAAATGATTCGGAACTCACTCCCTGCCTTCCAAAAGCTGGCAGCCGAGTACAATCTGTAGTCTATCTGTACACGTTGTCTTTGAAAGGATCATACTATCATGGATGAAAAGAAAATCATGCTCTCCGGCATCAAACCTTCCGGTGAACTGACGCTTGGCTCCTATCTCGGCGCAATCAAAAACTGGGCAGAGCGTGCAAATGCGTTTGACTGCTACTACTTCATGGCAGACCTGCATGCGATTACGGTCCGGCAAAAACCGGCAGATCTTCGCCGCCGTACGCTGGAACAGCTCGCACAGTACATTGCCTGTGGTCTGGATCCGGAACAAAATACCCTATTTATTCAAAGCCATGTTCATCAGCATGCAGAACTCGGCTGGGTTCTCAACTGCTATGCCATGTTCGGGGAACTCTCCCGTATGACACAGTTTAAAGATAAAAGCTCGAAAAATGCTGACAATATCAACGGCGGTCTGTTTACATATCCCTCGCTGATGGCAGCCGATATTCTGCTGTATCAGCCTGACTTTGTGCCCGTTGGCGATGACCAGAAACAGCACGTTGAGCTGACCCGTGACATTGCAAACCGGTTTAACAATCTATACGGTGAAACCTTTAAAATTCCAGAACCCTATATTCCCAAGGTTGGCGCCCGTATTATGAGCTTGTCCAATCCTACCAGCAAAATGTCCAAATCAGAACAGGGCGGCTTCGGCTGTGTCTGTCTGCTGGATTCTCCGGAACAAATCCGGGCATGCTTTAAACGCGCAATTACAGATTCTGATACGGAACATTGCGTCCGTTATGATCCGGAAAACAAACCCGGGGTCTCCAATCTGATGCAGATCTACTCCTCCTGCACCGGCAAATCCTTTGCCGAAATCGAACAGGAATTCGACGGCTGTGGCTACGGTGTTTTCAAACCAGCGGTCGGCGACGCCGTCATCGAAATGCTTCGTCCCATCCGTGAGGAATCGGAACGGCTGCTGAAGGACAAGTCCTATCTGGAAAGCGTTTACCGTAACGGTGCGGATCGCGCTTCCTATATTGCAAACAAAACCTTGCGGAAAGTTTATAAAAAAATCGGCTTTATCGCAAAATAATTCATATTACTGGAGGCTGTAACATGCCATTAGACACAGATTTTTTACTGCAGCTGTTTCTGGTGCTTCTCATCGCGTTTGCAATCAGTTTCGCTTCTACCCCCCTTGTCAAGGCTTTTGCCGAAAAATTCGGCGCAATGGATGTTCCCAAGGAAAAGCGCCGCGTCCATGACCACCCGATCCCTCGACTCGGCGGTATGGCAATCTTTTTCGGCTTTATCCTCTCCGTTATTTTATTTGCGGATATCACAAAACAGGTGCAGGGCATTTTAATTGGCGCAGTTCTTATCGTAATTACTGGTGCAGTGGACGACTTTGTCTCTCTGAAACCTGGTATTAAATTCTCACTGCAAATCATTGCCGCTGTTATTGCCGTAGCACACGGGGTTGTGGTACAGCGCCTGATGAATCCATTTGCAGCACAAGATTCCTTCTCCCTTGGGATTCTTTCCATTCCCATCACCATCATCTGGATTGTCGGCGTTACGAATTCCGTCAATCTAATCGACGGGCTGGACGGGCTGGCGGTTGGTATCTCTACCATCAGCAGCATTACCATGCTGATTATTGCATTGCTCGTGGCAGACGGCAATGTTGCCCTGATTCTTGCCGCGCTGGCAGGCGCCTGCATCGGTTTTATCCCATACAACTTTAATCCCGCTAAAATTTTCATGGGTGACACCGGGGCACTTTTACTTGGTTACGTTCTGTCGACTGTTTCAATTATCGGACTGTTCAAATTTTATGCGGTTGTCAGTTTTCTTGTCCCCATTCTTGCATTGGCACTGCCAATCAGCGACACGATCTTTGCTTTTACCCGTCGAATTCTCAAAGGGCAAAATCCCATGAAAGCGGACAGAGGGCATTTCCATCACCGCTTGATTGATCTCGGTTTCAATCAAAAACAGGCTGTTGCCATTCTTTATTTTATCAGCGCTATTCTCGGCCTGACCGCCGTCGTTCTCACTACCAGTGGTCCTCTGAAAGCACTGATCTTATTTGCTGCATTTCTGATTGCGCTGACTATCTGCCGGCATGCTGTCCATACCAAGTATCACGAGATTTCTGCACGATCCAATAACAAGCAGAAATCGGATCATCCCGACGAAAAGGAGTCCAGCGATGAAAACAATTAAAGTCATGTCCGTATTTGGAACCAGACCGGAAGCCATTAAAATGTGCCCGCTGGTTCTGGAATTACAGCGCAGATCCGCAATTGAAAGTCTAGTCTGTGTAACTGCACAGCACCGCGAAATGCTGGATTCTGTCCTGGATTGCTTTCATGTCACACCAGACTATGATCTGAACATCATGGCCAAAGGGCAAACGCTGGCGGATATTACCACCCGTGCGCTCAATGGTCTATGTAGGATTTTCACCGAGGCAAAACCCGATCTTGTCCTGGTTCACGGTGATACGACAACCGCGTTTGCCGGGGCACTTGCCGCTTTTTACTCTAAAATTCCCGTTGGTCATGTAGAAGCCGGCCTGCGTACCCATGACAAATGGTCTCCCTATCCGGAGGAGATGAACCGCTGTCTAATCGGCCGCATTGCGGACTACCATTTTTCTCCAACCATACAAAATGCAGAAAACTTAAAAGCAGAAAACATCCATGATGGAATTTTTATCACCGGAAACACAGTCATTGACGCCATGCAGTATACCGTACAGTCTGGTAATGGATTTTCTACCAAAGCGCTGCAGGATCTCGATTTTACGCATCGGCGTGTTATCACCATGACCTGTCACCGTCGTGAAAATTACGGCGCACCGATGGAACAGATTTTTTCCGCTGTGCGGCAAATCGCAACGCAGTTTTCTGATGTTGACATCGTCTATCCGGTTCATCTCAGCCCGGTTGTGCGCGAAGCTGCACAGCGCAATCTTGGCAATATCGCAAACATTCATCTCATTGAGCCTTTGGACGCGCTGGAGATGCATCGTCTGATGAACCGCAGCTATCTTGTCATGACAGATTCCGGCGGCATCCAGGAAGAGGCACCTTCTCTTGGCAAACCGGTTCTGGTTCTTCGTCGCGAAACGGAACGTCCTGAGGCGGTCGCCGCCGGGACGGTTGTGCTTGCCGGGGTGGAAACGGATGATATCGTCCGTCTGGCTACCGCTCTGCTCACCGACCGGACAAGCTATGATAAAATGGCAAAGGCCGTAAACCCCTATGGAGACGGTACTGCCTGCGCTCGTATTGTCGACGCAATTCTGTACAGTTTTGGGATTACAGACGTCAAACCGCAGCACTTTGCACCCTAAGTGAACAGCATCGCTCCCAGCATAAAAAGCAACTCCTCGTCACCGCTGTCCCGATACATCAAATACAGAATCAGCAGTAAGATCCAGTCCTCTGCTTCAAAATCTGCGATTCCAATTTTGGAAAGTATACCGCCGAGCCCACTGCCCAGAGCAGAAAATGGGTTCGGCGGTTGTTTTTTTCCTCCTTGTTGTGGTATTGATCTCTTTTGCAACAGCGGCTGTTCTGATTGTACTGGCGGTGATGCCGCGCCGGTATTTGACAGTTCTGGTTCGGGGATGTGAACCCGTCTCCTCTGTCCTGCATTGCCATAATACCTATTCACCGCCGTCACCTCCGAATTCCGAAAATGCAAGTCTTGCCATTTTGGCCATCTTTGCCATCTTCAGAGCCTGTTCCATCCTTCTCTGTCGTTTTTCACCAAGATAAGGCGTCATCGCCTCAAGCAATGCACGTTGATGGCTGTTTCCTCCACCTTTTCCCGATAGCATTTTCCCAAGCTTTGCCACCATTTCCATGTCAATACCAAGATCAAAAGCGTCAGAAGCAGCGGGTGCAGTTCGTGCGGGCAGGGCATCCTGACCCCCGTCCATGAGCGACTTTGCCATTTGTGTGATTTTTCCCATTTGTTCCGGATCATTCAAAAGACTGTTGAGTTTCTCCTCAAATTCGCTCATGGCTATGGCCTCCTATTTTCCTCCCATGGTCTTGGAAAGCTGTTCCGCCAGACGTTTTCCCTCTCCGGTACTCAGTACCTGCGACAAGATTTTCTGCAATGCCGCCGTATCTCCATTCTTCGCTGCACGTTCCACTTCCTGTTGATCCAACATCGCTGTAATTTTCCGGCCGTCCGGAGAATCTGCCAATTTCTTCAGCTGTTCTGCGCGTGGGTCAGACATCAGTTGCTTTCCCATGGACTCAAAATCCTGTTTCATTTCCTATTCATTCCTTTCAGAACTTCTTCTCACTTCAGTATATTCCAGTGTTCATCACATGTGCATTGGACAAAAAAATATACCCCGTATACAAACTGTATACGGGGTATTCTCTATCTTTATTCCTGTGTATTATCAATGGGCTTGCCGCTGTCTCCGGTTCCTTCATCCGGTTCCGCATCCGGATCAATGGGTTCATTTCCACCGCCCGGTTCGGGTTCCTGCTCCGGTTCGGGCTCCGGCTCCGGCTCGGGCTCCGGCTCCGGCTCCACAGCCTTAAACGTGACATAGACCGTGTGGCTGCCTGTGACATTGCTGAAGGTATACTGGGACACCGCACCCACACTGCTACCATCTATTTTAACATCGCTGATTGTATATCCGCTATCCGGGGTAAAGGTCAGAGTCAAACTCCCATTTTCTTTGACTTCAATGGAGCCTTTCTGACTGCTGGAACCACCTTTCCCAACTGTAACGCTGATGCTATAGTTACGAACTTCTTTTCCCAAGGAAACCGTTACCTTCACATAGCTGCCCTCGTTGACACGAGCACCTTTCAGCGGGTTCTGGGTGATGATATTCCCAGCAGCAATATCATCATCGTACTGTTCATCATACTTCAGGATCTTCAAACCCTTTGCATTGAGTGCCTGCTCCGCTTCGTCATAAGTCATATTGGTCAGGTTTGGAACTTCTACATAATCCTCTTCTTCCTCTTCCACTATGTTCTCGCTTCCTTTGGAAACAACCAGACCAACAACCTGCCCTTTTTTCAACTCTTCGTCCTCTTCGACATCCTGAGAAATAACTTTTCCATCGGCTATTTTTTCATCATATTCATATGTAATATCGGCTTCACAGTCCAGTTTTTCCAGAATAGAGACTGCAGCAGACTCCGTTTTCCCCACCAGATTTGGCATCTTTTTTGGTTTCTCAGAGCCAGAGTTCCGACCCATCACAGCCAAAACGGTCACCAGAAGCGCAAGTAAAACCACTGCGCCAACCAGAAAAATCTTTGTTCGTTCGCTCTTTTTCTTTTTCTTCTTCCGCTTTCTCCTCTGCGGCTCATATTCCTCCTCTATCACGGCACGTCTGCGCGGCGGAGCCGGAGGCGCCTCTTCACGGATCTTTTCCGTTGGCAATGGTCGAGTTGAAAATTCGCTGCTGTCCTTTTTTGACCGTCTGCCCTCTCTCTCTTCTGCAAAAGATTCTGCATCGCTTACAGACTCTGCACTGGCCTTTGCGGCTGCGATCTCCTCCGGCGTCAGCTTCCACACCCTGGTAGAATCCGGATCCTCGGTTTCGGCAGCTTCTATTTTTTTCCACTCGGTATTGATGGCGCCACAGGCCGGACACCGATCAAGCCCCGCATTGTAACGGGTACCACATCGTATACAAGAAATATAATTCATGATAAATTCCTCAATTCTATTAAAAGAACAGTCGCCTTCCCTCTCTCTTAAAACAAGAAAGTCTATACACACTTGTACCACATTGTGATACAATATGCAAGACACGGATCATTTTTTTACAATCTGTTCTTATTCTGAAAGGAGTTCCCTATGAAAACCGCATTGATCACCGGTGCTTCCCGCGGAATTGGTGCGGCCACTGCGCGCGCACTTCATCGCGACGGATGGCACGTCATCATCAATTACCACCGTTCCAAAGATACCGCAGAGGCGCTGGCCGCAGAGCTGGGCGGCGTTGCCGTTTGCGCTGACGTTTCGGACAGCGCACAGGTACAGTCGATGTTCGATCAAATCGGACCGGTTGATCTGCTGGTCAACAATGCAGGCATCTCACACTATGGCCTTTTGACCGACGTCACCGACGCAGACTGGCAAACCATCTTCGGTATCAACATCGATGGTATCTTTCATTGCTGCCGCTGTGCGCTGCCGGACATGATCCGCAAACAGGAAGGCTGTATCATCAACGTTTCATCTGTCTGGGGCGTATACGGTGCCTCCTGCGAGGTCGCTTATTCTGCGTCCAAGGCTGCGGTCATCGGTCTGACCAAAGCTCTGGCAAAAGAAGTGGGTCCCTCAAACATCCGCGTCAACTGCATCGCACCGGGTGTCATCGACACCGACATGATACTCGGATTCTCTGAAGCCGACAAGGCGGTACTCTGTGATGAAACACCACTCTGCCGACTTGGCCAGCCACGGGATCCCGCTGCTCTTATCGCTTTTCTTGCCTCAGAACAGGCGTCCTTTCTGACCGGGCAGATCATCGGCGTGGACGGCGGCTTCGGTCTGTAATATGTAAAACCAGTATGAATCAATACAAAACCGGAATGCCTCTGATTCCATAGAGACATTCCGTTTTTTTCTGTTCGACTCTTGTACTTCAGCCGATTCTTATTCTGTTGCTCCGCCGGAAGACTTTCCGCCATTTTCCCGCGGATTGGCACGATACCGTCTCCGGTTCTTGTTGGAACGCGCTGCATGTTCATTGGTTCCCTGTGACTCGCTGCGCTTTTCATACATCGCTCCATCACCATCCGTATGCAATGTATATGCGCGCTTCGGACGTTTTTTCACGGGATTGTTCGGACGCTCTGCCGCACCAACCGGTTTTCGAGGCTCTTCTATTCGTTTTTCTCCCTGCGGCTTTCTTCCATATGGTTTCTTTCCACCGGAATCTTTCCGCTTTTCTTCCGCAGACTGCTGGAATTTTCGTTCGCCGGTCTGCGGCCCTTTTCCACCCTTGCCATGCGGACGTTTACGCGGCGCCTTCTTTTTCACTGCGCCGCTCTCCCCCACTCCTGCTGATTCAGGATAGACAGGACGTGTGGTTCTGTTCTGATCCTTCGTATCAGAAATCAGCTCCGGCATTCTCCACTGATCTTCTTCCGGCTCCACTTTTTCCGGCGCTTTCTTTTCCTTCGGCTGCAACAGCGAAGGCAACGGTTCGCCGGGTTTCGGACGCCCGCCGGGGATCACTGCAACCTCGTCGGCATCATAGCTTTTGATGACCTGATCCCCGTCCCCGTCGATTTTTACCTTGATTTTCCGACGGAGCAGGTTGACCTGTACCACATTGCCGTACCCCGCTTCTGTCTGCACAAACGCGCCGTTTTTGGGCACATGCTTTACCAGATCTTCATAGGCCTCCTGCTCATAGCGCAGGCAACACATCAAACGGCCACAGCTGCCCGAAATCTTGGTCGGGTTCAGGGACCGGGACTGCGTTTTCGCCATCTTGGTGGAAACCGGCTGGAATTCGTTCAGAAACTGCGAACAGCAGAACGGCCGGCCACAGATTCCCAATCCGCCCAGCATCTTCGCCTCATCGCGCACACCAATCTGCCGCAGCTCAATCCGGGTACGGAAAATCGAGGCCAGATCCTTGACCAGTTCCCGAAAGTCTACACGGCCATCCGAGGTGAAGAAAAACAAAATCTTATTTCCTTCAAAGTTGCATTCTACATCGACCAGCTTCATCTCCAGGCCGTGCTCTGCAATCTTCTTCTGACAAATCTCAAATGCCTCTTTTTCGCGGGATTTGTTGATCTCTGCAACACGCAGATCGTCCGCCGTTGCAATACGGATCACCGGCCGCAGAGGCTGGACAATGCTGTCCTCTTCCACCGCATGGTTTCCGATGACACATTCCCCCAATTCAAGCCCCTTGGAAGTTTCCACAACGACCATTTCGCCATCGTGTGCCTCTATGCCGTTCGGGTCAAAGAAGTAAACCTTCCCGCGGCTCTTGAATCGTACGCTCACTACATCTATCAATATCCTATCCTCATTTCAAAATGTTAAAGTTTTGACAGCAAGCAAACCAAAGATATGCTTGACCCCAACGTGAAACCGGAGATACTCCCGCACCGTTTCCATCAGCTCCACCAAACGCAGCAGCATGGCATGGGGCAATCCCGCAGCATCGCATCGGCCACAAAGCATATCGGTCAAACGCTGCTCCGCCGCCCGGGCAAACTGATGCACCTGATCGCCGTCCAGCGTCTCCTGTGCAAAGCAAAAACGCAAAAGCGCCGGGCGCGAACCTGAGGCCACAATGTCCAGATACTCTTCCGCCAGTTTGACTGCCGCCTCTGGTATGGCAGCCCCCTCCGCGTTGATATGGACTTCCACACAGCGTGACCGAATGGTATCCAGCATCCCGCTCGCCTTTTCCGCACACAGCACAAAGCAGGCATGGACAGGCGGTTCCTCCAAAACCTTCAGCATAGCATTCTGTGCCGAAGCGTTCATGGTATCCGTATCCTGAATGATATAGACTTTCCTTTCTGCTTCGTTCGGACAGATGGAAACGTCCGCGATCAAATCCCGGATGCGGTCAACATAGATCTCCCGTTTGCTTTTGTTTTCTCCGTCTTTCTCTCTGCCAATGACGAAAATGTCCGGATGGATGCCGGCGTGCGCTTTCCGGCAGTGGCGGCAGACCCCACAGGGTTTGTCGTCCCCTTCGCAGACCATGGCCATGGCCAGACGCTCGGCCACTGCATTCCGCTTCTCTGCCGACCCGGAGGCAATCAAATAGGCGTGGGAAAGTCGATTTCCAGACAAATTGGGCAAAATCTGTGCCATACTCGGTTCCTCCTGTCAGTTTTCCAGTAAACAACAATACCGCCATAATACAATATAGTATTGTATCGCGTTCCACCCTGTTCGTCAAGCAACCTGCACGATAAAAAATTCCACGGAACTGGCGCCGTGGAATTTTAATTTCTCTATTCCATTGTATAAAGGCTTAACTGATTGTTCGCTCCGCAGATCCCCAAAAACACCTCTCTTTCCGAGGCGATCCCCTGTTCCTTTAACTGGCGCTTCAGCCAGGTCCGGTCAAGGCCATGCCGCTTCAAATTGGCATCCAAAATTCTGCCGTCCATAATCACCTCGGTCTGGATAGACACCGCATCCACTGCAACGCCCAGATCCGAAGGCGTAACCGGCCGGGCCTCCGGAACCGGCAAGATGGTCAGTTTGCCATTGTATTCAAAAACCGCGGTCTGAATCTGGCTGAGATCAAAATAGCCGGCTTCCCTGCACATGACCATAAAATCCGACAGCTCCAGTTTGGCCTTTTTCATGTTTTCACGGTATAATTTCCCGCGATCCAGCAAAATCGTGGGCGTGCCGTTGACATACTTCCTTGTTCTCTGATATCGCGCTGTCAGCTTGCCCAGCGCAACGGCAAACAAACCGTACAAAACCATGGCAACCAGTGGCCGGAGCGGCGCTTCCAACTCCGTTGCAAGTTCCGCCGCAATGGAACCGATCGTAATCCCGTTGATATAATCGAACAAGTCCAATTGGGAAATCTGACGGTGTCCAATCAGCTTCGTGAGCAAAAACAACACCGCAATGGATACCATCGTCGTTATGATAACCTTTAACAATTCCACAGCAATCCCCCCAATTCTGTTTAGAGTATGCCGCAATTTGAAAGAATTGATACAAAATCAGGCATTCTCTTGAGAACTGGAACAAATTCCAGTATACTGTCTCAAAAATGACAACGACTCTGTCTGGAGGAATTGCAATGCTGTTTTTTACGCTCTACTGTCGGATATTCCAGTTCTGTTTTGGTCTCGGCTCACGCCTGCTGCCCTGGCGGCAACCAAAACGAATCGACGGATGCGGCAGTCTTTCCACAATTCCGACGCTGCTTGTGGAAAACGGAGCAAGAAATCCTCTGATCGTCACCGGCCCCAGGCTCATCAAAGCGCCGTTCTGGAACGCACTGTTTTCAGAGCTCCAACCCCACAATCTTTCCTACAGCGTCTTTTCCGACTGTCGGCCCGATCCAACCGTCAGCAGCATCGAAGCCATCGTCCGGCAGTATCGAGACGATGGCTGTGACTGCATCATCGCGGTTGGCGGCGGCTCCAATTTGGACGCCGCAAAAGCCGCAGCCGCCCGAATCGTCCGCCCCAACCGCACGCTCGCCCAGCTCGGCGGCCTGTTGAAGGTGCGCAAACGGCTCCCGCTCTTTCTCGCAGTTCCCACAACCGCCGGAACCGGCAGTGAAACCACCATTGCCGCAGTGGTCACAGATGACACAACCCATCGGAAATATGCGATCAGCGACTTGTGCCTGATCCCACACTATGCGATTCTCGATCCACAACTGACGGTTTCCCTCCCGCCCGCTGTGACTGCCGCAACAGGCATGGACGCACTGACCCATGCCATCGAAGCCTATCTCGGTTGGGCATACAATACAAAGGAAACCCGGCGGCTGGCCGAAGAGGCTGTCGTGGCCATTTTCCAATATCTGGAGCGAGCTTATCGGGACGGCTCGGATCTGGAGGCCAGAAGCGCGCTGCTCACTGCCTCGTTTCAGGCCGGCGTTGCATTTACCCGCGCCAGCGTGGGCAATGTCCATGCCATCGCACACACGCTCGGCGGGTTATACGGCATTCCGCACGGACTTGCTAACGCTGTTGTACTGCCTATCGTTCTGGAGGACTATGGCGCTGCCGCGGAAAAAAAGCTGGCGCGCCTTGCCGAACTGACCGACTGCAAACAGGACGGCACCGACGCGGAAAAAGCGCAGGCGCTGATTGCCGCAATCCACGCAATGAACCGGCGCATGGGCATTCCTCGGCATCTGGACTGCTTGCAACCAGACGACTTCCCGAAAATGGCCGCCTGGGCCGGCAAAGAGGCCAACCCGCTGTATCCCGTTCCGGTGATCTATGACGAAAAACGATTGATCTCCATCCTGGAAAAAGTTCAAGGAGGTATGACCTCCCCTTGATGGGAAGGCTTTTTTCTAGTTTTTAATTTCGTACACAAAATTTCCTTTCAATTTTTGTACACTTTTTTTGGAGGAAAAACGCCATTTGATAACATTCTGATAACACTTTGATAGCACTATGTTTGTAGATATTTATCCCACTTTCTTTTAAAATATAAACAAGGAAAATTTTAAAAGGAGGTGATAATAATGAATCAGACAACAACCGGTGAACTCGCCATATTCTGTGAAAATGTCCGGCTTCTGCGGAAATACTACGGATACAGCAAAAAAAAGATGGCAAAAATCTGCCACATCAACCCAGAAACTCTGACAAAACTTGAACAGATGCTCATGCCGCCAGGACTTCGCGTCCACATCGTATTTTATATTGCACAGTATTTTGGACTAAAGCCTCATCAGTTATTTCGTCCTTTGATTGTTCAAAAAGGAAGATGAAGGAAACAAAAAATACCATCCCAACACAAATGTGTTGGGATGGTATTACAATATTCTAGTTTTTCTTTATTATTTATTTTTCATTTTGGATTTCGCGGTATTAACAGAAGCAATTAATAACTTTTTTATTTCAATACACTGGTCAAGGATTGCAGGATCATCATAGTAGCCGCTTTCAAGCAACAGTTCGATCCAGTACTCACTCTCCGAACACTCTTTCAATGCAATTTGCAACTTTGCTACAAAGTCTGCTCGTCCATGGGCATAAAAAGCCTCTCGGATATTGGCACCAATGCTGGTTCCTGAGCGCAGAAGCTGATTTTTAATACAGACTCTCTTTTGTTTGACTTTACTTCATTACAAACTTTAATGATTTGTAAAGCAAATGTTTTTGACTTTATCAGCAATGGACTGTTCATAAAATTTCTCCGCATCCCACTTTTTCACTCTTCACTTTTCCCTATTCCCTTCCAAAAATCCCTCATACAGTTTCTGTGAAGAGTGAATCGTGAAGAAGGAATAAGGAAAATCCCCCATGCTAACGCATGAGGGATTTTTGGAGGCGCCATCCGGATTTGAACCGGAGAATCGCGGATTTGCAGTCCGCTGCCTTACCACTTGGCTATGGCGCCGTATGGAGCGGGCAACGAGATTCGAACTCGCTACCTCCACCTTGGCAAGGTGGCGCTCTGCCAAATGAGCTATGCCCGCACATTGCGCAGCCGATTGGCTGCGCCAATTATAAAATGGTGCCTCCGGTCGGAGTCGAACCAACGACACGCGGATTTTCAGTCCGCTGCTCTACCAACTGAGCTACAGAGGCAAATTGGGATTCATAAAAACAAATCCCGGTGGCGACCCAGAACGGGCTCGAACCGTCGACCTCCAGCGTGACAGGCTGGCGTTCTAACCAACTGAACTACTGGGCCATAATGGTGGGAACAACAGGGCTCGAACCTGTGACCCCATGCTTGTAAGGCATGTGCTCTCCCAGCTGAGCTATGCTCCCACACGAACCTTCAAGTCCGCTTTTATTTTGCCACTTTCTTGACGGCTCGTTCATTGTAACCGACGTAACACAATTTGTCAATATCTTTTTTACATTTTTTTAATTTTCTGGTTTATTTCAACGATTTTCTGAATTTTCTTCTGGTGTTTCCGTCTGGGTTTCGCGCATGGCTTTCAGATCATCAACGCTGAAATGATAGACCGTATCACAGAACTGACAGCTGACGCTGGTCTCTTCCCCATCTGCAATCATTTCGTCCAGCGCCTCGCTTCCCACGCTGCGCACCGCTTCCCAGACCCGCTCTCTGGTACAGCTGCAACGGTAGGCCACCTCGCTGGTCTCAAGAATTTTGGGTGCCATACCGTCCAGGATTCTCAGAGCCATGGTTTCGGCGTCTCCTTCGGTCAGCATGGCCGTGACGGCGCCGGCGTTGCGGATCGTTTCCTCCAGCTTGTCGATCAGCTCATCCGGTGCACCGGGCAAAAGCTGCAAGATGAAGCCGCCTGCACATTTGACGCTACAATCGGTATCGACCAGAACGCCGAGCCCACAGGCCGCGCCGACCTGCTCGCTCTCTGTATAATATGCGGCAAAGTCCTCCGCGATCTCTCCGCTGACCAATTTTGTGGAACCAATGTAAGGTTCGCGCAGGCCAAGATCTCGGCTGACGGTCAACATTCCATTGGTTCCCACGGCGCCGCCGACATCAAGTTTGCCGTCTGCGCGGAGCGGCAGATCAATCTGCGGATTGGTGACATAGCCGCGGACGTTTCCGCCGCTGTCAGAAACCGTGATAATACTGCCAATCGGTCCGCCGCCGTTGATGCGGACAGTCAGACTTGCGTCCTCTTCTTTCAGCATATCGCCTAGGATAGAAGTTGCGCACAGTGTTCTGCCAAGCGCCGCGGTTGCCACCGGACTGGTGTTATGAATCTGTCTTGCACGTTCCACAATATCCCGCGCGCTGATGGTGGTTACTTTTACAAAATCCTCTGCGCCCACGGCGCGAACAATGGTATCCATTGAATCAATCCTTTCCATTTTCTGCAATCAGGAACATCCGGCCAAGTTCGTGCTGCGGCCCGTCCTGACGCACAGTAATTTTGCCAAATCCGGCCTGTTCCAAACAGTGCCGCAGTACTGCGGGTTCGTGGATATATTCCAGATGCTCTTCTTCCTCCCGGCTCCAGAGGCCGGTTTCCTCCTGCGTAAACAGATCCATGCCATAGAATAACACGGTTTCTTCCTCGTCCAGCTCCGCCCGCCACAGGCACAACAGGCCGTCGGTCTCATCTACGAATGCCTGACCGGCCAGAGACCGCAGCCGCTCCGGGGAATTGATGTCAAAGATCAGCAGTCCGCCCGGCTCGATGAAGAGATGCAGACGGTGAAAAATCTCCGACAACGCCTCCGGCGGAATATAATTGATGCTGTCCAGACTGCTGACGGCGCAGTGTACCGTACCGTACAGATCCAGCTCTTCCAGATCCTGACACAAAAACAGCGGTGTAACGGCGCAGGACGACGCCTGTGCTTTCTTTGCCGCAACCGACAGCATGTCGGGAGAAGCGTCCACCGCAATCATTTCATATCCCCGTTCTGCAAGCAGACAGGTCAGCGTTCCGGTGCCGCAGGCAAGATCCAGAATCGTGTGTATCTTCTTCCCCTGCTGCTGGAAAATTGACTCGTAAAATGCCACAAACACCGCATAGGGGACATCTGTGGTCAAGTGGTCATACCATGCAGCAAGCGGACCATAACTTTTCACCCTCTGTTTCACTCCTTTCAGAGATTAACTGCGCCCCCACATCCCTGCCGCAGCAGAGGCATGGAAGCGCAGCCCATCTGTTTATTCTGTTTCTGTATTCGGCGAGGACGCGTCCTCTGCCGCTTCCGCCTCCTGGGCGGCCAGCCGTTCAAACACGGTCTGATACCCTTCCTGTCCATATTGCAGGCTTCGGTTGACGCGGCTGATGGTTGCGCTGCTGGCGCCGGTCTGTTCCAGAATCTCGTTGTAAATACAGCCTTTGTTTAGCAGAGTTGCGACGTGAAACCGCTGTTCCAAAGCGCGGAGCTCTGTCACCGTACACAGGTCATCAAAAAACTTCATGCACTCGTCCACTGTATGCAACGTCAGGATTGCTTGGTACATTTCTTCGTTTCTGGGTTTTCTTTTATGCTTATTCATCTCGGCATTCCTCCGATCTGGATGACTCTTCCATTCTTTTGGTAATTCTTGAAAAGACAATAGTTCTCATTCATATCATTTATAGCACACTAAAGTAAAAAAGTAAAGAGGAAATTACTACTTGCAAATATACATACTTTCATATAGAATATTATTGTGTTTCCCGGCTTACGATTGGGAACACAAATTTATAGTTACTGAGAAGGTTTTAAAACATGGTTAAAGCAATTGTAGGTGCAAACTGGGGCGACGAAGGCAAGGGGAAAATCACGGATGTATTTGCCGAACAGTCCGACATCGTAATCCGTTTTCAGGGCGGCGCAAATGCCGGGCATACCATTATAAATAATTATGGTAAGTTTGCTTTGCACACAATGCCTTCCGGGGTATGCTTCCCTCATGTTACAAATATTATCGGCAATGGCGTTGCATTTGATATCCGTAAGTTTATCTCTGAATTGCAGCAAGTGGTTGCAGCCGGCGTACCACAGCCCAAGATTATTGTTTCAGAGCGCGCGCAGGTCATTATGCCATACCATCCCATGCTGGACGCTTATGAAGAAGCGCGGCTATCTGACAAGGCATTTGGTTCCACCAAGTCCGGTATCAGCCCGTTTTATTCTGACAAGTATGCAAAGCTCGGCTTCCAGGTCTGCGAGCTGTTTGACGATGAGATTTTGAAGGGACGGCTGGAAAAGGTCTGCATCCTGAAGAATGCGCTGATTGTCAATCTGTATCACCAGGCGCCGCTGGACCCCGACGCTCTGTATCAGGAAATGGTCGAGCAGCGTGAACTGATCCGTCCTTATGTCGGCGACGCTGCAACCTTTGTACAGGAAGCACTGAAGGAAGGAAAAACCATTCTGGTCGAAGGTCAGCTCGGCACCATGAAGGATCCGGATTTTGGCATCTATCCCATGGTCACCTCCTCTCACACGCTGGCGGCGTTCAGCTGTGTTGGCGCAGGGATTCCTCCCAGAGAGATCTCCGACATCGTGGCCGTAACCAAAGCCTATTCCAGCGCGGTTGGCGGCGGCGAATTCATCTCCGAGCTATTCGGCGATGAGGCGGAGCAGCTCCGCAGACGCGGCGGCGACAAAGGCGAATACGGCGCAACCACTGGCAGACCGCGCCGCGTGGGCTGGTTTGATGCGGTTGCCACCCGTTACGGCTGCCGGATGCAGAGTGCAACCGAGGCCGTTCTGACCGGTATCGACGTTCTGGGTTATCTGGACGAAATCAAAATCTGTACCGGTTATGAGATCGATGGTGAAGTCACCGATGAATTCCCTGTGACACCAAAACTGAGAAAGGCAAAACCGGTTTATACCGTGCTGCCGGGCTGGAAATGCGACATTCGCGGCTGCCAGGACTATGATTCTCTGCCCGCTGAGGCAAAAGCCTATGTTGATTTCATCGAGTCCCGCATTGGTGTTCCCATCCATATGGTTTCCACCGGTCCCCGCCGCGAAGATATTGCAATGCGCCATGTTGTAAAATAATTGCTGCATATTGGCAGCAAAATCGTATCCAAAATGGGCAATGGTTTTTAAAAAACATGGCAAACTAAAGGATACACATTCTCCGAGTCAAAGGAGGCGTTTTCTCTATGATGATTACTGTTTGGGTCATCGCAATGATTGTATTTTTAATTGTAGAAGGTGTCACACTTGGCCTGACCAGTCTCTGGTTTGCTTTTGGCTCTCTTGCAGCACTGATCAGTGCAATGTTTGGAGCGCCAACCTGGATGCAAGTCGCCTGGTTTCTGGTCATCTCCGGTGCCGCACTTGCGGCAACACGCCCTCTCGCAAAAAAATACCTCAATTCCAAATGTCAGCCAACCAATGCGGATCTTGTCATCGGTGCTTCCGGGATCGTAACAGAGACGATTGACAATCTCCATGCAACCGGCGCGGTTTCTGTCGGCGGGAAAATCTGGACCGCCCGTTCTCAGGATGAATCGGTGATTGAAGCAAACACCGAAATTCGCGTTGAAGCAATCCATGGCGTGAAGTTAATCGTTACTGCCATACAACAGACACAAAAATAAAATTAAAAAACAGGAGGGTACATTATGCTTTTTGAAATGATTACAACTTACCTCGTTCCAGTCGTACTGATTGTTCTGGTTATTCTGATTGTGGTACGAAACATCTGTGTTGTACAGCAAGCCAGAGCCTATGTTGTCGAGCGTCTTGGTGCGTACCGCTCTACCTGGAATGTTGGTCTCCACTTTAAAATTCCCTTTATCGAGCGCGTTGCCAAAGTTGTTTCTTTGAAGGAACAGGTTGCTGACTTTCCTCCCCAGCCCGTTATCACCAAGGATAACGTTACCATGCAGATTGATACCGTTATATATTTTCAGATTACCGATCCGAAAATGTATACCTACGGCATCGAACAACCTCTGACCGCAATTGAAAATCTGTCCGCCACAACGCTGCGTAACATTATCGGTGATCTGGAGCTAGACGAAACGCTGACCAGCCGTGACATCATCAACAGCAAAATGCGCTCCATTCTGGACGAGGCCACCGATCCTTGGGGGATCAAGGTCAACCGTGTAGAGCTCAAAAATATTCTTCCGCCGAAGGAAATTCAGAGCGCGATGGAAAAGCAGATGAAGGCAGAACGCGAACGCCGCGAATCCATCCTCAAGGCAGAAGGCGAAAAGAAGTCTGCGATTCTGATCGCGGAAGGCGAGAAAGAATCCGCCATTCTTCGCGCCGATGCAAAAAAGCAGGCTGCCATTCTGGAGGCAGAAGGCGAAGCTGCTGCAATTCTCGCTGTTCAGGAAGCAACCGCAGAAGGTATCCGCCGCATCAACGATGCAATGCCTTCAGAGGCCGTAATCAAACTCAAGTCTCTTGACGCCTTTACCGCAGCTGCAAACGGCAGAGCTACCAAGATCATCGTTCCTTCAGATATTCAGGGTCTTGCCGGTCTCGCCTATGCTTTGAAGGAAACCATTGTGGATCCTGAAAAACCCGCTACAAAGAAAACACCGCCTACAGGCCCTGCTGTTTAATTCCTTTGCTCCGGTATCCCATAACCAAATAAAAATAAAACTGGCATAGCTTCTTGCTATGCCAATTTCTCTTTACTCTTTGGAAAAATAAATTTGCTATAGATTATTATTTGGTACCAAAAATTCTGTCACCTGCGTCACCCAGACCCGGTACAATATAACAATGCTCGTTCAGTTTCTCATCCAACGCAGCAAGGAAGATCTCCACATCTGGATGATCCTTTTGAATTCGCGCAACCCCTTCGGGTGCCGCAATAATATTCATCAGCTTAATATGCTTGCAACCATACTCCTTCATGAACTGGATTGCTGCGGTTGCACTGCCGCCGGTAGCGAGCATGGGATCCACAATAATGACTTCGCGCTCTGCAATATCCTTTGGCATTTTGCAGTAGTATTTTACAGGCTCCAACGTCTGCGGATCGCGATACAAACCAATATGACCAACCTTTGCGTTGGGAATCATATTGATCACACCATCCACCATGCCAAGACCTGCGCGCAGAATGGGAACGACTGCCAGCTTTTTGCCTGCAATCTTCTTAAACGTCGCAGTCGCAATTGGAGTCTTGACTTCTACATCGGTGAGAGGCAGATCACGGGTTGCCTCGTAGCACATCAGCATTGCAATTTCAGAAACAATTTCACGAAATTCTTTTACGCTGGTATTTTCGTCTCGGATCACAGTCAGCTTATGCTGAATCAGCGGATGATCAAGTACATGCAGTTTACTCATTTGTCTTTCTCTCCTTCTATCTTTTCTTGTTCTTTTTTGAAACGCTCTTGACGCTCCCGCTCGGCCTGTGAGAGCCGGAGATAGACGGGAAACAGATCATTTGCGCTGCCGGGTTCCTTGTTTGCTGCGGCCATTGCCACGCCCCAAGCCGTTTGCCAACGCAGGATATCGCCGGCCCGCTTGGCTGGAATGCCAATCTGCTCTAAATAGGTTCCACACACATCGGTTCCATCGCCCAAAACCAAAATCGGCGCGGCGATCCCCCTGAGTTCTTCTCCCAATTTCTCAAGGGAAACAGCACGATCTGGTATCAATCGCTGCAACACGCCATTCTCAAATCGGAACAGCGCATTGTAAACCTGTGATCTTCTTGCATCCATTACAGCACAGATTACCGTGCCCTCCGGCACATGAACGCCGTTCCAGGCCATAGCTTCCAGTGTGGAGACCCCGCACACGGCAAGATCCGCACCCCAGGCAAGTCCCTTGGCGGCAGACACGCCAATACGGATACCGGTAAAGGAACCTGGACCATGTGCTACAGCAATACGGTCGACATCCCGCAGACTCGTTTCCGTATTACGAAGCAAATCTTCTACCATGGGCAAAAGCGTGCGACTGTGCGTCAGCCCGTTGTTCTGGAAATGTTGTGCAAGCAATGTTCCGTCTTTTACCAGCGCAACAGAGGCCGCCTTGGCAGACGACTCCAACGCCAAAATCAACATGATTTATTCGACTCCTTCCATGGTAATCTCCCGTCGATCAGAGTCCAGTCGAGTAATACGGACAACCGTTTCACTGCCGTCAAACGCATCTTCAACCGTTTCACTCCATTCCACCACGCAGATTCCGTCCCTGGACAGATAATCTTCCCAGCCGATATCAAACAGCTCCGCGCTGTCGTGCAGCCGGTACATATCAAAATGAAAAAGCGACAAAGCGCCCTTTTTCCCTTCATACTCATTGACTATCGTAAATGTTGGGCTGGACACACGGCAGTCAAGGCCCAGTCCTTTGGCCATACCACGGACAAACGCAGTCTTTCCTACGCCCAGTCCGCCATACATCGCAACAACGGTTCCACTCGACAGTTTTTTTGCAAATTCAGCACCAACCTGTTCAGTCTCTGTTTCATTGTTTGTTATAATCGTCACGCTGTCACCCCCTAGGCAGACCTGTGATTGATTGCGGCGTTCTGCGACACAAATCCAGCACAATGAACCGGAAATTTTGTCACAAACACGCACTGCCCGAACTACTATACAACGAAATTCACATTGCGTAAAGTGAAAAATGTGTTATAATATCAATTAAACTATCATTTAAGGGGCTCTGTTATGAAAAAACTCCGCTCGGCACGTCCGTTTATTCTTGATTTTTTCAGACGGGCAGACATGATCCTCTTCATTCTCTGTCTTATCTGTTCTATTTTTGGCATTGTATTAATTTCCAGCGCAGTGCAAACCTTTGATAATCCATCCCGCTATATCCTTATCCAGGTTCTTTCACTGGTCATGGGTATCGGTCTGTTTATCATTTTCACCATTATCGACATTGATATCATTGCAGACAAGTGGATCTTTCTCTTTTTGTTCAGTGTCTTTTTCCTCCTTCTGCTCATCCCATTTGGATCGGAACAAGACGGTAACAAAGGCTGGCTTCGTTTTTTCGGTATTGGTATTCAGCCGTCTGAAGTTGTAAAGTTCATCTTTATTGTTCTGTTGGCAAAACAGCTCAGCCATCTGCGAATGCACAAAAATCTGAACTCCATTTCCTCCATGGCACAACTCGTCGTGCATTTTGGATTTATGTTCTGCCTGGTTATCGTGGTTTCATCCGACCTTGGCTCTGCACTGGTCTTTATGTTCGCCTTCTTGATTATGCTCTTTGCTGCCGGGGTCAAACTGTATTGGTTCGCCATCGGTCTGGCCTGTCTGGCCGCTGCAACCCCGTTGCTATGGAAATACTTTTTGACTGATGTTCATAAAAATCGCATCCTTGCACCCTATGTCGCCAGCATCGATCCGAATGGTACCGGCGTCAAGTGGCAAACCAACCAAAGCCGCATCGCCTTTGCAAACGGCGGCTGGACTGGCAGGGGGCTTTACAACGGCACGCAGATTCAATCCGACAATCTGGCCGGTAAACATACGGACTTTATTTTCTCCGTTGCTGGAGAAGAGCTTGGGATGATCGCCTGCATTATCATCATGGTTCTACTGCTCCTGATCGTCGTTCGCTGCGTTTACATCGGAATTAAATCCAAAAATACGATGAATATGTTGATCTGTATCGGCATTGCATCGGTTATCTTCTTTCAGACATTTGAAAATATCGGGATGTGCATTGGCATCGCACCGGTTATCGGCCTCCCGCTCCCATTTTTCAGCTACGGCGGCTCTTCCATGTTTGCATTGTTCTCCGCAATGGGATTGGTTTCCGGTATTCGATACCAACCTTCTCCTCAGCTTTTCCGCAGCGAATAAATCCCGAACAGAGTAAAACTTGTACAGTATAAAATACTGTACAGGTTTTTTATTTCTGCATATCCGGAAACGTTTTTGCCAGCGCATCTGTAAACAGCGTCCATGGATAGTCCATCGGCGGCTGCTTTGCAAACTGCATCGGCGCACCGGACTCCGGATGCGAAAAGGTCAGACAGGCACTCCACAGTGCAATGGCACACGCCTCTGTGGAATTGCCATATCTTCGATCTCCGACCAGGGGCAACCCGCGAGAAGAAAACTGCACCCGGATTTGGTGGGTACGGCCGGTTTGCAGCTGTATTTGTATTAGAGAGAGTCCTTCCCGTTCTCCCAGCACTGTATAGTCCAAAACTGCCTTCTGCACAGATTTCCCCAGCTGATCTACCACACAGGTTGTGCGTGTACGCGGATCCCGCAACAGCAGATCGGTTAAAGTCCCGCATTGCTCTGCCAGGCTGCCACGGACTACAGCCAAATACAATTTTGTAAAGCGTCTTTCCCGAACCTGCTGTGAGAGCAGCGAAGCGGCCATACGAGAGCGCGCAAAGACCATCACACCGCTGACAACGCGATCCAGCCGGTGTACGGTACGAATACAGGCCTGCGGGTCATGCAATGCCGTACGAAGCAGCTCTGGCATGCCTCCGGGCTCGTCTGTTGAAAGAACTCCGGTAGGTTTGACTGCAACGAGGATTCGTTTATCCTGATAGAGAATCTCCATCCTTATCTCCTTGCAAAACCCTGTGCCACACGCAATGTGCAGTACAGGGTTTTGATCCATTATAATTCGTTATTCGTGGTTATTCCAATAAGCGTTCCCGTTCTGGTCATACTGGTAGAAGGGATTGGCCAGTAAACTGTTATAGTAATGGACATAGGTCAATTCCTGATAAATGTAAACCCAAACGGAAATAAGAAGGCCGACATAGATAGCCCCGGTTAACAGATTCCACAACAAGAAGGAGAAATCCAATACAAAAAGCTCCATTTTCCTGCCGCGCATCATCTGCTTGCTGGCACGGATACAGGCCAACGGCGACCAATCTGGATGGTCCAGCTGGATATAGAGCGCTTGCCGATACCGGTACATGGCAATGATACCGGGAATAAAGAGCAGGAGACTCCACAATGTAATGAATACCGCGCGAAGGATTACAACGCCCAAAATTTTCACAGTCATTCCAAAACCGTCCAGTATGGTCCCAAAACCGCTTGGAATCTTCCGGCTGACCCGCAAGGCATAGATACTGAACCCCGCACTGATCAGGGTCGTCACGATCCAAACCGCAAAAAGCAGAATGCCCGCCTGTGGTGTAATCGAAAAGTGGTCAAAAAACCACTCCATATCCGCCATGTTTTCTATCATACGATAGATGTCGTCGTAAGTGAACCTGTCAATACCAGCCAGTCTTGTTTGTAAAAATGAAAACAGCAGCAAAATTGCAACATAGAGCGCCGAAAACAGAATCGGACTCGGCTTCGTCTCTTGAATGGTCACTTTCGCCCGTAATTTTAATTGTTGTCTGGAAATACCCAAAATCGCATCCCTCCTATTGGTAATGTCTACAAAAATCTTCTTCGTGCTGATATTTTAGCATATCTATGCAAAATTTGAAACGAAATTTTATATTTTTTATTTTTCTTAGATACCGCCTATGTTTTTTGGCGCTTTCGACTTTTTTCGACAGTTTCCACCCCTTGACATTGACGCACAGAGTTTGTATTATACAACTCGAACTTATTCATCCACACACAATATCTTGTGCCTTTATTTTTTCTTGGCACAACAGCTTCACATATTGGAGGGCATTTGATGGCAATCGAACTGATTCAAAAACGAGATGGCAGAACCGTACCGTTCAACCGTGATAAAATCACGCACGCAATTACCAATGCGTTCTCCGCAACATGTCCGCAATTCGAAAACACTCTGGCAGAGACGCTGACGGATCAGGTCTGTAGCATTCTGGAAAACGAGCACTGCGAACAGCCGGATGTTGAACACGTACAGGACATCGTAGAACGGGTTCTGATGCGGAACGATTATGCGGATGTGGCGAAAGCTTATATTCTCTACCGCAATGAACGCAACCGCATCCGTGAGATGAACACCCGTCTGATGCAGAAATACGAAGAGATTACCTTTGCCGATGCAAAGGACAGCGATATCAAGCGGGAAAATGCCAATATCGACGGCGATACCGCCATGGGCGTCATGCTCAAATACGGTTCTGAGGGTGCAAAGCAGTTCTATAACATGTTTGTTCTGAAGCCTGAGCACGCCAAAGCACACTCCGACGGTGATATCCATATCCATGATATGGACTTTCTCACCCTGACGACCACCTGTACACAGATTGATATTATCAAACTGTTCCGCGGCGGTTTTTCCACTGGGCATGGCTACCTGCGTGAGCCAAACGACATCTCCTCCTACTCCGCACTTTGCTGCATTGCAATTCAGTCCAACCAGAACGATCAGCATGGCGGGCAAAGTATTGTTAATTTCGATCGCGGCATGGCAGATGGTGTTATGAAAACATTCAAGCGTCTGTACCGTCAAAACCTGACCAAGGCCATCATGCTGTGGCATGACATCGAAGATCCTGAAGATGAAATCAAGGCCATGATCGAACAGATCGAACAAGAGACGGGTCTGTACCCCCGACTGGAAAACAGCGCTGCCTATCAGGAAGTGGAGCTTCCCATTCTCATCGCACGCTATGGGGACGAGGACAGCATGAAGCGGGCACAGGCTGCAGCGTTGCATTATGCAACTAAGGAAACCGACCGCGCCACCTATCAGGCCATGGAAGCCTTTATCCACAACCTCAATACCATGCACTCCCGTGCCGGCGCACAGACCCCGTTCAGTTCCATTAACTATGGTACCGATACCACACCGGAAGGCCGCATGGTCATGAAGAATCTGCTGCTTGCAACCGAAGCTGGACTGGGCAGCGGTGAAACCGCCATCTTCCCCATTCAAATTTTTCGTGTTAAGGAAGGCATCAACTTCAATCCGGGTGATCCAAACTATGATCTGTTCCGGCTTGCCTGCCGGTGCAGCGCAAAACGTCTGTTCCCCAATTTCTCTTTTCAGGATGCCCCGTTTAATCTGCAGTATTATCAACCTGACCGTCCCGAAACGGAAATTGCATACATGGGCTGTCGTACCCGCGTCATCGGCAATGTCTACGACCCCACCCGTGAAATCTCCAATGGCCGCGGCAATCTGAGTTTCACTTCCATCAATCTCCCCCGTCTCGCCATCGAGGCGCACGGCGACATCGACTGCTTCTTCCAGATGCTAGACGAAAAAATCGATCTCGTGATTGACCAATTGAAAGAGCGGTTCGAGATCCAGGCCAAAAAGAAAGTGAAAAACTTCCCCTTCTTAATGGGACAAGGTGTCTGGATTGACAGCGACAAGCTGGACTGGGATGATGAGGTTCGCGAAGTTCTCAAACACGGTTCCCTCACCTGCGGTTTCATCGGCCTTGCGGAAACACTCAAATGTTTGACCGGCAAGCACCATGGAGAAAGTGCGGAAAGTCAGGCACTCGGTATTAAAATTATTTCTCACATGCGCGATCGTATGGACGAGGAGAGCCGGCGCACCGGTTTGAACTTCACCCTGATTGCTACTCCTGCGGAAGGTCTTTCCGGTCGTTTTGTCCGTATCGACAGAGAGCGTTATGGCGTAATAGAAGGCGTAACCGACCGCGAATACTATACCAACAGCTTCCATGTTCCGGTTTATTATCCCATTACGGCATTTGAAAAAATCCGTCTGGAAGCGCCTTACCACGCATTCACCAACGGCGGCCATATCAGCTATGTTGAGTTGGATGGCGATACCGCTGAAAACATCGACGCATTTGAAAAAATCGTCCGTTATATGAAAGAATGCGGCATTGGTTATGGCTCAATCAACCATCCGGTTGACCGTGATCCGGTCTGTGGTTTTTCTGGCATTATCAAGGATCAGTGCCCAAGCTGCGGCCGTACCGAAGCCGACGGCGTTCCTTTTGAGCGAATTCGCCGCATTACCGGTTATCTGGTTGGTACGCTTGACCGCTTTAACAACGCAAAACGTGCGGAAGAGCACGACCGCGTCAAACATGGTCTATAAAAATACTTTCATATACGATACATAACTGTCCGCTGCGGCACATGACTTTTCATGGTGTCGCAGCGTTTTTTCCCGAAGGAGATTACCATGCGCATTGCAAATTATATTCAGGACTCTGTTGTAGACGGACCTGGTCTGCGGTTTACACTGTTTACACAGGGTTGCCCGCACCACTGCGAGGGCTGTCATAATCCACAAACCCACGATTTTGACGGCGGTGTAGAGCGCTCAACTGACGAGATCATCGAAATATTGCTCAACAATCCCCTAACCGACGGTATCACGTTTTCCGGCGGGGAGCCGTTTTGTCAACCGGAAGCCTGTGCTGCCATCGCCAAAGCTGCCAGGGCACATGGCTTAAATGTCTGGGCTTACAGTGGCTGGACCATTGAGGCGCTGATGCAGAACCACGAACCGGGTGTGCAGGAATTTCTGTCGCTTTGTGATGTTCTAATTGATGGGCCGTTCCGTCTGGCTGAGCGCAGTTTGATGCTCAAATGGCGCGGCAGCAAAAACCAGCGGATTCTCGACGTCGCCAAAAGTTTGCAGACCGGTGCGGCTGTCCTATATGTAGATCCAAAAGATGCTCTGTGGGAAACATTGGCAGTTCCGCCTCGCAGCGGACATTAAATCATAAATTTTCCCTTTTCGGGAACTTTTTTGTATTACCTCCGTCTAATGGGTAGAACCCAAATTTTACGGAGGTGATTTTTTATGAATACCCAGTCTAAACGGCGATCTCTCGCCTCGATTTTACTGTTTTTCTTTCTAGTCGGTTTTTGCGCCGCCTGCTCCAACGGTGGAGACACGCTGTCAACACCGAAAGAAACACAATCCAAAGAGGAAGTTCAGCTGAAACCTGCGGAAAGCTATGACACGATCTATAAAACACTGAAAACATTTACCAGTATCGGTAAAGATGCAAGAGCTCTTGCCGATACTGCAAACAGCGGAAGTTCCGGTCAGAGCATAAAAAAAGAAGCTGCTGCCGAGGATTCCAGCAGCGATCTATCTGCTTCGTACTCCGAAACCAATGTCCAGGTACAGGGTATTGATGAAGGGGATATTGTGAAAACGGACGGCTCCTATATCTACGTCTTAAAAAACACTGCTCTTTTCATCTTCTCCGCAGACGGAAGCAATACCACTCTGCTTTCTGAAACGGCAGTCGGACAGGAGTGGCAGGAGTCTGACGCCGAAGATGGCAGTTATTCTTATAGCTATGATACCCCTTATGCGCTGTATCTCTCCGGTGATCGTCTCGTGGTACTATCGAACTATGGAGATTACAGTTACAACGACAATGATGCAATCGATGATGTCTTGAATCGGGATACCGTCCGCGTCCGCACATTTGATATCTCTGATCCCACTGCTCCAAATCTGCTGGAAACATCAGGCCAGGACGGCAATTACTTTGACTCGCGTCTGTCGGACGGCATTCTCTACGTTGCTTCCTCCTATACCGTCTATACAGAGCCGGAAGAGGATACGCCAACGACCTATGTCCCCTCTCTTTACAGGAATTCGGAGCGATCCGCAATTGCCTGTGACCATATCTATCTTCCTCCTGACGTGCAGTGTGACAACTATACGGTTCTTGTCTCCTATGATCTGAAAACCGGCACCCAAATCTCAGATACTGCTGTCATGGATGGCAGTTCTGCTCTATACATGAATCAGGACAATCTATATCTCTTTCATACCGTATATCAGGAGACCGCGTCAGACCCCTATCAGAAAGATCAATACAGCGTTGTAGATTACACTGCCACCAGCATCACAGACATCTATCGCTTTTCGATCTCAAATGGTGCATTCACACTTGCAGCAACCGGCAGCATAGACGGCTATCTGGTCAATCAGTTTGCCGCAGATGAATACGACGGTGTTCTTCGCGTGGTTACGACCGTTGATGTTTCCAACTATAGCATCTATTCCGACAAGGCACACGAGTGGGATAACTACGAGTGGCAGGATCCCCAAAGCTCCAACGCACTCTATACCTTGGACAGCGATTTAAAACCCATTGGCAGCATCACAGATCTGGCAAACGAGGAATCTGTGTATTCGGTTCGCTTCGCTGATGAGATCGCCTATTTTGTCACGTTCTATCAGACTGATCCGCTTTTTGCCGTTGATGTCAGCGATCCCGCCGCACCAACCATGCTGGACTCCCTAAAGATTACTGGATTTTCTGAATACCTGCATCCCTACAGCGAGGGGCTGCTCTTTGGGCTCGGCATGGAGGCCGACGAGGAAACTGGTGAAACAGAGAGTATGAAGCTCACAATGTTCGATATCAGTGACCCCACTGCCGTCTCGGTACAGAACACCACTCAAATCGATGCGGACTGGTCCATCGCACTCAACAACCACAAGGCCATCTTGATCTCGGCAGAGCAAAATCTGATCGCTTTTCCCACAGATAGCGGTTACCTGATCTATGGATACAGTGCAACAGAGGGATTTTCCCTTCAGGCAGAGATCGCATTTGACAGCGACTACTGGTACAGTTGCTATGATGCACGGGGTCTGTATATCGACGATACGGTTTATATCGTCGGAGACGACGCATTGTTTGTGCTTAGTATGACCGATTTCACAACGATTGCACAGCTTTCATACAATAATTGAACCGTACATCATTTCTTAATTGCGTCTGTCCGATTGACAGACGCAATTATTTTTTATATTCCTTCTATAT